>JAEZCG010000021.1 GCA_023430065.1 Pseudomonadota bacterium | reverse complement strand
GTATAGGCAATCGCCTGGCTCCCGACGTCGCGGTAGCAGTGGACATGATCGGCGACGTTGTAGATGAAGATCTCCCGCGGCTTGCCGTCCTTGACGCCGCGCACGAGATCGCCGATGCAGGTCTTGCCCGTGTAGCCCGGCGCCAGAGAGGACGGATCGGGCAGCACCGCCTTGACCACCTTCAGGGGCACCACCTCGTCGCCCTCGGCGGTGCGCACCGGTTGCTCGGACAACAGGCCGAGGTTCTTGAGCACGGTGAACACGTTGATGTAGTGATCCCCGAATCCCATCCAGAACCGGATGTCGGGCACGTCCAGATGCTGCGACAGCGAGTGCAGTTCGTCGTGGCCGGTCAGGTACGTCGCACGCAGGCCGACTTCCGGCAGATCCCACTCGCGGCGGCGTTCGAACATGCGTGCTTGACGCCATTGCCTGCCTTGCCAGTACCAGACCACGCCGGTGAACTCGCGGAAGTTCACCTCCGGGTCGAAGTTGGTCGCGAAATAGCGGCCATGGCTGCCGGCGTTGACGTCGATGATGTCGATCGAGTCGACCCGGTCGAAGTACTCGTCCACGGCGAGGCGGGCGTAGGCATTGACCACGCCGGGATCGAAGCCGGCGCCGAGGATCGCCGTGACGCCGGCCTGCTCGCACGCCTCACGGCGCTTCCACTCGTAGTTCCCGTACCACGGCGGCGTCTCGCAGACCTTCGACGGATCCTCGTGAATCGCAGTATCGATGTAGGCCGCGCCGGTGTGCAGGCACGCCTGCAATACAGGCATGTTGAGAAAGGCCGAGCCCAGGTTGAGCACGATGCCGGCGCCGGTGGCGCGGATCAGCTCCTCGGTGGCCGCGACGTCGAGCGCATCGAGCACGTGGGTTTCCAGCGAGGCAGTCAGCGGACCGCTGCTCCTGGCGCGGATCGACTCCACGATCGCATCGGCCTTGCGTAGTGTGCGCGAGGCGATGTGGACGTTGCTGAGCTGCCCGCTCCAGGCAATCTTGTGGGCTGCCACGTGCGCGACGCCGCCGGCGCCGATGATGAGGATGTTCCGCTTCATTCCGATTTCGCTTCCTCTGTCTTTGCCTCTGTCGAACGCTCAAGAAAGGCTGTTGACGAAGTCCTGGTACGTGAACTGCCGCACCAGGCGCTCGCTGCCGTCCAGCTCCCGGACGACGATGGACGGCATGGTCAGGCCGTTGAACCAGTTCTTCTTGACCATGGTGTAGCCGGCTGCATTGCAGAGGGAGATCCGGCTGCCGGCTCGCAGGGGTTCGGGGAAATCGAACTCGCCGAAGATGTCTCCCGCAAGGCATGAGCGGCCACACACGAGATAACGGTGCGGGCCGGCGTCAGGCTCGATGCGCGCGCGCTCGCGATAGATGAGCAGGTCGAGCATGTGCGCCTCGGTCGAGGCATCGACGATGACGAGAGGCTTTCCGTTGTGCAGCGTGTCCAGCACCGAGACTTCCAGGCTTGCGCATTCGGTGACGACAGCCTCGCCCGGTTCCAGGTAGACCTGCACACGATGGCGTGCCGCGAAGTCCCGCAGCCGCGCGCACAAGGCGGACAGCGGGTAGTCCGGTGCGGTGAAGTGGATGCCGCCCCCCAGGCTGACCCAGTCGACCTGCTCGAACAGCGCACCGAAGCGCGCTTCGATCTGGGTCAACATGGCATCGAAGCGATCGAAGCTGCGGTTCTCGCAGTTGTTGTGGATCATGAAGCCATCGATGCGCGGGAGCGCGGCGGCCACGCGGACCGGATCGCTCTCGCCGAGGCGGCTGAACGGACGCGCCGGATCGGCCAGATCGAAGCTCGACGAACTGACACCAGGGTTCAGGCGCAGGCCCAGCGGCTTCCCGCCAGTGCGCCCGGCATAGCGTTCGAGTTGCCCGAGGCTGTTGAAGATGACCTTGTCGGCATGAACGGCCACTTCGTCGATCTCGTGGTCTGCATAGGCCACGCTATAGGCATGCGTCTCCCCGCCGAACTTCTCCTTGCCCAGCCGGACTTCATACAGCGACGACGCCGTGGTGCCATCCATGAACTCGCGCATCAGGTCGAACACCGCCCATGTCGCGAAGCACTTCAGCGCAAGCACGACCTTCGCGCCCGACTCGCGGCGAAGTGCGTCCACGCGCTGCAGGTTGGCAAGCAGGCGGGCTTTGTCGATGAGGTAGTAAGGCGTTTGCACCATGAATCCCGACGCAGACGGGCGCGTGCGCCGCTGCGGTATGAAATGGTCCGATCCCGATGTGCCTCGAGGGCCACACCGGAAAAAGAATCACAACCCGTTCAGGGGATCTTTCAGGAAGGCCGCTGGCTGCGCAGCAGAGCGGCGTAGCACCGGGCGTGGTGCAGGCAGGAACGCGGCAGAACCTCGATTTCCGAGATCCCGTGCGGGTCGGTCGGAAGGCACTTCACAGGCACCGTGCGGCGCGCGCGCGCACGCGGCAGCAAGGCGCTCCGGCTTGCCGAGGCGCCTCGAGTCGAGGTTTCCGTTTGGGAGGTGCTCAGACGGACTGAAACCATCCCCAATTGGAACAGGGCGTCGCTTGTCATGGCGTCCTCTCCAACCAGCAGATGAACATCCGAGATATTCTCGGGCAGAGCGCGAATCGTACGCAAAAAACGCGCTCGATGCAAACCGCCCGGGCCGCCGGCTCGAACCCTAGCGCTAGCGGTTGCGCATGGCCCTCGCGAGTTCGTGCTGACCGCGCTCGGCAAGCGCGTCGGCAGCACCCAGTCGATCGCGCACCTCGCGGTTCTGGCCGACCTTCGACTTGCCCTCGACACGCGTGATCTCCACCTCGATCCCGACTACCGCCTTGACCATGGCATCGATATAGTCTCGCGGTGCGTCCGACATGCGCCATGCCTTGCCGGCATCGATCCGCTCCTCTTGCGTTCGGGTGAGCCGGGCCACCAGCCCGCGCACGTACTTTTCGTCATCGCGTATGCGCAGCCGCCCATGCACGTGCACGACCTCGTAGTTCCACGTCGGCACCTGTCTGTGGTGCTCGTGCTTGCTCGGATACCAGTTGGGCGAAACGTAGGCGTCGCCCGCGCGGAATATGACCAGCACGTCCGCGCCGTCCGCGACCTCCGCACAGATCGGGTTGGCTCGCGCCACGTGCGCACGCAGCCGACCGCCCTGTGCTGCGTGGCCATCCAGTTCGAATGGAAGGTGATCGGCATCCAGACCCGCTGTCCCATGCCGGACGAGCGCACCGAGCGGGTTGTGCTCGATCAGGCGACGCAACTTCTCAGGCCGATCCTCGACGAAATGTGCTGGCATGTACATCGTGCGTCCTCGATGGCGTTCATCCGGGCACCGCATTCTGCCGGTGCGGCCACAGCAGAGTCCAGCCCAGATCCACCCGCGTCAGCACGGATGCGTCGGCCCGCCCCAGGCGCACCGCCGACCAGTGGTTCACAGCTGCGCGTCGATCCGCAGCATGCGCGCCAACCACGCCTGGAGCTTCCGTGCGAATGAAGCGTCGGGGGTGCCTTCGTGCACGGCATCGCCATCGCTCCAGCGCAGCTTCTCGGCGTCGAGCGTGACGCGCCACGCGCGCGCCGGAGCGGTCTCCAGCCGGAACAGGCCATCCAGTTCGGCAGCGATGTGCGCATCCTCGACGAAGACGCCCTGCTCGGTGTTCAACGAGGTCGAGCGTGGATCCAGGTTGTAGCTGCCGACGAACACCCGCTCACCGTCCACCATGAGCGCCTTCGTGTGCAGACTCGCTCCCGAGGAACCGAACAGGCTCGACCGGGCCATGACGCCGCGCACCGGCTTGAGCTCCCACAGATTCACACCACCCTCGAGCAGCGGCCTGCGCCATCTGGAGTAGCCCCCATATACGGCGGCCACGTCGTTGGCAGCGAGCGAGTTGGTCAGCACGTTCACTTCGACATCCGCTGCAGCGAGTTCCAACAGCGCATCGGCGCCCTGCTTGCCCGGCACGAAGTAAGGTGAGATGACGTTAACGCACTGCCGGGCCCCGCGCATCATTGGACCGAGCGCTTCCAACACCTGCGATGCGGTCTTCGCGCGCCGTGACGCCTTGAGCGGATCGTCCGCGACAAACCGATACGTCGACGCCCAATCGATCGAAACCTCACCCTCGACGAGCTTGCGCACGTTCTCGTCGGCAGCCAGAGACTCGGCGTAGCGTGAACGCCGCGCCTCCTCGGCCCGAGGCATCATGCCCGCTCGCAGCGCATCGAGCGCCCGTGGGGTGACATCCCTGGGTGCGAGCAGACGCACGGGATAGGCGGCCTCGGAGTTCCAGTAGCGGTCGAAGGAAGCCGACACCTCGCGAACGATCGGACCGATCATCACGAAGTCCAGATCCACGAAGTTGACCTGCTCGCTCGCGTTGAAGTATTCGTCGCCCAGGTTGCGTCCGCCGACCAGGGCGATGCGGTTGTCGGCGATCCAGCTCTTGTTGTGCATCCGCCGGTTGATGCGCTTGAAGTCTCCGAGCGCCTCCAGCATGAAGCGCAGCCGGCCGGCACGCGACTGGAATGGATTGAACAGGCGCACCTCGATGTGGGGATGCGCGTCGAGGGCCGCGAAGCTGTAGTGGTTGCCGCGCGCACTCATGTCGTCCACCAGCAGACGCACGCGCACGCCGCGATCGGCGGCAGCGAGGATCTTGTCCGCGAGCGCGATGCCGGTCAGATCGGCATGCCAGATGTAGGTCTGAACGTCCAGGCTGCGCTCGGCGAGCATCGCGGTGCCCGCCCGCAACACGAACGCCTCGCTGCCTTCGCTCACCAGCCGGAAGCCGGATGCGCCGGGGTGCCTCGACTCGAGCGCGCCAATGCGGCGGTCGAGTTCGGTATCGGATGCGATCGGCCGTGCCGCCTCTGCGGGCAGCGGCGGACGCGGCTGCAGGCCGGCACATCCGGTCAGCGCCAGGAAGCACAGGCAGACGAGAAGGCGATCCATGCGCTACTTGTGGGCGACGAAGCTACGGGTGGTCAGGTAGGTCACGATGGCCGAGAGCGAGGCGCAGGCCGCGAGAAAATAGAGCGCGAGGTCGAAGCCGCCGCTGCTCTGCCTGAGCCAGCCGACGATGAAGGGGCCCACATAGCCGC
The DNA here is from genome assembly GCA_023430065.1 of Pseudomonadota bacterium. GTDB lineage: Bacteria > Pseudomonadota > Gammaproteobacteria > Burkholderiales > SHXO01 > SHXO01. The sequence goes on along the minus strand of JAEZCG010000021.1, from coordinate 33,175 downwards.
CGAGGTTGCCCAGTGAGTTGATGAGAGCGATTCCGCTCGCGGCCGCAGCCCCGGTGAGAAACATGGAAGGCAGCGGCCAGAACGAGGGCCGCGAACCGTAGGCCCCGACCGCCACGACGGACATGGCCAGCAGCGCCCAGTACGAGGCGCCCACCCACGCGAGGCCGATCAGACCGAGTGCGGAGACCGTGAGGGCGGCAATGAGGTGCCAGCGCCGCTCGTTGTTCCTGTCCGAGGAATGTCCCCAGGCCAGCAAACCGATCACGCCCACGGTGTAGGGGATGGCAGTCAGCACGCCGGTCATCAGATTCGAGTGTCCGAGCTGCTTGATGATCTGGGGCAGGAAGAACGTTATGCCGTACCCGGCGGTGACGCTGAAGAGATAGATCGCCGACAGCGCGAGCACGCGCCGGTCGGTGAGCGCCTGCCAGATCGTGCGGGTGCCGCCGTGACCTTCGACGCGGGTCCGCTCCGCACGCAGGGTGGCCTGCAGCCAGGTCCGTTCGTCGGAGCGCAGCCACCCCGCATCGGCGGGCCGGTCGGTCATGTTTCGCAGTACGACCAGCGAGAGCAGCACCGCCGGCATGGCCTCGAGGATGAATAGCCACTGCCAGCCTCGCAGTCCGAGGATGCCATCCATCTCGAGGATCGCGCCGGAGACCAGCGACGCGACCGCGTTCGACAGCGGCACGGCGATGAACAGGGTCGAGATCACGCGCGCCCGGTAGGCCGCAGGGAACCAGCAGCTCAGGTAGTAGATGATGCCCGGGAAGAATCCGGCTTCGGCCACGCCGAGCAGGAAGCGCAGCACCAGAAAGCTCACCGGCCCCTCGACCAGCGCCATCATCCCCGAGACGATTCCCCAGGTGAACATGATGCGTGCGATCCAGCGACGCGCCCCGACCCGCTCCAGGACGATGTTGCTCGGCACCTCGAACAGCGCATAGCCGATGAAGAAGATGCCCGCACCCAGACCGTAGACGAAGCTGCTCAGGCCGACGTCCTGGTTCATCGTCAGCGCGGCGAAGGCGACGTTGGTGCGGTCGATGTAGGCGATCAGGTAGCTCACGACGATCAAGGGCAGCAACCGCCACGACACCTTGCGTATCGTGCGCCGCTCCAGCGCCGCCGTGCCCGTACCGACGTCGTTCATGACCATCCTCCCCCTTCGGCCTGGCGAACCCCCCCGACCCGTGGAGGGCGCGGTCCGGTGCATTGTCTCGTTGTGGATCGGCGACGGGCGCCGAACGCCTCGCACACTACCCAATCCTGCACCGGGCTGCCAGTGCACTGGCGCCGCGCTGGCCGCCTCGTGCATCCGGCGCGCACCTGCCGCGCTGCTACACTTGCCCTGCAGTCCAGGGAGGGACCCGGTTGGCCGAGTTCACTGTCACGCATGCGCACGCACGCCTGTCCGGGCTGGTCATGCATTACGTCACCGCCGGCACGGGAGATCCCGTCGTCCTGCTGCATGGCTGGCCGCAGACGTGGCACGCGTGGCGCCGGGTGATTCCGCTCCTGGCCGCCCGACACCGTGTCATTGCCCCCGACCTGCGCGGCCTCGGGGACTCCAGCCGTCCGCTCGAGGGCTACGACAGCCAGACGCTGGGCGCGGACGTGGGGGAACTGGTGATCGAGCACCTCGGCATTTCCCGCTTTCACCTGGCGGGACACGACTGGGGCGGGCCGACCGCCTTCGCGCTCGCCTGCCGGCACCCGCAGGCAGTGCGCTCGCTCGCGATCCTAGACGTCACCGTCCCGGGCATCGGCCCCGACCTGTCGCAGGGCGGCCGGCGCTGGCACCATGCCTTCCACATGACGCCCGACCTGCCCGAGGCCCTGATCGCCGGACGCGAACGCGAGTACCTGCAGTGGTTCTATCGCGAGTTCTCCTGGCAGCCGGGCGCCATCGACGAGGCGGACATCGACGAATACGTACGCACGTACATGCAACCCGGGGCGATGCGCGCCGGCTTCGCCCTGTACCGCAACATCCCGCGCATCATCGCCGACAACCGCGCCCTGTTCGAGTTGGGCTTCCGCCTGCGTATGCCGGTGCTGGCCGTGGGCGGTGGCCGCACCGAGGCGCGCGGGCGCGCACGGGAACCGGAACTGTCGCTGCGTGAAATTGCCACTGACGTCGAGGGCGTGGTGATCGACGAGTCCGGACATTTCATCCCGGAAGAGCAGCCGCACGCGCTCGCGCAGCAGCTTCTGCGCTTGTTCGATCGCTCCCCCTGATGCGCAGCGTGCGAAACCGCGAATCCACCCGAACCATCGACACCATCGCCGCATCCGTGGGAGCCGAACGATGAGCGCCGTCACACCCAACATCCCCGCGCACGCAGCGCTGCCTGCACTTGCCTCGCGCTTCGTCGACGTCGCTGCCTTGCCGTGGATCGCCAGTGCGCGCTATCCCGGCTGCGAGTCCAAGGTCCTGCTGCTCGAGCGCGACAGCGGGCTGCTCACCATGCTGATGCGCATGGCGCCCGGCGCGCGGCTACCCGATCACGAGCATGTGCAGATCGAACAGACGTTCGTGCTCGAAGGCAGCCTGGTGTGCCCCGAAGGCGAATGCGCAACCGGAGACTTCGTCTGGCGCCCCGCCGGCAGCCGACACGAGGCATGGGCGGGGCCGGCAGGGGCGCTCATCCTGGGAATGTTCCAGATCCCCAATCGCTTCTTCGATCCCGACGGCAGCGTGCGCGACTTCACCGGCAACGACTGGGAAGCTGCGTGGGGCGATGCCCGGTTGCGACGGGAACAGGCGATGTTCGACTCGCCCGGTTACAGCGGCAGCGCGACCTCCTCGAGGTAGTCCGGCACCTCGCAGATCCAGCCCCGGGCGCGCTCGATACGCTGGCGCAGCGCATCGGCGGCGGCAGGCTCTCCATGGGTGATGAAGACTTTGCCCGGGGCGTGCTCGAAGCTGCCCAGCCATTCCAGCGTCTCGGATGCGTCGGCGTGCGCGGAGAGCATGTCCAGCATGTCCACTTGCGCGTTGACCGCGATGTCCTGACCGTGAATACGCACGGTGCGTGCGCCCGACAACAGGTTCGCGCCGCGCGTGCCGCCCGCCTGGTAGCCCGAGAACAGGATGGTGTTGCGCGCATCGGGCGCAAGCGCCTTGAGATGATGCAAGACCCTGCCGCCGGTGGCCATGCCACTGGCTGCCACGATGATCGCAGGCTCGCGCAGCGAATTGAGCGCGATCGACTCCTCGATCGAGTTCACGAAGCGCGCAACGTGACAGGTGGCCTCGCACTCCTGCGGGGACAGGCGATGCTCCCCCAGGTGCGCCTGAAAGATGCGCGTGGCGTCCACCGCCATCGGGCTGTTCAGGAACACCGGCAGGTCCGGGATGCGCCCAGTCGACTTCAGCTTCCAGATCAGATGGAGAAGGGTCTGCGTGCGGCCTACGGCGAAGGCCGGGACCAGCACGATTCCACCACGTGCGCTCGTGCGGTGCACGATCGCAGCCAGCGCGTCGCCCGCATCCTCCGCGCTGTGCTCGCGATCCCCGTACGTCGATTCCAGCACGAGGACGTCCGCGTGATGGCCGCGCTCGGGCGGCCGCATGACGTCGTCGCGCGGCCTGCCGAGATCCCCGCTGAAGAGCATCTCGCCGCGCGGTGCGCGCAGCCGCACCATCGCCGCACCGATGATGTGTCCGGCGCGGCGGAACTCGAAACCCAGGCCCTGGCCCAGGTCCACGTGCTGGTGGTAGTTGACCGTCTGCAGCAGTTCCAGGCTGCGCCGCGCATCGGCTTCCGTGTATAGCGGCAACGCGGGCTTGTGCTTCGAAAAGCCGCGCTTGTTCGCGTAGCGCGCATCCTCCTCCTGCAGGTAGCCGCTGTCGGGCAGCAGGATGCCGCACAGATCCCGTGTCGCCGGCGTGCAGTAGACCGGGCCGCGGAAGCCGTTGCAGGCCAGCAGCGGAAGGTAGCCGCTGTGGTCGAGGTGCGCGTGCGTCAAGATGACCGCGTCGATCCCTGCGGGATCGACGGGTAACTGCGCCCAGTTGCGCAGACGCAGCTGCTTGAAACCCTGGAACAGGCCGCAGTCGACCAGGATCCGCCGCCCGTAACCGCTCAGCAGATACTTCGACCCGGTCACGGTGCCCGTCGCACCCAGGAATCGCAGGCTCATCCCTGTCTCGGCCGTCATCGGCTCTCCTTCAGCAGTGGAAACTACTACAGCTTGGATTGAAGTGCGCGCTGCGCCGTGTCGAGTTGACGCCGATCAAGCTACAGTGGGCGCTTGCGCGCATCATGCCTGCATCCGGCAGCATGCGCCGGGACCGGACCAGAGGGGTCTCCGATGAGCCAGAAAATCTGGGTGTGCGATGACGAGCCGAGCGCGCGCTATCCGGTCTGGACACGCGGAAATGTCGGCGAAGTCTTCGTCCAGGCGGCTTCGCCGCTGACCTGGAGCCTGCTCGGGCGGTACGCGTTCGAGCCTGGGTGGCGGGAGGCCTTCTACGAGATGGGCGTGTTCGCGCCCGATGACTTCGGGCCGGCGGGACAGCCCGAGGTGGTCGCCTGCTTCGGCGGCTACATCTACATCAACATGTCGGTCACGCGTGTGATGGCCGTGCGCATCCCGGGCCTGACGGTGGAGGCCATGGATAGATCGTTCTTCGGGGACTACCCAGGTGCTCCGCCATACCGACCCGATCCCCGCGACGAGAACGCCGCCCGTAGCGCCGCGGCGGCCACCTGGCTGCAGATGCTGTTCACCACCGACGCCATGCCGACGACCGACGCCGACCGGGGCCGCTTGGACGCCCTGCTTGCGCGGCAGCCCCAACTGAGCATTCTTTCGGACATCCAACTGCTCGACTACTTTCGATCGCTGGCAGGCGAGGTGCGACTGGGATTCAAGCGGCACGTGCTCAATACCTACGGGGCGAACGTGCTCGCCAGCGTCATCGCGCAGACCGCGGCCGCCACGGGAACGTCCGAACTGACCTCGCAGGTCACCGCGGCGGTGGGCGAGGTGGATTCGGCGGATCATTCTCTGGAATTGTGGCGGCTGTCTCGCACGGTGCGTGCGATTCCCGCGGTATCCGCGGCCTTCGACGCCGGCGTGGACGCCTTGGTCGAGCGCATGCACGCCTGGCACGATCCATCGGTTGCGCTGTTCCTTTCCCAGTGGAGCCGCTTTCTGCAGGACTGGGGATTCATCGGTCCCAGCGTTTGGGATTTCCGCTCGCCAACCTATCGCAGCGACCCGGCTATCGCTCTGCGCATGCTCGACCGCCTGCGCACGGCACCCGATAGCGCGGACCCGGCATTACGCACTGCCCGGCTGCGCGCCCTTCGGGCAGCGGCGATCGAGCGCATCGCGGCATGTCTTCCCTCCGGCTCGGCGGCGCAGTCCCAGTTTCTCGCCGCCGCACATCAGGCCGGCAACTATCTCGCCGCGCGCGAGCGCAGCAAGATGCACTGCACCTTGATCATCGACCACATGCGCGACGTCATCCGCACGCTCGGACAGCGCTTGGTGCAGCGTGGCCAGCTCCGGCAGTGGGATCACGTGCTGCTGCTCAACGACGACGAACTGGATGGCTTCCTCGCCGATCCCGCCAGTCATGCCGGGCTTGTCGCCGAGCGCGCCGCGCAGCTCGCCGATCTCATTTCGCGCGAGCCGCCGTTCGTCTTCGAGAACCAGGCCCCGCCGCTATCCGCCTTCGTTCCTCGCAAATCCACGGCCGCGGGTCGTGCCGCGTCGGGGCGCGAACAGCTCAGCGGCATGGGCGTATCGCCCGGGCTGCACACCGGACGAGCCCGCGTGATCCGCTCTCTCGACGAGGAAAGCGAGCTGGAGCCGGGCGAGGTCATCGTCGCACCGATCACGGATTCGTCCTGGGGACCTCTGTTCCTCACGGCCGGCGCGGTCGTGGTCGAAACCGGCGCAACCATCTCGCATGCGGCAATCGTGGCACGCGAACTGGGCATTCCCGCAGTGGTATCGGTCCTCGGTGCCACCCAGCGCATTGCCCAGGGCGCGACCGTCACGGTGAACGGCCATTCGGGCGTGGTGACGATTCATTGATGGTGGAGGGTGCGCAGGCGTGAGACGCGATGCCCCGGAGGGCAGGCCGCCCCTGGTCGTGGCACTGGATGGCCGGTCGCACCTCGACAAGGACGTGCTCGGTTCGAAGGCGTGGGGAGTGAACCGGATGGCCGCACTCGGCCTGCCCGTGCCACCCGCCTTTGCCGTGACCACCCATGCCTGTCGCGCGTTCTTTGCGCAGGGCCACGTGCTCGACGACAGCCTGTGGGCCCATGTCGTCGCTCAGGTCCACGCGCTCGAGGCACGCAGCGGACGCCAGTTCGGAGCCCAGCATCGCCCGCTGCTCGTGTCGGTCCGATCCGGCGCTGCGCACAGCATGCCCGGCATGATGGACACCGTCCTCGACCTGGGCATCAACGATGCGGTCGAGGCGTCGCTCGCGCGCGAGCACGCGAACCCGGCACATGCACGCGATACGCGCAGCCGGTTCGTCGAGCAATATCGAAAGGTCGTGCTGGCCGGGCGCCTGGACGCGGTTCCCGAGGACCCCTGGGTACAGCTGCGCGCTGCGGTTGCGGCCGTGTTCGGGTCCTGGCACTCCCCGCGTGCCCAGGCCTACCGCCGCCGCCGCGGCCTGTCGGACGACGATGGTACCGCCGTCACCATCCAGGCGATGGTCTTCGGCAATGCCGATGCTCGCTCGGGGACGGGCGTCCTGTTCTCGCGCAGTCCGATCGACGGTGAACCGCCGGCGTGGGGGGAGTGGCTGCCAGGCGCCCAGGGCGAGGACGTGGTGTCGGGCGCACGCACACCACTTCCGGTGAAAGCCCTGCGCAGGCAGATGCCTGATGTGTTCACCCAGCTGATGGCGGCGGCAGCGACGCTCGAGCGCGATGCACGCGACATCCAGGACATCGAGTACACCGTGGAGTCCGGGCGGCTGTGGCTGCTGCAGACGCGCACGGCGAAGCGCTCACCGCAGGCGGCCGTGCGCGCCGCCGTTGCGTTCGTTGAAGAGGGCCTCGTGTCGCGCGAGGAGGCAGTGCGGCGCTTGACTGCGGAGCAGGTCCGCCAGCTGCCCTCGCTGCAGTTGCTGCCGTCTGCCGAAGCCCGTTCGCCCGATGCGTCCGGCGAGCCCGCCTGTCCTGGCGTGGCGACCGGTCTCGTGGTCATGGATCCGGCCGAAGCGGAAGCGCGCGCACACCGAGGCGAAGCGACGATTCTCGCGCGCCCGAACACCAGCCCCGAGGATCTCCCCGGTATCCTTGCCGCCGCGGGCCTGATGACGGAGGAAGGCGGATCCACTTCCCATGCCGCGGTGGTGTGCCGCGAGCTGGGCCGCCCCTGCGTGGTGGGTTGCGGTCCCGGCAGCCTGGGTTCGCTCGTCGGTACGCAGGTGACGCTGGACGGTGCGACGGGCCGCATCTGGCGTGGAGATCTGGCAGTGGACCGCAGCGACGAGGGCTCGAGCGCTGACGTACGCACCCTCATCCAATGGGGACTGCCACTGGTCTCCGTGCAACTGCTGCGGCCTCAGGAGGCCCCGCCGGAAACGGTGGACCTGGACCCGCTGAACGACGGCTGGCGTGCAGCCCTGCGCCCGGGCATCGTGCTGCGAGGCACAGTGCTGGAGACAGACGAGGCCGTCCATGCCGCCGTGGCGGCTGGCGTGCAGGGGCTGGTGGTGCGCCATCGCCTGCCCGCCCTGCTCGCCTGCCTGGCGCTGGGCACGGCCGCACCCGGCGCATTGCCATCGCCCCAGGAACACTTGCCGCTCGGCGGAGATGACGCCGAGTTCACGCTCCTGCGTCTCATCGCCCTCAAGGGTCGCCCCGGACTCGCCATGCTCGCCGAGGCACTTGCACTGCCTGCGCCGTCGGTCGCGGCACACTGCGCAGTCTTGTTCGATCAGGGCTTGTGCAGCGATCCGGCGCGGCCGCTGCGACTGACACCCGGCGGGCGCGAACGGCTGCAGCGACTCCTTGCCACGGAGCGCGGCCGCCTCGACCCCAGCGCCATACGATCGCTCTACGACGAATTCCTGCCGCTGAACACGGCGATCAAGCGCATCATGACGGCATGGCAGGTGAAGCAGGACGGCCTACGCAACGATCACGGTGACGCCGGATACGATGCACAGGTGCTCGAGGATCTCGCCCGGACGCACGCCCAGTCGAAAGGGCTGATGCAGCGGCTCGCAGCGCTGGCGCCGCGGCTGGCCCACTACGGCATGCGCCTGGAGCGCGCCCCGGCGCGCGTCGCCGCGGGCGATCACAGCCACGTCGCGGGGGTGCTGGCAGACAGCTACCATACCGTGTGGTTCGAACTGCACGAGGAGTTGATCGGCCTGCTCGGGCTGACGCGCGCGGAATTGGTCCAGCGAGGCGACCCGGACGTCGCCTAGCAGGATTCGGCATCCGGCACGCGCCGGCTCAGGCGAAGCAGTACTCCGGCGTGGGGAAACTGCCTTCCTTCACTTCCCGAACGAAGCGTTCGACCGCCTCCTGCACCGACGACGACCCTTGCATGTAGTTCTTCACGAACTTCGCCTTCTTGCCCGGATAGATGTCGAGCATGTCGTGCAAGATGAGGATCTGGCCGGAGCAGTGCGGACCCGCCCCGATGCCGATCGTGGGAATGCGCAGCGCGTCGGTGATCTGCTTGCCCAGTCCGACCGGCACACATTCGAGCACCAAGGCCGCAGCGCCGGCATCCTGCAGCAACTTCGCGTCGTCCAGAATGCGCTGGGCGGCGGCGTCCGTCCTGCCCTGCACGCGATAGCCGCCCAGTGTGTGAACCGACTGCGGCGTCAAGCCCAGGTGTCCCATGACCGGGATGCCGCGCGCGACCAGGAACGCGACAGTGTCGGCCATGATCGCACCACCCTCCAGCTTCACGATACCGGCGCCTGCGGACATCAGTCGCGCTGCGTTGTCGAACGCCTGGCCCGGGCTGCGTTGATAGCTGCCGAACGGTAGATCGCCCACCACCAGTGCCTTCTGGCTGCCGCGCACCACGCAACGGGTGTGGTAGAGCATGTCCTCCATGGTCACGGGCAGCGTCGAGTCATGGCCCTGCATGACCATGCCGAGCGAATCGCCGACGAGGAAGATCTCGACGCCGGCTGCTTCGCACAAACCTGCGAAGCTCGCGTCGTAACAGGACAGCATCGTCATGCGGACGTTCTCGTCACGCATCTTTTGCAGCGTAGCGATGGTGAGTCGCATCGGTCTTCTCCTTCTGCTGCACACGCCGGGACGTGCGCGTTCGTGAAACGGTAGCCCGCTCCCGCAGCGTGGCGGGCGAGCCGCATCTGATCTGCTCAGGCGCTGCGGCGGGTCTCTCGCCCGGTCGGCGGCACGAACAGCTGTGCTTCCAGTGCCTGCCACGTCGCCCGCGCCTTCTCGACGTTGGCCCGCTTGACGTGGCCGAAGCCGCGCATCTGCTCCGCAATCCCGGCGAGGGCGACCGCGGTCGCGTAGTCCGCCTCGGGCAAGCGATCGAGGAGACGCTCGATCGAGGTGCGGTAGTCCGCGATCAGCTGTCGCTCCATGCGCCGCTCCTCGGTGCGACCGAACAGGTCGAGCGCTCCCCCGCGCAGGAACTTGAACCTGGCGAGAAGCCGAAAGGCGCTCCACATCCAGGATCCGTAGCGAGCCTTGACTGGATTGCCCTGCGCGTCGTGCCTGGCCAACAGCGGCGGCGCGAGATGGAAGCTCACCCGGAAGTCACCCTCGAACGTCTCCTTCAGCTTCTGTTCGAACGCGCCGCTGGTGTAGAGCCGCGCCACCTCGTACTCGTCCTTGTAGGCCATCAGCTTGAACAGAGACTTCGCGACGGCACGTGCGAGCGCGTCGCCCCTGCCCAACCGCACCTCCGCCTGTCGCACGCGCTCGACGAACGTCTCGTAATCGCGTGCATAGGCGGCGTTCTGGTACTGGGTGAGGAAGGCGCTGCGACGTCGCACCAGGGCATCCAGCGTTTGCGGCATCTGCACCACGACCGCCTTGGCGGGTGCGGTTACGCGCTGCACCTGGTCCAGGTCCACTGCGGCGCGGCGGCCCCAAAGGAAAGCCTGCTTGTTCGCGTCCACGGCGACGGCGTTCAGTTCGATCGCGCGCAGCAGGGCCGCCTCGCTCAGCGGCACCAGGCCCTTCTGGAAGGCAAACCCGAGCATGAACAGGTTGGTTGCGATGGCATCGCCCAGCAGCGCGCTGGCCAGACGTGTGGCATCCACGTAATGCGCGCGGTGCTCGACCGACTCGTCGATCAGGGCGCGGATCTGGGCAGTCGGGAACTGCCAGTCGGCATTGCGGGCGAACGTGCCGGGCGGCTGCTCGTGCGTGTTGATGACCGCCACCGTCACGCCGGGACGCGTCTTGGCGATGGCATCCGCTCCCCCAGCGGTCAGCATGTCGCAGCCGAGGATCAGATCCGCCTCTCCGGTCGCGATGCGCTGGGCGTGGATGGCACCAGGCCTGTCGGCGATGCGCACATGCGAGGTGACGGCGCCGTTCTTCTGCGACATGCCGGTCATGTCGAGGACCGACACGCCCTTGCCCTCCAGGTGCGCGGCCATGCCGAGCAGCGCACCGATGGTGATGACCCCGGTGCCGCCGATACCCGTGATGAGGATGTTGTACGGAATCTCGCCGACCGGTGGCACCACCGGTTCACTGAGGACCGGGAAGGCAGCGGCGCTGACGTTCGCGGCGGACTTCGCACGCCGCAGCGTCGCCCCCTCCACGCTGACGAAGCTCGGGCAGAACCCCTCCACGCAGGTTATGTCCTGGTTGCACGAGGACTGGTCGATCATGCGCTTGCGGCCGAACTCGGTCTCCAGCGGCAGGATCGAAACGCAGTTGGACTTCACGCCGCAGTCGCCGCAGCCTTCGCACACCTGTTCGTTGATGAGCACCCGCGCCGGCGCCTGCGCAAACGCGCCCTTCTTGCGCCGGCGGCGCTTCTCCGCCGCACAGGTCTGATCGTAGATGATGACGGACACCCCCTCGACCTCGCGCAATTCACGCTGGACTGCCTCCAGGTCCGCGCGCGGATGCACGCTCACGCGCGCGGGAAGCGGCGCGCGGTCGGCGTAGCGCTCGAGGTCCTCGGTCACCAAGGCGATGCGCTGCACGCCCTCGGCCGCCATCTGCTGCGCAATCATGGGCACGGAGACGGTGCCGTCGACGGGCTGCCCGCCCGTCATCGCCACGGCGTCGTTGTAGAGGATCTTGTAGGTGATGTTGACGTTGGCCGCGATGGCTGCGCGGATCGCGAGGTACCCGGAGTGGAAGTAGGTGCCATCGCCCAGATTGGCGAACACGTGCGGCACGTTCGAGAAAGCCGAGGCGCCGATCCAGGTCGCACCCTCTCCGCCCATCTGCGTGGTGGTCTTGTTGCTTTCCGGATAGATGGCAGTGGCCATGACGTGGCAGCCAATTCCCGCCAAAGCGAAACTGCCGTCGGGTACCTTGGTGGAACGGTTGTGCGGGCAACCCGAACAGTAGTAGGCCGGCCGGGGCGGTGTGCTCACGGCCTTGGCCAGCACTGCTTCCTTCGCCTCCAGGAAAGCCAGACGCGCTTTGATCAGATCGCTCTGGTGGAAACGCGCGATCCGGCCGGCGATCACGCGGGCGATCTGCGCGATGGAGAAGTCGCCTTTCGCCGGAAGAAGCCATTGTCCACGCGGATGCAGCCACTCGCCCTTCTCGTCGAACTTGCCGATGACGCGCGGACGCACGTCCGGATCCCAGTTGTACAAGTGCTCCTTGAGCTGGTACTCGACGACCTGGCGCTTTTCCTCCACCACCAGGATCTCCTCCAGTCCTCTGGAGAACTCGCGGATGCCGTCGGGCTCCAGTGGCCAGGGCATGGCGACCTTGAACAGGCGGATGCCGACTTGGCCGGCGTTCGACTCGTCGATGCCGAGTTCGTCGAGCGCCTCGAGCACGTCCATGTACGACTTGCCGGACGCGACGATGCCGAGCTTGGCGTCGGGCGAGTCGATGGTGATGCGGTTGAGCCGATTCTCGCGGGCATAGGCGATGGCCGCGTAGATCTTGTAGTCCTGCATCAGCGCTTCCTGCTTGCGCGCCTGCAGGCCGAGCGGATCGTTGGACAAGCGGGCGTTGAGACCGCCTTCGGGCATCTTGAAACCGGGCGGCAGCACGATCTTCAGGGCAAACGGGTCGGCTTCGATCGAGGCCGACGACTCCACCGTATCGGCGAGCGCCTTGAACCCGACCGCACAGCCGGAGAAGCGCGACATGGCCCAGCCATGCAGGCCCAGCTCGATGTACTCCTGCACGTCGCAGGGGTACAGCACGGGAATCATCGAAGCGGAGAACAGATGGTCGCTCTGGTGCGGAAGGGTGGACGAATAGGCGTTGTGGTCGTCGCCCGCGACCAGGAGCACACCGCCGTGGCGCGAAGTGCCGGCGAAGTTCATGTGCTTGAACACGTCGCCGCACCGGTCCACTCCCGGACCCTTGCCGTACCACATGGCGTAGACGCCGTCGTAATCCGATGGACCGAGCAGGCCGACCTGCTGCGTACCCCACACGGCGGTTGCTGCCAGTTCCTCGTTGACGCCGGGAACGAACTTGACGTGATGCGCGCCGAGGTGCTTCTTCGCCTTCCACAACGCTTCGTCCAGTCCGCCGAGCGGGGAACCCCGATAGCCCGAGACGAATCCGCCGGTGTTCAGCCCCGCTGCCTGGTCGCGCAGGCGCTGGACCAGGGCCAGGCGCACCAGCGCCTGAACACCGCTCAGGTAGATGCGCCCGCTCGTGGCGAGGTACTTGTCGTCCAAGGTGACTGCCTGCATGCATCGCTCCTCGTAGGAATCGATTCTGCGATGTTGCGCCTTGGATTCGGCGCACACCGCGTTGACGCCGGTGTGCGGATCGGCGCACCGGCGAGTCTGCTCGCTTACAACGCTTCCTTAGACGCCTCTCGGTAGACAGTGTTCGCCGCGAGCATCACCTCGTGATGGCCGGCACCTGCCGGGATCATCGGGAAGCAGTTCTCCTGCGCCGCAACAACGACGTCCAGGAAGTACGGCCGCTCCGACTTCAGGCAGCGCGCCAGCGCTTCGCCCAGCTGCGCGGGATCGGTCACGCGCTCGGCGTCCCAGCCGAAACCGCGCGCGACGGCGACGAAGTCGGGCAGCGCCTCGGTATAGCTGTGGCTGTAGCGTGCGCCGTGGATGAGCTCCTGCCACTGGCGCACCATGCCCATGTAGCCGTTGTTGCACAACACGACCTTCACCGGTGCGCGATGCTGGACGGCCGTCGACAACTCCTGGATGTTCATCAGCACCGAGGCATCGCCGCTCACGCACACCACGGTGCGCTGCGGATGCGCGATCTGTGCGCCGATGGCAGCGGGTAGCCCATAGCCCATCGTGCCGGCGCCACCCGAGGTCAGCCAGCGCAACGGCCGGTCGAACTTCAGGTGCTGCGCGGCCCACATCTGATGCTGGCCGACGTCGGTGGCGACCACCGCCTCGCGCCCGGCGAGCTGCGCCTGCAGCTCGGTCATCAACTGCTGCGGCAGGATCGCCTCGCGCGAAGGCTCGAACTCCAGACAGCGCTGCGCACGCCAGCGCTCGATGCGCTGCCACCAGGCATGCAGCTGACCGGGCTGGCGCGGCACGTCGCGCAGTTCCTGCTCCAACGCTTGCAGGAGTTGCCCGCAGTCGCCCACCAGCGGGACATCGACGCGCACCAGCTTGTTGATCGAAGCCGGATCGATGTCGAGATGAATCTTCCTCGCATTCGGGCAGAAGTCATTCAGGCGGCCCGTGACGCGATCGTCGAAGCGTGCGCCGACGCACACCACGAGATCGGCGTGGTGCATCGCCAGGTTCGCTTCCAGCGTGCCATGCATGCCGAGCATGCCCAGGAAGGCATCGTCGGAGGCGGGAAACGCCCCCAATCCCATCAGCGTCAGTGTGCACGGCGCGCCAGTGTCGCGGACGATGCGGGTGAACGTCTCGCATGCCGCGGCTCCGGAGTTGATCAGACCGCCACCGCCGTAGAACACCGGGCGGCGCGCGTTGCCGATCAGCAATGCCGCGCGGCGCAGAGCGGAGCGCGGCAACGCGGGCCTGCGCGCTGCCCGCCCCTCGGGCGGAAAGCTCGCCTCGTCCTGGCGATCGGCCACCGCCAGTTGCAGGTCCTTGGGAAAATCGACCAGCACCGGTCCTGGGCGGCCCTGCGTGGCGATGGCAAACGCGCGCAACACGCTGGCGCGCACCGCCTCCACCGAGCGGATCTGCGTGTTCCACTTCGTCACCGGACGAGATATGCCGAGGGCGTCACATTCCTGAAAGGCGTCGCTGCCGATCAGCGCGGAGGATACCTGTCCGCTGATGCAGACCACCGGCACCGAGTCGGACAGCGCATCGAGCAACCCCGTGGTGGTGTTGCTCATCCCCGGACCGGACGTCACCAGCACGACGCCGGGCCGGCCGCTCGTGCGCGCATAGCCCTGGGCAGCGTGCACCGCGGCCTGCTCGTGGCGCACCAGCACGTGACGCAGGCGCTGATCGCCGTGTAGCGCATCGTAGATCGGCAGAACCGCACCGCCCGGATAGCCGAAGATGACATCGACGTCGCATTCGACGAGGGCATCGATGAGCGCCTGGGCACCGTTGCACGGGTGCGCGCGGGCGTCGGGTGCGCGTTCCAGCGCAGCGGAAAGGAGACGATCGTTCATGGGAGCCATGATACGAACCGAAGGCAAGAAAAGGCTTCGTTTTTTCCGGGCGTGACGGGCAGTTATCGGGCAGGTTTTCCGCCTGTTGCGACGCTGCTAGAATAATTTCATTATCTTGCCGGAGAACTCCCTTGCATCTGGACAAATTCGATCGCGCCATCCTCGGCACGCTGCAGCGGGATGCGCGCGCCAGCCTGCAGGACATCAGCGCCCAGGTCGGGCTGTCCACGACACCGTGCTGGACGCGCATCAAGAAGATGGAGGCAGAAGGCGTGATCCAGGGCTATACCGTGCGCATCGATCCCGTCGCGGTGGGCTACGCGGAGACCGTCATCGTGCAGGTAACGCTCGAGAGTCACAGCGACGAGACGGTGGAGGCCTTCGGTCGCGCCCTCAACGACATTCCCGAGGTGCTGGAAGCCTTTCTGATCTCCGGCGACTACGACTACCTGATCCGCATTGCCGTGCGCGATACACGCGACTACGAACGGCTTCTGCGCCAGCGCCTGTACCGCATTCCCGGCATTCGCCATTCTAAGTCCAGCTTCGTGCTGCGGACTCTGAAGGCAAGCACCCTGCCCCTGGACGAACCGGTCGCGCACGCCACGCCGAAGTCCGTGTCCGGCACAACGCTCGCGCAGCGCGGACGCCGCCGCCCGGCACGCGGTTGAAACCCTCAGGCGTTCTCCTCCGCCAGATGCTGCCGCAGAGCAGCTTCCACATGCGGTGATGCGCCCAGGTCGCTGATGCTCACCCGCTCGAGCACGGCACGGCTGTGTGCCTCTGCCTGCTGGATCAGGCTCTCGACCGACGTGGGTACCGGCACGCGAGCCGGACTGAGAAAGCCCTCCTCGCCCGTGCGCCGAACCGCTTCCACGACCTGCCACGCGTTGACACGATCGAGGTCGCGCATGGGCAGGTACGAGCAAGCGGGCACGACGGCTTCCGTGAGGAAGCCGCTCTCGCACAGTGCGTCGAGCACGGCATCGACCGCGTGCGCGGGCACCCCCAGCGCGTCGCCCAGTTCCTCGCGGGTCCATGGCGATTCGCCCCGCAGATGGCGCGCAGCGACCAGACTCATCAGGAGCAGGGCCACGCGCTCGCGCATGCGATTGCTCAGCCGCGGCTCGCCCGACTGCAGCACCACGTACTGGGGGTTCTGTACGTAGAACGCAACGCTCGCACCCAGCAGCAGGATCAGCCAGCTCACGTACAGCCAGACGAGGAAGAACACCAGCACGGCGAAGCCAGCGTAGATCGCCTCGTAGCGCGAGGAGCCGGACACGAAGCCAGCGAACGCCCAACCCGCCGTCTGCCACAGCACACCGCCGACCACCCCGCCGGTCAATGCAGCAGACACGCGCACGCGCGTGCTGGGCAGGAACAGGTAGGCGCAGGTGAATGCGGCGATCACCAGAATGTAGGGCGTCAGCCGCGTCGCAAACGCATACAGGCGCCCGAGCGGCTCGAGTGCGAGGAGTTGCTGCACCTGCTCGCTTCCCGTGACCGTTGCGGTCACGCCGATCGCGGTGAACACCAGAACGGGACCGACCAGCAGGATGGTGACGTAGCTGCTGAAGCGCTCGCCGAAGCTGCGCGGATGGTGCACGTGCCAGATGAAGTTGATCGACGCCTCGGTCTTGTGCACCAGTGACACGGCCGTGTAGAGCAGGAACGCCAGGCCGACCGCACCGAGCACGCCGACGTTCATGCGCTCGATGAAGCCGAGCACGGTGTCGACGGCCACGTCGGCCTGGCCGCCGAGCGGCAGGAGGAACTGGCGCAGCATCGGCTCGAGCTGGTTGTGCACGCCGAAACCCTTGAGCACGGAGAAGCTCAGGGCGAGCAGCGGCACCAATGACAGCAGCGTGGTGTAGACCAGGCCCATCGCCCGCAGGTTGAGCTGGCCGTAGAACAGGTCGCGCAGCACCACGAGCCCGATGCGTACCGTGCGCAACAGCGTGCGCCGCCACAGCGGCGCCTCATGCAGGCTGCCGGCCCAGACGGCGCGCCGAAGACCGGCCTCCAGATGGCGCAGATTCCACTCCATGACCCCTCCGAGGGCGGGCACCTTCCAGGTCCCGCTTCAATCCGCTGCGCCTCAGCGGTGCCTGGCCTGACGGCCGCCCGCACGGGCCACGAGCGACCGCACTGACCGGGCTACGTCCGGCGCATGGACCTCGATGCCGACCAGTACCGCGCCGCCACGCAAGACCGCGTTGCGGCGGGCGCCGTCGCGTGCCGTGGCCAGTCCAGTATACGGGCTCAGGCCAAGCAACTCGATCTGAGGATCCGCATAGCTCGCACCGGGGTGTGCGCTGCGGCAAGCCTGTGGCACACTCCTGCCCCGCAATTTGCACCCGAGGAGTCCATGGCCGCCCCCCCTGCCCCGACCTTTGCCCGCCCGATCGTCACCCTCCAGTCGCACATCCTGGAGCAGGAATCGCGCTTCCCCGAGGCGACTGGCGCCTTGTCCTGGATCCTGTCGGCCATGTCCATCTCCACCAAGATGATCGCGGCCCGGGTCCGCCGCGCACGCCTGGAGGACGTTCTCGGCGGGGCGGGAGCGGAGAACGTCCAGGGCGAGCAACAGCAGAAACTGGACGTGATCGCCAACGAGATCCTGCTGCGCACGCTGGGCGGCCGCGAAGGCGTCGCCATCGTCGCCTCCGAGGAGAACGAGGAGCCGGTCATCCTGCGTGACGACCCAAACGGCGAACGCCGCTACTGCGTGCTGTTCGATCCACTGGACGGCTCGTCCAATCTGGACGTGTGCGGCGGGGTCGGGACCATCTTCAGCATCCTGCGGCACGACCGGCGCGCGCGCGACGCGCACGGCTCGCTCCTGCAGAAAGGTGGACATCAGGTGGCAGCCGGTTACGTGCTGTACGGTTCCTCCACGGTGTTCGTGCTCAGTGTGGGGAACGGCGTCGACATGTTCGTCCTCGATCCCGAGGTGGGCGCCTACCTGCTGGTCGAGCGTGGTATTCGCGTCCCGGCGGCGAGCAAGAGCTACTCGGTCAACGAAGGCAACCGGCGCAGCTTCCCCGAGGGCTATCAGCGCTACCTGGAGTGGGCGCAGGGCAGCGGCTATTCCAGCCGCTACATCGGCTCCATGGTGGCCGACGTGCATCGCATCCTGCTCAAGGGCGGCGTGTTCATGTATCCGCCCACGGCCAAAGCACCACAAGGCAAGCTGCGCCTGATGTACGAGGCGAACCCGATGGCGATGTTGCTGGAACAGGCCGGCGGCAAGGCACTGGCGGCGCCCGGCCAGCGCATTCTCGACGTGCAGCCCGAGGACATCCACCAGCGCACCGCGGTAATTCTGGGCAGTGCCGACGAGGTCGATCACGTCGCGTCCCACCTCACCTGATCGCGCGCCATGTGGTTCAAGAACCTCGCCGTTTATCGGCTCCCCATGCCCTGGTCAGTCGACGCCGACGAACTCGGGCGCCGACTCGCACGCCGGCGCTTGCAGCGCTGCGGTAGCTTCGAGATGGAAAGCCGCGGATGGCTCTGCCCGCGAGACGCCGAGGTGTACGTGCATCGCCTCGGGCAGCACTGGCTGTTGGAACTGGGCGTAGAGCAGAAACTGCTGCCGGCCTCGGTCATCCGCCAGGTGGCGCAGGAACGCGCCGACCAGATCGCTGGCCGACAGCCCTACCCGGTGGGGCGCAAGCAGATGCGCCAGATCCGCGACGAGGTCACCGAGGAACTGCTGCCCAAGGCGCTCGCACGCCGGCGCAGCACGCACGTGTGGATCGCGCCCGAGTCCGGCTTGCTGGTGGTGAACGCAGCCGCGCTCAAGAAGGCCGAGGAAGCGATCGATGCGCTGCGCCAGGCGGTCGACGAACTGCCGGCCACACCTCTGACCACTCACCTCTCACCAACCGCGGCCATGACGCAATGGCTCGCCGAGGGTGACGCACCAGCAGGATTCACCATCGACCAGGACCTCGAACTGCAGTCGCCGGACGAAGGCAAGCCGACCGTGCGCTACGTGCGCCACGCCCTGGAGGGCCGGGAGATCCGACAGCACATCGCGTCCGGAAAGAGCGCAACCAAGCTGGGACTGACCTGGGAGGACCGCATCTCGTTCGTGCTCACCGAGCAGCTGCAGATCAAGCGCCTGACTTTCCTCGACGTGACGAAAGGAGAGTCCCAGCAGGACGCCGAGAACGCGGACGAGCAGTTCGACGTCGACTTCGCCCTCATGACGGGCGAGCTGCTGCGCCTGCTGAGCGATCTGGTGCACGCGCTGGGCGGCGAGGCTGACGCGGCGACTCGAAGCGCCTAGTTCGACTGGCGGCGTGCCTTGCCGACCGGCAACACCGCCGCCCGCCGCATCTCGTCCGAGTCGAAGACGAGATCCTTGGCGAGATAATCCAGCATCATGTCTGTGGCATCGACTCCCCAGAACAGCTCGCCGTCGACCACTGCCGTCGGAACGCCGAATACACCCTGCGCGATCGCCTCGTCCCCGTTGCGCCGGAGCGCGCGCTTTACGTCGTCGTCCTGCAGCCGACGCGCTGCCTCCGGCATGCCCAGCTCTGCCAGCAACGCGCCCCACGCCTGCGGGTCGTCCGGCAGACTACCTTCGCTCCACACGAAGCGGAACAGGCGCAGCACGACCTCGAAGCGGGCCTGCGCGACCACGGCCAGGCGCAGCAGCGGCAGCGGGTTGAAGGGATGCGCACGCGGCAGGCGCACCGGCAATCCGAGTTGGTGCGCACGCCAGACGATATAGCGGTACGTGAACGTACGCTTGGGCGCGATCTCGGCCGGGCCAAGCTGTCCCCAGTGCTCCAGTAGCCCAGCGAACAGCACCGGTTTGCACGCGATGTCGAGTTCCGGCCGTCGGGCGAAGTCTTCTGCCTGCAGCCAGGCGAAGGGGGAAATGAAATCGAAATACCAGTCGATGCGGCAAACCGGGTTCACGGCTCGCTCCGTGCCGTATCGCGCATCGCTTCGCGCAGGCGCTCCTCGCGGTCGGCAAGCTTGCGCCGGATGTCGCCGACCGCCGCCTGCGCGGCACGCTCGCCTTCGAGGATCGCCAGATGCCGGCTCTCGAAGTCGGTGGCCGACAGGCTCGAGGTCTCGGGCCGGATGACGACGTCGGCATCGCGCAGTTCGATGTCGGCCAGGGCATTGCCCATGATCACGAACGTGCGCAGCAGCATGTCGACGCTGTCGCGCACCGGTTTGTCGCCCGGGCGCGTGGAGATGTCTACCGCAATGACGATATCCGCGCCGAGGCGGCGCGCGACCTTGACCGGCACGGGGCTCACGAGCCCGCCGTCGACGTATTCACGGCCGCCGATTCGCACCGGCTGGAACACCCCGGGTACGCTGCTCGAGGCGCGCACCGCGAGCCCGGTGTCACCGCGCTCGAACACTACCTCCTGTCCGCTGCGCAGATCGGTGGCCACGATGGCGACCTTGCGCGGCAGCTGGTCGATCGTCCTGTTGCGCACCATGCGGTTGACGTAGTCCTGCAGCGCCTCCCCGCGCAAAAAGCCGCGGTCGGGTATGGACCAGTCGCTGATCATCGACTCCTTCATGTCGAGTGCGAGTCGCTGCAACGCGAACCCGTCCAAGCCGGAGCCGTGCAGCGCAGCGACCATGCTGCCGACGCTGGTCCCGGCGAGAATGTCGGCCTCGATGCCTTGGGCGGCAAGCGCCTTGATCACGCCGATGTGGGCGAAGCCCTTGGCCGCACCGCCGCCGAGTGCCAGCGCGATGCGTGCCGGCGGCACGACGATCGGTGCCGGTGGCGGGGGCGGCGGGGCGACGACCTCGGGCGTCGGTGTGCGGGAAACGGCCGTGCACCCCGTGAGGAACGCGAGCAGCATCCAAAGCCGCAAGACCGCGCGCATGCCGGGAGCAGCCGGGCGTCCGCCCGGCCCCTCACATCTGGGACTGGAGATAGTTCTGAAGGCCGGTACGGTCGATCAGGCTCAGCTGCGTTTCCAGCCAGTCGACGTGTTCCTCCTCGCTCTCGAGAATGTCCTCGAACAGTTCGCGCGAGATGTAGTCGTTGACCGTTTCGCAATGCGCGATGGCCTCGCGCAGCAGCGGCAGGGCCTGATACTCGAGCTGCAGGTCGCACTTGAGGGCTTCAGCCACATCCTCGCCGATCATCAGCTTGTTCAGTTGCTGGAGATTGGGCAGGCCCTCGAGAAACAGAATGCGGTTGATGAGCTGGTCCGCGTGCTTCATCTCGTCCACCGACTCGTGGTATTCGTAGTCGTCCAGCTTCTTCAGGCCCCAGTTGCGAAACATCCGCGCGTGAAGGAAGTACTGGTTGATGGCGGTCAATTCGTTGACCAGTACCTTGTTCAGGTACTCGATCACCTTGGCGTCACCCTTCATGGCGGCTCCGGAATGGATGCGGGGGAGCTTCGATTATACCGGCGGGCGCACGCGCTCCGAGCGCAGGATGGCGCTCACTTCAATGCAGTGGCGGGAGGCGCGCGTCAGGCTGCGCAGGCCAGCGGCTTATTCGGCGTCTCGCGTGTCTGATCGAGAAGGCGCACCGTGTATTCCGCGCAGCTGCCGCATCCGGAGGCGACCCCGAGACACGCGGTGAGGTCCTGAAGCGAGCAGGCGCCCTGGTCGATTGCCTCCCTGACCTGGCGTTCGGTGATCCCGTTGCAGACACAGACGAACATGGCGCTATCCTCCGAGCCGCAATCGTAAGCAAGGATGAGAATGAGTGTCAATCCGGCACGGCACAAAAGGGACGACTGCCGACGCGACACTGCCCAAAGCGATCCAGGCACTGCATCAAGCAGGTGACCGACCGGCGGCACGCGAGCACCGGGATCCCCTGCTCCTCCGCCGCCCGCCGGAACGCGCGCATGGCGTTGTGATTGAGGAAGTCGGTGAACAGGATCAGCAGTTCGGTTCCTGCGGGCAGGCCCTTGCTGCGGCGCTGGCCGGCCGGTTCACGCGCGCTGATGTGGCGCAACACGTCGATGCCACGCTCAAGGAGGGCCTGCGGTATGTTGCCGAGGCGGTCCGCCCCGACCAGGGTCGCTTTCATGCTCACCTCATCGCTCGAGTTGTAAATGATAGTCATTCTTGTTTGAGCACGTCAAGCGTAATGCAACCGATTCTTGTTTACATTCTCCGACGCGTCCGGTTACCATTAGGTCCGAATGGTTGGGTGCGCGCCTCCGGTGGGCTGTAGCGCAGAACTCGAACCGGTGTGCTCCGCGAGCAGTACCGCGATCTCGCCGACACGGACGAACCGACGGCACGGCTTGGACGGTGCGATCGACGACTACGCGCTCGTCAACCTCGTACTGGACGACGGCGTTCCCGGCACGGAATGGATGGTGTTCGGGTCGATCGAGAACGTATTCGACAAGGAGTACAGCGCCGATCGCGCGCGGGGCATCCTGCCCGGCGCGAGGCCTCCGTATCAGGCAGGCGTGCCATACCGGTTCTGATTGTCGCTATCCGGGCCAGGGCTGCGTCGACCGCTCGCAGTCCGATGCCCACCGTTTGGAGAACAGATGTCTGCAGCACGTCTCGCGGCCCTGGCGGCCGTTGCGCTATCCCTCGCCATGCCTGCCGTCGCGCAGGACAAGGTGCTCAACCTCTATTCGGCACGCCACTACGACACCGACGAAGCACTGTACGCCGGCTTCACCAAGTCGACCGGCATCCGCATCAACCGCATCGAAGCAGGCGATGACCAACTGCTCGAGCGGATCCGCAACGAGGGCGCCAACAGCCCGGGAGATGTGCTGCTGATCGTCGATGCCGCCCGGCTGACGACCGCGGAACAGCTCGGCCTGTTCGCGCCGGTGAAGTCCAAGGTGCTCGAGGAACGCATCCCGGCCAACTATCGCCACCCGCAGGGCCTGTGGTTCGGCTTCTCCAGCCGCGCGCGCGTGATCGTCTACGATCCCGCGTCGGTCAAGCCGCAGGACGTGCGCAGCTACGCCGATCTTGCACTGCCCGTCAACAAGGACAAGGTATGCACGCGCCCAGGCAGCCATCCGTACATGCTGTCGCTGGTCAGTGCCATGATCGAGCACATGGGTGCGGCACAGGCCGAGACGTGGGCGCAGGGTGTGGTGGCGAACTTCGCGCGCCCGCCGCGAGGCGGCGATACCGACCAGATTCGCGCCGTCGCCTCGGGCGAGTGCGGCATCGCACTCACTAACAGCTACTACTGGGTGCGGCTGATGCGCTCGAAAAAGCCCGAGGACCGTGAGGTCGTGCGTAAGGTGCGCTTCGCGTGGCCCGACCAGCAGGGGCACGGCACGCACATGAACATTTCCGGAGGCGGTGTGATGCGCAATGCGCCGAACAGGGAGAACGCCGTGCGCTTCCTCGAATACCTGGCGAGCGACCAGGCACAGGCCTACTTCGCCAATGGCAACAACGAATGGCCGGTCGTGCCATCGGCACCGGTCGACAACGCGGAGCTCACGTCACTTGGCCGCTTCAAGCCGGATCCGCTCGACGTCGGCATTCTGGGCAAGAACCTGGCGGCGGCGCAGCGGCTGGTCGACCGCGTCGGCTGGAAGTAGGCCGAGCCCTCATCGTGCGCTGCCGCGACCCTCGCGCAGCGCGCGGCACAGCAGGATTACCGGAAGCAGACCGGCCGCCACGAGGGTCAGGCTTGGGACGGCCGCCTCGCCGAGTCGCTCGTCCTTGGCCAGGTTGTGCGCCTGCGTCGCGAGCGTATCGAAGTCGAACGGGCGCATCGCCAGGGTGGCCGGCAGCTCCTTCAGTGCGTCCACGAACACCAGCAGCATGCCGATGGCCAGGCTGCGCAGCAGCAGCGGGCCATGTACCCGCAGCACGGTGCGCAGCGCCCCGCATCCCAGGATGCGCGCGGCCTCGTCCATGCTGGGGGTGATACGCGACAGTCCTGCTTCCGCGTTCGTGAGCGCCAGTGCCAGGAAGCGCACCACATACGCGTAGAGCAGCGCGGCGATGCTGCCGGTGAGCAGAAGGCCGGGCCGGTATCCGAAATGTGCCTCGACGAATGCGGACACGACATTGTCCATTCGCGCCAGCGGTACCAGAATCGCCACCGCGAGCACCGCTCCGGGAACCGCATAGCCGAGTGTTGCGAGCCGAACCGCGCCACGCAGGGCGGGCGAAGGCCTCAGCCTCACGGCATACGCGAGCGTGAGTGCCAGCACCACGCAAAGCAGCGCGGCCGCGCCCGCCGCGGACATGCTGTTGGCAATCAAGCCGAAGTAGCGTTTTAGATCGAGCAGGTCCACGTCGCGCCATGCCAGGCGCGCGAGCACGACTGCAGGCAGGACGAAGCCGAGCAGGAACGGCAGTGCGCAGGCGCACGCGAGCGCGAATCCGGCTGCACCATGCACCGGCTGGCGTCGTGGCGACCCGACCGGTGCACCCTGGTAGCGTGCCCGGCCGCGCGAGCGGCGCTCGAGCCAGATCACCGCCGCCACGGCGCCCAGAAGCAGCATCGCGAGTTGTGCGGCCGCGGCCCGATCGCCCAGGCTGAACCAGGCCTTGAAGATCCCGGTGGTGAAGGTCTCCAGCGCAAAGTAAGACACGGTGCCATAGTCGGCGAGCGTCTCCATGACCGCGAGCGAGACTCCGGCCGCGATTGCGGGACGCGCGAGCGGGAGCACCGCACGCCGGAACGCGGCGGCGGCCGACAGCCCCGTCAGCCGTGCCGCCAGGTAGAGACTGGGCGATCGCTCGACGAAGGCTGCCCGCACCGGCAGATACACGTACGGAAACAGCACCAGGACGAACAGGACGATGGCTCCGGACAGCGAGCGGATCTCGGGAAACCAGTATTCGCGCGCCCGCAATCCGGTGATCTCGCGGATCGCGGTCTGGACCGGTCCGCTGAACTGCAGGAAGTCGGTGTACGCGTACGCAACCACATAGGCAGGCATGGCGAGCGGCAGCACCAGCCCCCACTCGAGCCAGCGACGCCCTGGAAAGTCCAGCGCCGCCATGCACCAGGCGCACGCAGTGCCGATGACCGCGACACCCACTCCGACCGCCAACGCGAGAACCAGGCTGTTGAGGGCATAGCGCGGAAGAACGGTCTGGACCAGGTGTTCCCAGACCTGCGCGTCGGCACCGGAGAACAGCGCGAGCGCGAGTCCGGCGAGCGGCAGCGCGATGATCGCGCACGATGCGAGCGCGAGTCCGGCAAGAACCTTGGCGCCATCGTGTCCGCGCGCACGGGACCGGACATCGAAGGACACGACAGAGGACACGAAGCGCGGACCGGGTGAGCGACAGCGGTGAACGGAGATTCCTCGAATTCTACCAACCACGCGGCCGGGCGCGCGCGTGGCCGCGGCTATACTTATGGGATGTTCCGCTGCCGGATGCCTGCCGCCCCTCCCACGCATGCCTGAACAGGAGCCACTGCTGGAACTGCGCGGCGTGGACCAGGCGTACGGGTCGCACGCGGTCATCAAGCATCTGTCGTTGACACTTGCACGCGGTTGTATCGCCTGCCTGCTCGGTCCGAGCGGCTGCGGCAAGACCACGGTGCTGCGCAGCATCGCCGGCTTCGAGCCGATCCTCGCGGGTGAGATCCGGCTCGACGGCGAGGTAGTCAGCCGCCCGGGCTATGCACTGCCCCCGGAGAAGCGCCGCATCGGGATGGTGTTTCAGGACTATGCGCTGTTCCCGCATCTGGATGCCGAGGGAAACGTAGCCTTCGGGCTCGCGCACCTGCGCGGACCGCTGCGCCGCGAACGTGCGCGCGAAGCGTTGCGCGCCGTGGGCTTGCAGGACAGCATGCGCAGGTATCCGCACGAACTGTCGGGTGGGCAGCAGCAGCGCGTGGCACTCGCGCGCGCGCTGGCCTCGCAGCCCCGGTTGGTGCTGCTCGACGAGCCATTCTCCAGTCTCGACGTGGAATTGCGCGAGCGCCTGGCGGGCGAGGTGCGCGCCTTGCTGAAGGCGCAGGAGATGACGGCCATCGTGGTCACGCACGATCAGCAGGAGGCCTTTGCCATCGCCGACGAGATCGGCGTCATGCACGGAGGCGCGATCCTGCAATGGGACACGCCCTACAATTTGTATCATCGCCCCGCGCACCGGTTCGTCGCCGATTTCGTAGGCGAAGGCGCGTTCGTGCGCGGAAGACGCAGCCCGTCGGGGGCGGTCGAGCTGGAACACGGAGCGGGCAATGGAAGACGGGTGGACGCCGCACAGCCCGTGGAAGTGCTGCTGCGCCCGGACGACGTGGTGCACGATCCGGACAGTCCGCTGCGCGCGCAGGTGCTGAAGAAGGCCTTTCGCGGCGCGCAGATCCTCTATACGCTACGCCTGCCCAGCGGCGAGCGGGTGCTCTCCCTCATTCCCAGTCACCACGACCATCCGGTCGGCGAATCCATCGGCGTCAGACTGGAACTCGATCACCTCATCGCCTTCACTGTCGACCGCTAGCCCGCCCCCCCGCCATGGGCAGCATCCGCTGGAACACGCCATCGCGGTCGACCAGGAGGTGCTTGAGCGCAGCAGCGACGTGCAGGAGCACCAGTGCGCCGAGCAGCCACGAAAGCGCTTGATGCACCGTCTGCAGTGTGTCGCGCATCGCCAGGTCCTCGGCGAAGAACGGCCCGATCTGCATGCCGAAGTACTTCACGCCGTACTTGGTGAAGTTCGACGCGAGAAAACCGACCGTTGGCATCGCGACCAGGCAGGCGTAGAGCAGCAGGTGGTTGACCCGGGCGAGCGATGCTTCCCATGCCGGCATGGATGCGGGCAACGGCGGTGGCGTGTGAGTCGCCCGCCAAGCCAGGCGCACCAGCACGAGCACCCCGAGGGTAGTGCCGATCGATTTGTGCAGGTTGAACCAGTAGGCGCGATCCGGTGTCCCCTTGGGGATGTCGGTCATGTAATAGGCGATGACGAACATCGCGATCACGCCGATCGCGATCGCCCAGTGCAGTAGTATCGCCATTCCGGAGTAACGCCCGGCCTCGTGTTGCCTGTCCATCCTGATCGATCCCCTCCGGTTTTCGGTCCGCTATCGTACCCGACCGGGCCGCGCCTCAGAAGGCGTAGCTGACCGAAACACCCGCGAGGAAGTTGCGTCCGGCCGCAGGATAGTAGAAGCGGCCGTTGCCGTCGTTGACCGCGATGCCGGCAATGTAGTCCTCGTCGAACAGGTTGTCGATGCGCACGAACTCCGATACGCGCCAGCGCCCGGGACGCTGCTCCAGCCCCGCGCGCAACCCGAAGGTGTAGAACGCGTCGGCCGTCTCGACATTCATGTCGTTCACGTACACCTTGCCCTGCGCGCGGAACTCGAGCGCGGCGTTCAGTCCGATCGGCGCGTGCGACCAGGCGAGCTCGGCGTAGGCACTGTACGGCGCGACACCGGGAATCTTATTGCCGTCTTCGACCGTCGCCGTGCCCATACCCGCGTCCGGAATACAGGGCACGCTCACGCAGGTCGTGAAGCTGTCCGAGAACTTCGCGGTGAGCCATGTGAATGCGAGCAGCGTAGAGAAGCCATGCCCCAGGCGCGAGTCCACACCCAACTCGACACCGGTTCGCTTGGTGCCCTCGGCGTTCTGGAAGCTCTGCCGCCCGTTGCGGTTCGACAGCACCACGATCTCGTCCTTCGTGTCGATGTGGAACAGCGCGATCTCCACGCGCGTGTCGCTTCCGAGGGCGAGCTTGGCGCCGACCTCGTAGTGGGTACTGCGGCTCGCGTCGAGCTCGAGGTTCGGACCGCTGGCGTTGGGATCTTCCTGATAGGCGAGTTCGATGAAGGTGGGCGTTTCGAAGCTGCGGCCTACGTTGGCGTACAGGTTGACCATCGGTGTGAGACGGTACAGCAGGCCGGCCACCGGCGTGAACGCCGAGTAGTCCACGCTGCCACTGTCGTCCGGATTCTCCTGCACCACCCCGCCGACGACGGTGCCGATGGTGGCGGTGGACCCGCTGCACGTCCCCGGCGTGGCGCCGGGCGCAGTGACGAGCGAGCTGGTGCAGATGAAGTTGTCTTGCGAATCGAACTTCACCTTGGTGTAGCGCAGTCCGGCGCTGGCGCTCAACTTCTCCGTGGCCCGCAGTTCACCCTGCACGTACACGCCATAGCTCTTGACGCTGTTCTTCTCGTCGCGTTTCTTCGCGCCCCGGACACCGAGCTCGTCAGGCGTTGCGACCGCGCCGGTGAAGTTCAGGTAGCCGGTGCGGTCTTCGCTTGTGTTGTCGTAGTCGGCACCGACCGTGACGTTGAAGCGCTCGGCCAGGTGCGACCAGCGCGCCCCCAGACCGCTGAAATCGCGGTCGAGCACGGTCACGCCGCCGGACTGGCGAATGTTGTTCTGCGTGCCCGCCGCAATCGGCAGGTAGCCGTCGTTGTCTCGATTGCCGGCGTAGGCGATCACCCGAAACACGTCCTGCGCGGTGATGTTGGTTTCGAGGACCGCGCCGACCTGCATGTTGTCCAGGCTGCGGCCCACGTTGAACTGCTCCGCGGTCGGGATCGACTGGGTCGGATCCTCTTTCACCTGTTCGGCGGTCAGGCCGAGCGGGTCCTCGCTGACCGGCTGGTTCAGGTAGTTGACCAGAAAGGTCATGCGCGAATCCGGCGTGACGTTCAAACGCAGCTTGGCATTGAACTGGTCCTTCTCCGCATGGCTGTGGTCGCGATAGCCGTCGGTCGAGAAACGGCTGAAGCTGGCAATCCCGTTCACCGCGCCCGTGTCGGCGCCGAACTTGAGCCCGCCCTTCCAGGTGCCGTAACTGCCCGCCATGCCTTGCACCGTAAGGGTCGGGTCCTCGGGACCGTCCTCGGTGAAGATCTGCACGACGCCCCCCGAGTGGTTCCCATACAGGGCCGAGAACGGACCGCGCAGCACTTCGATGCGCTGCGCCGACTGCAGGTCGAACAGCCCCGGGCTCCCCTGGCCGTCCGGGGTACTCGCCGGAATGCCGTCCGCCAGCAGCTTGATGCCGCGCGTGCCGAACTGGGAGCGAGCCCCGAAACCGCGCACGATGATCTGCTGCTCCTGGGAAAAAGCCTCGCGGCTCTGCACGTTGGTGCCCGGAACCTGGTTCAGTTGCTCAGAGATGTTCACCTCCGCGCGCGCCGTCTCCTGAATCCGCTCCTGGTCCAGGCTGTCGATCGCAGCGGGTACGTCGAAGCTGCGCTGCTCGATGCGCGTGGCGGTGACCACCACGGGCGAGGTGCCGGTGCTCGTGGATGCGTCCGCCTGATCCTGGGCATGTCCGGGCAGGGCCAGCACGGCAACCGCGATCGGTGTCAGGGCGATGGCGCGGATCGCATGGCTCGACTTGTTCTTTTGCATGATGTGACTCTCTGATGCAGCCAGTCGCGCTCGACGCGATCCGGCACGGGCTCGACGAATCCGAAAAAAAAAGGCTGCCTGACGGCAGCCCCTCAATGGCGTACAACCGTTTAGCGGTTGTAGATGTACATCGTGACTTCGAAGCCGAAGCGCATTTCGGTGAATTCAGGCTTGGTCCACATGGTCGCTGCTCCTATCGAGGGGGTGGGATCGACGAACGTCGGGTTCGCAGGCGTATTGTTTCCTTCGGCGCGGGCAGTAAACAGGGCGAATCGACTGATTGATGCCTCATGAAAATCATGAGCTTGATTGCTGCTATGCAGCAATCACGGGGCGATCAGACCCGCCCGGATCGCAATGATCGCCAGTTCGGCGGAATTGGACGCGCCCAGCTTCTGCTTGATGTTGTACAGGTGTGTGCCGATGGTGCGCGGGCTCAAAGACATGATGTCGGCGATCTCCTGCACCGACTGCCCCTTGGCAAGCGCCAGGAACACCTTGAATTCCTTCTCGCTCAGCATGTCCACGGGGCTCTTCTGCCCCGCCAGCTGCTGAACGGCGAGTTGCTGCGCGATACCCGGCTCGAGATAGGTGCGCCCCTGCGCGACCTGGCGAATCGCCTGGATCAGCTCGTCGGCGGCGCTGCGCTTGGTGAGATATCCCACAGCACCCGCCTTGAGCACCCGCCTCGCGTGCATGACGTCCTCGTGGGCAGACAACACCAGCACCCGCGCCTGCGGCTCTCGCGCGAGGATCCGTCCGATCGCCTCGAGCCCGCCGATCCCCGGCATGGAGATATCCATCACCACGACGTCCGGACGCAGTTCGGCGAAGTTTCGCACCGCCTCCTCGCCGCTGCTCGCCTCGGCGACCACCCGGATGTCGGACGTGCCCTGCAACAGCAGGCGAAAACCCATGCGCACGACGGCGTGGTCGTCCACCAGCATGACGTCGATTCCCGCGTCGCTCATCGCTGTCCCGTCTCAGGCAGTGAACGCCGCCTGGGATTGGAGCGGAATGGACGCCTGCACCATCACGCCCTCCCCCGGCCGGCTCTCGATGGAAAAGCGGCCGTTCAACCCCTCCACCCGCTCGCGCAGCCCCATCAGTCCGAAGCGCGCGCTGTCGACCGCATTGCGCTCGCCCAGCCCCTTGCCATTGTCGCGCACGCTGACCTCCACTCCTTGCGCATCCCGCACGACGCAGATGTCGGCACGGCTTGCCGCGGCATGCCGCACGACGTTGGTGATGCATTCCTGCAACAGCCGATAGATGGCGATGTTCACGGTCTCCCCCAGGTCGTCGAGGTTGCCCTGCAGGTCCATTCGCACCGTGATCTCCGGATAGCGATCGGTCCACGTGTCGCGCAGTTCCTCGAGCGCCTCGCGCAATCCCAGGTTGTCCAGCGCACTGGGACGAAGCTGGCGGATGATGCCATGTACGACGTCGTAGATGTGCCCCCCAATCTGGACGATGGTCTGCGCACTGCCGTGGATGTCGGGCAGGTCGGCAGCGGTACGGTTGGCGATCGCCGCGCCGATCGTGCGGATCGCCGTCACGCACTGCCCGAGTTCGTCGTGCAGTTCGCGCGCGATGCTGCGTCGCTCCTCCTCCAGGCGCGTCTGGATCAGCCTGGTGAGACGCCGGTTCTGCTCGAGGTCCGCCTCGGCCTGCTGCGCGCGCTTCTGTGCGGTAATGTCGCGCATGCTGACGATCTCGCCGATGACCGAATCGCTACCGGGATCGATCAGCGGTGCGGCCGAGAGCAGCACGTCGATCGGCACCGCGTTGCGCGTGAGACGGCGCGTCTCCAGGTTCTCGACGACACGCCGTTCGCGGATCGCCGCCAGATTCGCCTCCACCTCGTCCTCTGCACCCTCGGGCGTGAGCAGGGTGGCGCTGCGACCGACCATTTCCTGCGCGGCGTAGCCGAACATGCGTTCCGCTGCGGGATTCCAGAACGAGATGTTGCCCTGCAGGTCGTGGATGATGATGGCGTCGCTCGACTGGCGGGCAACCAGCGCCAGGCGCAGATTCTCCGCGTGGCTGGTCTCGAGCGCAGCGGCCATCGCATTGAAGGTACTGCCGATCTCGTCGAAGTCGCGTACCTGGAAGCGCGGCAACCGCGTGCTCAGCTCACCACGCTGCATGCGCGACATGCCGGCGAGGATCTTTTGCGCCGGCCGCAGCGAACGGCCGACCAGCAGGAACACGACGACGTTGATGACCACCAGCAGGCCCACGATCAGCCACAGCAGCTGCACGAGATCGTCCCAGGCATCGAGGACCGAGCGGGTATCGTCGGAGCGGACGACGACCCGCCCCTCGCCCGTCGCCAGTTCGATCTCGCCGAGCCGCGGCGACACCATCTCGTAGAACCAGCGGGGCGCGTCCCGTCCCGCCTTGTAGAGGGACGGCGGCGACTGGTACAGCAGATGTCCGTCGGTGCTGTACAGCTTGATGTCATGCGCCCGCACGCGTCCGAGACTCTCCAGGAACTCCATCAGAACCTCGTTGGGATGGCGTCCCTCCTGCTCCAGGCTGGTGCCCTCCAGCACGCCGGTGAGCAGCTGCAGCGCCACCTTGCCGCCCGCCTCCATCTCCTCGCGGATGGATCGGCGCATGTCGCTGACGATGATGTTCACGGTCAGTAGCGTGAACAGGACGATCAGCGTGGTGATGATGAGGTTGATGCGCAAGCGCAAGCTCATACCCGGCCTCCCTCGATCCATTGCTTCACTTCGCGGGTCGCGCGCACGAGCGCATCGACCATCGCCGGATGCAGCGCCGAGTGCCCCGCTTCCTCGACCATGCGCAGCGACGATGCGGTCCAGGCACGATGCAGCGTGTAGGCGGCGGCGGGCGGACAGACCAGGTCGCGCCGCCCCTGCACGAGGATGGCCGGTATGTCCTGCAGACGCGCCATCCCGTCGATCAACGCCCCGGGTTCCAGGAAGCAGTCGTGGATCAGGTAGTGCAGCTGCACCCGCACGCGCGCAAGCAGACTGTCTGGCGCAGGGCTGGCGGCACGCCCAGTCGCTTCACCGACGGCCATGACCGCAGTTTCGTATTCGCTCCAATCCGCGGCAGCCTTCCGCGCGAGGGCTTCATCGTCTGCCGTGACGGCCGCATGGTAGCGCGCGATCAGATCCTGGGCCCTGACGTCGTCATCTCCGCTCAGACGCTTCCATGCTTCGGGCATGAATGCACGCAGCCCGCCCACGAACCACGCGACCTCCTCTCTGGAGGCGAGGAAGACGCCGCGTAGCACCGCTGCGCGCACGCGCCGCGGATGCTGCTGGGCATAGGCGAGCGCCAGCGTGCTGCCCCACGATCCGCCGAACAGGACCCAGCGTTCGACACCGAGCGACGCGCGCAGGCGCTCGATGTCATCGACCAGATGACGCGTGGTGTTGTGGACGAGGCCGCCCGCCGGGGTGGACCGGCCGCATCCGCGCTGATCGAACAGCACGATGCGGTAGAAAGTCGGATCGAAGAAGCGTCGATGCGTCGGATTGATGCTGCTGCCCGGGCCGCCGTGCAGGAACAGAACCGGCACGCCTCGCGGCGCCCCGCACGTTTCCACGTGAAGCGCATGACCGTCTCCGACGGCGAGTCGCGTGACGCTCGCCGGTTCGAGCGGCGGATACAGGGAAAGCGGAACCGGCATCGCGTCCTCCACCCCGTCGGTCCCGCTGCGTCAGGAGTCCTTCAGCTTGAACAGGATCGGAAGCTTGACGGTGAAATTCTTGCTGCGCAGCTCGCGCGGAACGGTGGGCAGCACTTCCTTGACCATCTCGATCGCCTTCTGGTCGAGCACGGCGTGCCCGCTGCTGCCCGCCACCGACACCCTCTTGAGCTTTCCGTCCGATCCGTATTCGACCGAGACCTGGGTGGTCCCTTCCCACTTGCGCTCGCGCGCGAGCCTGGGGTAAGCGCGCTCGCCGCGCTCCTTCACCAACTTGCCCACACGCGACTGGATGAGCATTGCGAAACGATCCAGTGCGCCGTCGTCGACCTGCTCCGGCGCGGGCCGCGCGACCACGGGAGGTTGGAGGACCGGCGCCGTCCCCTTCGGCGGCGCCGGCGCAGTCGGCGCGACCGGCGCGACGGGTGCAGGCGCCGCCTGGGGT
>JAEZCG010000048.1 GCA_023430065.1 Pseudomonadota bacterium | reverse complement strand
AATGCCAGCAAAGGCCCCGATGTGCGCGCCACACGCGCGCAAGCCGATAGGATGTTATACCGGCGTTGCGTGCGCCGCACGCTGGAGAATGCACAGCACCTGCGCATCATGCAGCAAGCTGTGGATGACCTCATCTTGGACGGCTCGCGGGTGGTGGGGGTCGTCACCCAGATCGGGCTGCGGTTCGCTGCGCGCGCGGTGGTACTGACCGCGGGCACCTTCCTCGGCGGCCTCGTTCATGTTGGACTAGCCAACTACCAGGCGGGTAGGGCGGGCGACCCGGCTTCCGTTTCCCTCGCGGCGCGCCTGCGTGAGATGCAGCTCCCCGCAGGGCGCCTCAAAACGGGTACGCCCCCGCGGATCGACGGAAGATCGATCGACTTCTCGGTGATGGAGCGTCAACCCGGGGATGATCCTACCCCCGTCTTTTCGTTTCTTGGACGCCGGGAGGACCATCCCCGCCAGGTCGCATGCTGGATTACGCATACCAACGCCTCGACGCACGACATCATTCGCGAGGGGCTCGACCGATCACCCATGTACACCGGCATCATCGAGGGCGTCGGGCCTCGATATTGCCCTTCGGTCGAGGACAAGGTCGTGCGCTTCGCCGCCAAGGCGAGCCACCAGGTCTTTCTGGAACCTGAAGGGCTGGAAACCCATGAGATCTATCCGAATGGGATCTCCACCAGCTTGCCATACGACGTGCAGTTGCGCCTTGTGCGATCGATCAAGGGACTGGAGCGCGCGCACATCACCCGTCCCGGCTACGCCATCGAATACGATTATTTCGATCCCCGGGGACTGCTGCGAACCCTCGAAACCAAGGCAATCGGCGGGCTGTTCTTCGCGGGTCAGATCAATGGTACGACGGGCTACGAGGAGGCAGCGGCACAAGGACTGCTCGCCGGGTTGAATGCGGGATTGCAGGTCCTGGACAAGGAGCCCTGGGTTCCCACCAGGGATCAGGCCTACCTGGGCGTGCTGGTCGATGACCTGACCACGTCCGGCGTGACCGAGCCTTATCGCATGTTCACCAGTCGCGCCGAGTTTCGCCTGCAGCTGCGCGAAGACAACGCCGACCTTCGGCTGACCGAACTCGGCTATCGTCTCGGTGTGGTCGGAGAGGCGCGCTATCGTCACATGCTCGAGAAGCACGAGCAGATCGAGCGGGAGCGCCAGCGCTTGCGTCAGACCTGGTTCGGTCCGCGTAACGTACCGCTTGCGCCACAGGAGGCGCTCTTTGGCCAGGTGCTGGAACGCGACTACAGCCTGGAGGAACTGCTTCGACGCCCGGGTGTGGGGTACCGGGCTCTGACCGCACTGCCGGGTGCCGGCCCGGCAGTCGCGCGCACCGATGTCGGCGAGCAGGTCGAGATTCAGGTGAAGTACGAGGGCTACATCAACCGGCAGCAGGTCAACATCGACCGGATGCGAGAGCAGGAGGCGTGGCGCATCCCGGCGAGCCTGGACTATGGTTCGGTGCGCGGTCTGTCGAACGAAGTCATGCAGAAGTTGCAGGCCCAGCGTCCCGAAACGCTTGGTCACGCCGCGAGGATACCGGGTGTGACACCGGCAGCCATTTCGCTTCTGGCGGTACACCTGAAGCGCCTGCGCGGCACCCCAGCCGTGTCCGAAGACGCGGCATGAGCGGCGCGCGCGATGCCGAGATCGCAGATCAGCTATGCGCGGGTGCCGTGGCGCTCGGCATCCCGTTGGACGACGGCCAATGCGATCAGCTTCTGATCTACCTGTCACTTCTGCAGAAGTGGAACCGGATCTATAACCTGACCGCTATACGCGAACGCAGCAAGTGGGTGAGTCATCACTTACTGGATTCGCTTGCAGTAGTCCGCCACCTGCCGGAAGGTGCCGTCGTGGACGTGGGGAGCGGGGCGGGATTGCCGGGCATCCCCCTGGCGATCGCGCAACCCGCCCGCGCGGTGACCCTGCTGGACAGTAATCACAAGAAGGGCGCCTTTCTACAGCAGGCACTCATCGAGTGTCGCCTGAGCAACTGCAGCGTCCACATCGGGCGGGCCGAGGAGTGGCAGCCCAGGTCGCGGTTCGATGGCGCCGTTTCACGGGCATTCTCCGACCTGGCCGGCTTCGTGGAGGCGGCCCGCGGCCTGGTTCGACCGGGCGGTTGGCTGGCGGCGATGAAAGGCGTTCATCCCGACGAAGAATTGGCGCAGCTGCCTCCCGGCGTTGCGGTGAATCGGGTCATTCCTCTGGAGGTGCCGCGCCTGCGCGCCGCCCGCCATCTCATAGTCATGAATCTGGACGCATCGGCATGAGCGCACGAATCCTCGCGATCACCAATCAGAAGGGCGGAGTGGGCAAGACGACGACGAGCATCAATCTCGCCGCCAGTCTCGCGCTCGCGGGCCGGCGCGTGCTCCTCGCGGATCTCGATCCCCAGGGCAATGCAACGATGGGCAGCGGCGTGGACAAGCGCAAGCTGCAGCGCACGGTGTATCAGGTCCTGCTCGGCAGTGCGGACATCGGCGCGGCGATCGTCAAGGGCAGTGCCGGCTTCGATCTCCTGCCGGCGAATCGCGAACTCGCCGGCGCCGAGGTCGAACTGATCGATATGCCTCAGCGCGAGACGCGGCTCAAGACCGCTCTGGAGAGCGTGTCGGAGCGCTACGACTTCATCCTGCTCGACTGTCCGCCTGCCCTGAATCTGCTGACCGTGAACGGCCTGTGCGCGGCCCATGCCGTCATGATCCCCATGCAGTGCGAGTACTACGCACTGGAGGGGTTGTCCGATCTGGTGCAGACCATCAAAAAGGTGCGCGGCGGACTCAATCCCCACCTGGAGATCGAGGGGCTGCTGCGCACCATGTACGACCCGCGCAATACCCTGGCGCAGCAGGTATCGGAACAGCTTCAGCGTCACTTTGGGGACAAGGTCTACCGGACGGTGATTCCGCGCAACGTGCGGCTGGCGGAGGCGCCGAGCCACGGCATTCCGGTCATCGCCCTGGACAAGCAGTCGAAAGGCGCACTTGCCTATCTCGCACTCGCCGGCGAGATGCTCTCCAAAGCCGCGTAGGGGAATCATGAATACCAGACTCAAAGGCCTTGGCCGTGGACTTGATGCACTTCTTGGAGATAGCGAGCACTCACCGTCCAAGGATCGGCTGACCGACCTTCCCCCGGATCGCCTGCAGCCGGGCCGCTATCAACCGCGCACGCAGATCGACCCGGAATCCATCGCCGACCTGGCGGAGTCGATTCGCGTGCAGGGGGTGATGCAACCGATCCTGGTTCGCCCGGTCGACGGCGGCATGTACGAAATCATCGCCGGCGAACGGCGCTGGCGTGCGGCAACGGCCGCCGGCCTGCAGTCGGTGCCGGTCCTGATACGCGAGGTCGGGGACGAGCACGCGCTCGCGATGGCACTGATCGAGAACATCCAGCGCGAGGACCTCAATCCGCTCGAGGAAGCGCAAGGCGTACAGCGACTGATCGCCGAGTTCGCGATGACGCACGAACAGGCGGCGGCAGCCGTGGGCCGCTCGCGCAGCGGCGTGACGAACCTTCTGCGGCTGCTCGCCCTGGCGAAGCCGGTGCAGGAACTCGTCCTACGCCGGCGGCTGGACATGGGCCATGCGCGCGCCCTGCTCGCGCTCCCACCGGCGCTGCAGATCGAACTGGCGCATCGCATCGACCAGCAGAAGCTTTCGGTGCGCGAGGCCGAGGCGCTCGTGCGCCGGCAACTCGCTCCGCGCAAGCCGCTGTCCGCGCGCACCGGCGATGCGGACATCCGTCGGCTCGAGGAGGAACTGGCCGATGCACTGGGCACGCGCGTCGAGATCGTCACCGGGAAGGGCGCCGCGGGCCGGCTGGTCATCCATTACGGCGACCTCGACCAGCTCGACGGGATTCTCGGGAGACTGCGCGCAAATCGCCTTTGACGCGGCGCGGCAGGACGGTCATAATCGCGGGCTTTGTTGCCCGGTTCCTCCTGACGCGAGCGCTTCCGGAATGTGGAAGACGGCCCTCTCGGTAGCGGCGATTCAGATCGGCATCGCGCTGGCGGCGGGGGTGGTGCTCTGGGTCGTGTTCGGCGGCCGAGCAGGCGTGTCCGCCATCGCAGGCGGGTCTGTCGCAGCGCTCGGATCGGTCGCCTACCTTGCAGTGTGGGCCCTGATCTCCTGGGGCGGCAGGCGCCCGAAGGCGCAGCTGCGCGCGCACGTGCTGGGTGAACTGACAAAGGTAGTGGCTGTATCGGCGGGGTTGCTGTGGGCCCTGTCCGATTTCGGCGGCCAGATGTCCGCCGCGGCATTCCTCGGCGTATTCGTGGCGTCGCTGGCAGCGACGTGGTTCGGCTTGGCGTTGAAGGCGTAATCGGGATCCACTTATGGCGGGCGCATCACCGACGGAGTACATCGGCCACCACCTGACGAATCTCACGGGGGCCATCGGTCAAGGGCCGTTCTGGGTGGTCCACGTCGATTCGCTCATCGTCGCGGCCGTGCTCGGTGCCATCGCCTTCGGCTTCCTCTGGCGCGCCGCCTCGCAGTCCAGTCCGGGCGTACCCGGCCGTTTCCAGGCCTTCGTCGAAATCGTCTACGAGTTCGTGGACGGACAGGTGCGCGACGTCTTCCACGGGGATCGCCGCTTCATCGCGCCGCTGGCGCTGACCATCTTCGTGTGGGTCTTGTTCATGAATGCCATGGACCTGATCCCGGTCGATTTCATCCCGAAGTTCCTCGCCCTGTTCGGCGTGCACTACTTCAAGGCCGTGCCGACCACCGACCTGAACACCACGTTCGCACTGTCGATCACCGTGTTCCTCCTCATCATCTTCTTCAGCTTCAAGGCGAAGGGCACCGGCGGCTTCATTCACGAGCTGTTCACGGCGCCGTTCGGCTCGCACTGGGCGCTGTGGATCCCCAACTTCCTCCTCAACATCATCGAGATGCTCGCGAAGCCCGTGTCGCTCGCGATGCGGTTGTTCGGAAACATGTACGCCGGCGAGCTGGTGTTCCTCCTGATCGCACTGCTCCCCTGGTGGGTGCAATGGATCCCGGGCGCCGGCTGGGCCATCTTTCACATCCTGATCATCACGCTACAAGCGTTCATCTTCATGGTGCTCACAGCCGTGTACCTGGCGATGGCGCACGAGCACCACTAACGAGCACGTCTCCCAGCAACCTCCGTCACCAGCAAAGGAACGAACATGGAGCAATTTCTGGCCATCATCCAGGCTTACACCGCTCTGGGCATCGGCATCATCATCGGCCTGGGCGCCATCGGCGCATGCATCGGCATCGGCATCATGGGCAGCAAGTTCCTCGAATCCGCCGCCCGTCAGCCGGAACTGATTCCGCAGCTGCAGGGCCGCATGTTCCTGCTCGCCGGCCTGATCGACGCCGCGTTCCTGATCGGTGTCGCCGTGGCAATGTTCTTCGCATTTGCCAATCCGCTGCTCGCCGTACTGCAGGCCCAATAAGCGCTAACGAGACGACGGGAGTGTCGCAATGAACATCAACGCGACGCTGATCGGGCAGGCGATCCAGTTCGCCATCCTGATCTGGTTCACGTACAAGTTCATCTGGCCGCCGCTGCTCAGGGCCATCGACGAGCGCCGCAAGCAGATCGCCGACGGACTCGCGGCCGCCGAGCGCGGCAAGCGCGATCTCGAGCTGTCCGCGAAGCGCGCCGACGAGGAGATCGCCAAGGCGAAGGAGCGGGCGCAGGAGATCATCGCTCAGGCCGAGAAACGCGCCGCACAGATCGAGGACGAGGCGCGCACGTCGGCGAAGGCCGAAGGGGAGCGCATCGTGGCAGCCGCGAAGGCAGACGTCGATCAGGAGGTGCTGCGCGCCAAGGAAGCCCTGCGCAACCAGGTTGCCACGCTCGCGGTACGCGGCGCGGAGAAGATCCTGCGCCGAGAAGTCGACGCCAAGGCGCATTCGGACCTGCTGAACGCCGTGGCCGCCGAGCTGTAAGAGAAGGACGACATGGCCGAGTTGATCACGGTGGCACGCCCCTACGCCAGCGGTGTGTTCGCACATGCCAAGGAACAGGGGCAGCTTGCCCAATGGTCCGACATGCTCGCCTTCATCGTTGGGGTCTATCGAGACTCCGACATGCAGGCCGCGCTAGCCAATCCGACACTCACGCGCGCGGACGTGGAGCGGCTGTTCATCAGCGTGTGCGGCGAGCGCATCGACGGTGTGGCACGCAATCTCGTGGGCCTGCTGGTCCGCAACGATCGGCTGGAAGCGCTTCCGCAGGTACAGACGCTGTTCGAGGAGCTCAAGGCCAGCGAGGAGAGCATCGTCGACGCCCAGGTGGAGAGTGCGTTTCCCATGACCGAAGAGCAGCTCGGCGCCCTCGTCGGGAAGCTCGAGGGACGGGTCAGGCGCGCGGTGCGGGCGAGCGTCAAAGTCGTGCCGGAGTTGATCGGGGGCGTGCGTGTCCAGATCGGCGACGACGTATGGGATGCATCGGTGCGTGGCCAGCTCAATTCCATGGCAACGGCCCTGACGAAATAACTAGGAGCGAGCATGCAGCTCAACCCATCGGAAATCAGCGAACTCATCAAGAGCAAGATCCAGAACCTGGCGGTCGGTGCGGAGATGCGCACCCAGGGGACGGTCGTCTCACTGACGGACGGCATCTGCCGCGTGCATGGTCTTTCCGACGTCATGCAGGGCGAGATGCTCGAGTTCCCGAACAACACGTTCGGTCTTGCGCTCAACCTGGAGCGCGACTCGGTGGGTGCGGTGATCTTGGGGGAGTACGAGCACATCACCGAAGGCGACGTGGTCAAGTGCACGGGCCGCATCCTGGAAGTGCCGATCGGTCCAGCGCTGCTCGGTCGGGTGGTGAATGCCCTCGGCCAGCCGATCGATGGCAAGGGCCCCATCCAGGCAACGGAGACGGACGTCATCGAGAAGGTCGCGCCGGGCGTGATCGCGCGCAAGTCGGTGTCGCAACCGGTGCAGACCGGATTGAAGGCCATCGACTCCATGGTGCCGATCGGTCGCGGCCAGCGCGAGCTCATCATCGGCGACCGTCAGACCGGCAAGACCGCGGTTGCCGTCGATACGATCATCAACCAGAAAGGCAAGGATCTATTCTGCGTCTACGTGGCGATCGGTCAGAAGGCGTCGACGATCGCCAACGTCGTCCGCAAGCTCGAGGAGCACGGCGCGATGGCCTACACCATCGTGGTCGCCGCCACGGCCTCCGAATCCGCCGCAATGCAGTACATCGCGCCCTACGCCGGCTGCACGATGGGCGAGTACTTCCGCGACCGTGGGCAGGATGCGCTGATCATCTATGACGACCTGACCAAGCAGGCCTGGGCCTACCGCCAGATTTCCCTGCTCCTGCGTCGTCCGCCCGGCCGCGAAGCCTACCCCGGGGACGTGTTCTACCTGCACTCTCGCCTCCTGGAGCGCGCCGCCCGCGTCAACGAGGAGTACGTCGAGCGCTTCACCAACGGTGCAGTCAAGGGCAAGACCGGGTCGTTGACTGCGCTTCCCGTCATCGAGACGCAGGCTGGCGACGTGACCGCGTTCGTGCCGACCAACGTGATTTCCATCACCGACGGGCAGATCTTCCTCGAGACCGACCTGTTCAACGCGGGTATCCGTCCTGCCATCAACGCCGGCATTTCCGTGTCCCGTGTGGGCGGTGCGGCACAAACGAAAATCATGAAGCGCAGGGACACCGGCGGCGGTGTGCGCCTCGCGCTCGCCCAGTATCGTGAACTGGCTGCGTTCGCGCAGTTCGCTTCCGATCTCGACGAAGCGACCCGCAAGCAGCTCGAGCGCGGACGCATGGTCACCGAGCTGATGAAGCAGCCGCAGTATTCCCCGCTGCAGGTGTGGGAGATGGCCCTCACGTTGTTCGCCGTGAACAACGGCTTCTTCGACGACGTCGACGTCAAGCGTGCGCTGGCGGCGGAGCGTTCCATGCGCGACTACATCAAGGGCAAGTTCGGTGACTTGATCGAACGCATCGAGTCGACGAAGGACCTGTCGAAGGATGACGAAGCGAAGCTCTCGGAAGCCATTCAGGACTGGAAGAAAAACGGGACGTACTGAACGCCCTGCCCGGTCCGACTAACCGGGCGCCGCGAGGCGCTCGCAGCAAGAGCCACATATGCCCGGCACCAAAGAGATCAGGATGAAGATCCGGAGTGTGCAGAACACCCGGAAGATCACCAAGGCGATGGAGATGGTCGCCGCCTCCAAGATGCGCAAGGCGCAGGAACGCATGCGCACCGCGCGTCCCTATGGCGAGAAGATCCGTACCGTTGCCGCGCACATCTCGCACGCGAACTCCGAATACCGCCATCCTTTTCTGGTTCATCGTGACACGGTCCAGCGCGTGGGTCTGATCGTGATCACGACCGACAAGGGTCTGTGCGGAGCGCTCAACACCAACGTACTGCGCCTGGTGCTCGGCCAGTACAAGCAGTGGCTGGCGGAAGGCGAGGAAGTCGAGGTCTGTGCCATCGGCGCCAAGGGCCTGGGTTTCATGCAACGGCTCGGCGCGAATGTCGTCTCGCAGGTCACGCAGCTGGGCGACCGCCCGCACCTCGAGCGACTCATCGGCGCGATCAAGATCATGCTGGAAGGCTATATGTCCGATCGCTTCGACCGGTTGATGCTGTGCTACACGCGCTTCATCAACACGATGAAGCAGGAACCGGTCATCGAGCAGCTGCTGCCGATCTCCGGCGACCGGCTGGGCGCGCCCGAAGGCGGCTGGGACTACCTCTATGAGCCCGAGGCCAAGGTCGTACTCGATCAGGTTCTCACGCGCTACGTCGAGGCCATCATTTATCAGTCGGTGGCAGAGAACATGGCCTCCGAGCAATCCGCCCGCATGGTCGCGATGAAGGCCGCCTCCGACAACGCCGCCAACCTGATCGACGAACTCACGCTGATCTACAACAAGAACCGGCAGGCAGCCATCACCAAGGAACTGTCCGAGATCGTCGGCGGCGCTGCAGCCGTCTGATCCGTCACTGAATCAAGAACCATCAGGAACATTCATGGCACAAGCACTTGGCACCATCGTCCAGAGCATCGGCGCGGTCATCGACATCGAGTTCCCGCGGGAGGCCATGCCGAAGGTGTACGACGCCCTGGTTCTCGACGAATCCGAGGGCGATTCGTTCGCCGAGAAGGGTCTGACCTTCGAGGTCGAGCAGCAGCTCGGTGACGGGGTCGTCCGCTGCATTGCACTGGGCTCCAGCGACGGCCTGCGTCGCGGCATGAAGGTGCGCGGCACCGGCGCTCCCATCTCCGTGCCGGTCGGAGCCGGTACGCTGGGCCGCATCATGGACGTGCTCGGCCGTCCGATCGACGAGGCCGGCCCCATCCAGTCCGACAAGCGGCGCGCCATCCATCAGCCGGCGCCCAAGTTCGACGAACTGTCTCCCTCGGTCGAGCTACTTCCGACGGGCATCAAGGTCATCGACCTGATCTGCCCCTTCGCCAAGGGCGGCAAGATCGGCCTGTTCGGCGGAGCCGGCGTCGGCAAGACCGTGAACATGATGGAACTCATCAACAACATCGCCAAGTCCTACGGGGGCTATTCGGTGTTCGCCGGCGTGGGCGAGCGCACCCGCGAGGGCAACGACTTCTACCACGAGATGGAAGAGTCCAAGGTGCTGGACAAGGTGGCGATGGTGTTCGGTCAGATGAACGAGCCCCCCGGCAACCGCCTGCGCGTGGCCCTGACCGGTCTGGCGATGGCGGAGAGCTTCCGCGACGAGGGCCGGGACATTCTGCTTTTCATCGACAACATCTACCGCTATACGCTTGCCGGCACGGAAGTGTCCGCCCTGCTTGGCCGGATGCCCTCCGCGGTGGGCTACCAGCCGACGCTGGCCGAAGAGATGGGCAAGCTGCAGGAGCGAATCACGTCCACCAAGGTCGGTTCGATCACTTCCATCCAGGCCGTATACGTGCCTGCCGACGACCTGACCGACCCCTCCCCCGCCACCACCTTCGGGCACCTGGACGCCACCGTGGTGCTGAGCCGCGACATCGCCGCACTCGGCATCTACCCGGCGGTGGATCCGCTCGATTCGACGTCCCGGCAGGTGGACCCAAACATCATCGGCGAGGACCACTACAACACGACTCGCGCCGTGCAGGCCACGCTCCAGCGCTACAAGGAACTGCGCGACATCATCGCGATCCTGGGTATGGACGAACTCGCACCCGAGGACAAGCTCGCGGTGTCGCGTGCCCGCAAGATTCAGCGCTTCCTGTCGCAGCCCTTCAACGTTGCCGAAGTATTCACCGGCTCGCCGGGCAAGATCGTGCCGCTGGCAGAGACCATCAAGGGCTTCAAGATGATCGTCAACGGCGAATGCGACCATCTGCCCGAGCAGGCGTTCTACATGGTCGGCGCGATCGAGGAAGCCTTCGAGAAGGCGAAGACTCTCCAGTAATCACCGCGGCCCAGGAAGGAAGCTATGGCCAATACCATTCGCGTCGACGTCGTGAGCGCAGAAGAGCAGATCTTCAGCGGCGACGCCGAGTTCGTCGTCCTGCCGGGAGAGGCGGGCGAGCTGGGCATCTACCCGCGTCACACACCGCTCATCACCCGCATCAAGCCGGGCGCGGTACGCATCAAGACGGCGGCAAGTGCGGACGAGGACCTCATCTTCGTCGCTGGGGGCATCCTGGAAGTGCAGCCGACTGCGGTCACCGTCCTCGCCGACACGGCCATCCGTGGCGCGGACCTCGACGAGGCGAAGGCCC
The DNA here is from genome assembly GCA_023430065.1 of Pseudomonadota bacterium. Classification (GTDB taxonomy): domain Bacteria; phylum Pseudomonadota; class Gammaproteobacteria; order Burkholderiales; family SHXO01; genus SHXO01. The sequence continues at coordinate 24,036 of JAEZCG010000048.1, read as the reverse complement.
TCGAGGCGCAACAGCGTGCCGAGGAGGCCCGCAGGAATGCCCAGGGCAAGGAGGAACTGGCGGTAGTCGAAGGGGAGCTGGCCATGCTTGCCGCGCAGCTCGCCGCTATCCGAAAGCTTCGCAAGAGATAGCAACTACAACGACGAAGAAGAACAAACTCCGGTACCCGCCGGGGCTCGACCAAAGCGGCGCATGCCGCTTTTTTTTTGCACCGGCGCACGTGCGCCCCTCATTTGACAAGCCGCGGTCGAGCCCATAGCCTTTTGCGCTCCGACTGTCGAGAAGGATCCGAAATGCTCGCTCGCGTGCTCTACAGCGCTCTGGTCGTGGCCCTCGTGCTACCGTCCCCGGTGCTGATGGCCAAGGACACTGTCAAGCTGGTGTTCATCGGGCCGCTCACCGGCGGCAATTCGTCCAACGGCCTCGGCGGGCGCAATTCGACCGACCTCGCGGTGAAGCTGCGCAACGCCGACGGCAAGTCCCGTTACCGCTACGAGCTCGTTGCCCTCGACGACGAGTGCAAACCCAACATCGGCGTGCAGGTCGCCACCAAGGCGGCTACCGATCGCAGCATCGTCGCCGGTATCACGCACTACTGTTCCACCGTGGCCATGGCCACCGTCGACGTCTATCACAAGTTCGGGCTTCCGGTCGTGGTGTGGGGCGCAGTGCTGCCGGACGTTACCTACGCCCAGAACTACAAGGAGATCCATCGCGTCAACGGCACGATGATCAACCAGAACGAGACCGCGGCGAAATTCATGGTGGCGCAAGGCTACAAACGCTGGGCGATCATCCACGACACCACCGACTACGGCAAAGGCCACAACAAGTACTTTTCGCAGTACCTGACCAAGAACGGCGGAAAGATCCTGGGCACCTTCGGTGTCACGGCAGATCAGCAGGATTTTTCTGCCGAGCTCACCAAGATCAAGGATCTCAAGCCGGACGTGCTCTACTTCGGCGGCACGACGCCTATCGGAGTGCGCATTCGCACGCAGATGGACAAGCTCGGCGTGAAGGCCGTGTTCCAGGGAACATCGGGCATCGTCTCGGACGCATACATCGATGGCCTGGGTAAGCAGGCGGAGGGCACGGTCGCGTTCAGGGAAGGGGCGCCGATCGAGAAGCTTCCGGGCGGCAGGCAGTTCATGCAACAGTACGCCGCGCAACGGTACAACGATCCGCCGGAAGCGTACGGTGCCTTCGCTTTCGCGGCCGCCAACCTGGTGATGGATGCAATCGAACGCGTCGGACCCGACCGCCGGAAGGTCCGCAAAGCGCTGAACGACACGCGCGACCATCAGTCCGTGGTCGGGCCGATCACCTTCGACGACCACCGGCAAAACGCAGTGCCGCTGATCACCAAGCTCGTCGTCCAGGACGGCAAGTGGATCGTGTGGGAGGACAGCGACTTCGCCACTGGCAAGCGTCAGCTCGTCTCGCGCTGAACCAAGCTGCGTAGAACGTCATCATGGATGCCGGGCTGCTCGGGCAGTATGTCTTCAACGGTCTCATGCTCGGCATCCTGTACGCCATGGTGGCGGTGGGTTTCACCCTGTTCTTCGGCGTGCTGGACGTCATCAAGTTCTCGCACGGCGACGTCCTGACGGTGGGCGCGTTCGTGGGCCTGATGACCTATCTCGGCTTGTCGGAACTCGGCGTCACTTCCCGCGGGTTCCTCGCCGTCTGCGCGATGATCGCGGCGATGCTGGCGATGGGCCTCCTCGGCGCACTGCTGGCGCGCTGGCTGGTCCTGCCGCTGCGCGGCGCCCCTCCGATCAACGTGCTCCTCATCACGCTGATGGCGGGCACGGTGCTGCGTGAATCCATCCGGCTGTTCTATCCGGCGGGAGCCAACCCCAAGCCGTTCCCGCGTCTGCTGCCTACGGATGCCTTCAGCATGGGCGCGTTCACGCTGCGTGTCGACAACCTCATCCTCCTTGCCGTGGGGGTGTCGTCCATCGTCGGCGTGCAGGTTCTCATCACGCGTACGCGCCTCGGCCTGGCCATACGCGCCGTGGCGCAGGACAGCGAGACGGCGCGCATCATGGGCATGAATTTCCAGATGGTGGTCCTGGTCACCTTCGGCGTAGGGTCTGCGCTGGCTGCCCTGGCGGGCGTGACGGCTGGCCTCTACTACAACGAAATAAACTTCGGCATGGGGCTGCTGCTCGGGGTGATCGGGTTCAGCGCGGCCGTCGTCGGCGGCCTGGGGAATCTGTATGGCGCGATACTGGGCGGCTTCCTCTTCGCCGCCCTGCAGACCATCGGGGCGATCTGGTTCAGCGTCCCCGCCTACAAGGATGTCTTCGCCTTCGCGCTCGTCATCCTGATCATGGCGTGGCGCCCCACCGGACTGATCGCCGAGAAGTCTGCGGAGCGCGTGTGATCAAAGACGGCTCCGTCACCAGCTCGTGGCCGGCGCTGCTGATGCTCGCGCTTGCCGGGATCTACGCCTACTTCTTCCTGCATGCGGAGGACCAGTGGGAAGTCGGGGTGCTCGCCTCGGCAGGCGTGGCGGCGATCCTGCTGGGCGGACGCGGCGGCGTCGCCGCGCGCCTGGAGCGCAGCTGGCGCACGGCACCATCGATGCTCGCGGGCCTCGCCTTCGCATTGGGGCTCGGCTTGCTCTGGCTGCTGCGCGAGGATCACTTCTCGCTGCTGATGGTATCGACGGTCCTGCTCTATAGCGTCACCTGCCTGGGATTGAACGTGCAGTTCGGCTACGCGGGCGTGGTCAATTTCGCCGGCGCCGCCTTCTTCGGCATCGGCGGGTACACCGCAGCGGTCCTCGCGATGCAGACCGACATCCCGCACCTGCTGCTTCTCGCCGCTGCCGGCGTGCTTGCGGGAGCGGTCGGGTCCGTCCTCGTGCTTCCGCTGCTGCGCACGCGCGGGCACTATGCCGCGCTCATCACCATTGCCTTCGCCATCCTCTTCCGCACCTTCCTGGAGGTGAACGAACTCCTCGGCGGGCCTCAGGGTCTGAAGGTGCCCGGACTGTCGCTGCTCGGCTGGAATTTCAACGACACCATCGAGATCGGTGAGGACACCGAGCTGTCGTTCTACCTCTCCTACGCACTCTTCAGCCTGGTTCTGTTTGCCGTCGCGCTCCTGCTCGTTCGGCGTCTCGAACGCTCATGGCTCGGCCTGAGCCTGGACGCCGTGCGCATCGACGAGACGGCAGCAGCCGTATTCGGCTTCCAGGTGGCGCGCTGGAAGATCGTGGCGTTCAGCCTGGGCAACGTGCTGGCCGGCGTGGCCGGCGCCACATACGCCATGATGACCGGCTTCGTGGCGCCCGCCGCGTTCACCATTGCCGAGTCGTTGATCTTCGTCTCCATCGTGATCCTCGGCGGGGTCGGCAATCCGCTCGGGATCCTGCCAGCGACGGTTCTGGTGGTCGTCCTGCCCGAGAAGCTGCAGTTCATCCAGGAGTATCGCTATCTGCTGTTCTCCGGCTTCGTCATCCTCATCCTGCTGTTCAAGCCGGGTGGCCTGCTGCCGCGCTCGCTGCGCCGTTACTTCCCGACTTGGGGAAAGCCGTGAACGTGCTGCTCGAATGCACCGGTCTGACGGTGAGGTTCGGCGGACTGACTGCGCTCAACGGGCTGGACCTTTCCCTGAAACAGGGAGAGACGTTGGGACTGATCGGTCCCAACGGCTCGGGCAAGACCACGTTCTTCAACGCGCTCACCGGCCTGTATAAGCTCGCGTCTGGCCGGGTGCGCTTCGACGGCCGCGAGACCACGGGGGCGACGCCTCAGACGGTCTACGACATGGGCATCGCACGCACGTTCCAACGCTCGCGCTTGTGCCTGGCGCTGTCGGTGTTCGACAATCTCATGATCGGCAATCATCGCCTGCTCTCGCTCGGGCTCGGCTTCAATCTCCTGCGGCGCCGCGCCTTCGAGCAGCAGCTGCGCGAGCACGAGGCGCGCGCCCGGGCGTTGCTGCAGAGCTTTCACCCCAGTCTGCCGGATCGGTTGTACGACCCTGCCGGCGAGCTGGGCATGATCGACCGGCGGCGTGTCGAGGTGTGCCGTGCGCTCATCGGCGAGCCCAAGCTGCTGCTGCTCGACGAACCCTCGGCGGGCATGACCCACGAGGAGACGCACGAGCTCATGGAGGACATCCTGGCAACCCGCACGCGTCAGCCCGGATTGAGCGTGATACTCATCGAGCACGAGATGAGCGTCATCGAACGTGTCAGCCATCGTTGCGCGGTGCTCAATTTCGGAGAGAAGATCTGCGAAGGCTCCTATGCCTCGGTGGTGTCCGACCCGCGGGTGCAGGAAGCCTATCTGGGGGTGGAGTGACGCGATGATCGACCTGCGCGTGACCGACCTGACCGCCGGGTACGACCGTGCCGACGTCCTCCACGGCGTCAGCCTGCACGCCCGCGCTGGCGAGATCACCTGCATCCTCGGCTCGAACGGTGCGGGCAAGAGCACGCTGATCCGAGCGGTGCTCGGACTCACCCCGCCGCGCAGCGGCAGCATCCGCCTCGGCGACATCGAACTCCAGGGACGTCCCACGCACCGGATCGTATCGCTTGGCATCGCCTGCATTCCCGAAGGGCGCAAAGTGTTTCCACGGCTGACCGTGCGCGACAATCTGCTGGCCGGTGCATACCGGGTACGCAGCCGGGACGAGATCGTCGACAGCCTGGAGCAGGTCTACCGCACCTTTCCGAGACTGCGGGAGCGCGCCGGGCAACTGGCGGGCACGATGTCCGGGGGAGAGCAGGCCATGTTGTCCATCGGGCGAGGCCTCATGTCGCGACCACGGATGCTGATCATCGACGAACCTTCCCTTGGCCTCTCGCCGCTGTTCGTGAAGGAGAACTTCAACGTCATCCGTCGCGTGAACGAAACCGGCGTGTCCATCCTCCTGGTGGAGCAGAATGTCAAGCAGACGCTCGCGATCTCGCACCGCGGGTACGTGCTCGCGCAGGGGCGTGTGGTGGCGCAAGGCGAAGCCGCTTCGCTGCGTGACGATCCACAGGTGCAGCGCGCCTATTTCGGCTGACGCCCCGACTGGGCGCGGCGAAGCCCGGACGATTCCGCGTATCCTTGCCCCTTCCACGACGAGGACGCCCATGAATGCTCCCGATCCGCTGCTGCTGACGCAGGAAATTCTCCGGCTCGACACGATCAACCCTCCGGGTAACGAGGAGGGTTGCGCGCGCCTGCTCGGCAGCGTCCTCGAACGCGCCGGATTCCGCACGCGCTACCACGCGTTCGGGCCGGGTCGGGTGAACCTGCTGGCCGAGATCGGGGGCGATGTCGATCGGCTGCCTCTGTGCTTCACCGGGCATGTCGATGTGGTGCCGTTGGGCGCAGCACCGTGGAGCAAGGATCCGTTCGCGGGCGAACTCGACAGCGGGCGCATCTACGGCCGCGGCAGCAGCGACATGAAGAGCGGAGTGGGGGCGTTCGTGGCCGCGGCGGTGCGCATGGGGCCCCATCTGCATCGCACACCGGGACTGACACTGGTCATCACGGCCGGCGAGGAAACCGGCTGCGAGGGCGCGTTTCACATGCACCGGGACGGCGTGCTCGGGCGCGCGGGTGCGGTGGTGGTGGCAGAGCCTACTTCGAACTATCCATTCATCGGACACAAGGGCGCGTTCTGGCTGCAGGCTCATGCGCGCGGCGTGACGGCGCACGGATCCATGCCGGACAAGGGTGCCAATGCGGTCTACAAGGCCGCACGCGCCGTCGGCAAGCTGGAGCAATTCCGCTTCGAGAATCCTCCGCACCCACTGATGGGACAAGCGACCCTCAACGTCGGTACCTTCCACGGCGGACTCAACATCAATTCGGTACCGGATCGCGCGAGCGTGGGAATCGATATCCGCACCGTGCCCACGGTGCGTCACGCGGATCTGCTCGCCACCCTCACCCGACAACTGTCGCCGGAGGTCGAGCTGGAAACGCTGATGGATCTCGAGGCGGTGTACACCGATCCGTCATTGCCTTGGATCCGGAGCGTGTTCGAAGTGATGACACCCATCCTCGGCGCCGCGCCGACCCCGCGAACGGCCACCTACTTCACCGATGCAGCGGCACTGAACCGCGCCTACGGCAATCCGCCGACGGTGATCCTCGGACCGGGAGAGCCTCAGATGGCGCACCAAACCGACGAATACTGCGTGGTGGAGCGAATCGGCCAGGCGGTTGCCGCGTACGAAGAAATCATCCGGCGCTGGTGCCTCGCCTGAGGCCGCTTGCAGTGCCCGACACGTCGTTTGCTCTTGCATCAGCCGACGTTCGGCTGTGCGCACTTTTCGACCGGGTGCCCGCACAGGTCCGTCGCCACCGCGCGCTCATCGTCGCGAACGGCGAGATCGCCGACCGGAAAGTGGCGGTCGCAGCGACCGACGCAGGCATGCAGCGCGGCGCCATCGGCGTCGAAGAAGGTCACGCGCTGGCCCAGCTATTCGCCGATGCACGCGGGAGCGGTACACCGGTGGTGCTAGCACTGGATTCGGCAGGGGCGCGCGTGGACGAGGATCTCGCGGCGCTGGGTGCGTTCCGCAGGCTGTTTGGCGCCGCGCTCGATGCGCGAGGCGCGGGTGTCCCGATGCTCGCAGTGCTCGGCCGCAGCTGCTTCGGCGGCGCCAGCCTGCTCGCCTGTCTGTGCGGGCAGCGCAGCTATCTGCCCCAGACGCTGCTCGCCGCATCCGGTCCGCGCGTCATCGAGGCGGCCGAAGGGCGCGCGCGCTTCGACGCGTCGGATGCTCGCCTCGTGCGGGCGCACCTCGGCACGGCTGCGCGCGTCGCATGGCACGAACAGGACAGCGTGCGCGCAGACACGCTGGAAGGCGCAAGGCGTGCGGTGCGCGACTGGATCCTGCAGCCCCCGGCCGCAGCCCCGGAACTGAGCGGGCAGCAGTCCAGACTGGAAGGCCGGCTCGCGGCCCGGTCGGCGGCCACTCGCGACGACGTGAGCCTGTCGTCGTCGCTGCTCGACGCGCTGTTGCCGCCCGGCTACGTACCTTCGTTCTCCGGCCGCCTGCTGCAGGCGCTCCCGGATTCGGGCGCAGGCAAACCGGTATTCGTCGGTGCGCTGGGCGGTAGTCCGCTCGACGCGGCCGACAGTGCGCGTCTGTCGCGGTGCATGCTGGCGCTGCGCGATACGCGACCGGGCTGTCCGATCGTGCTGCTGCTCGATGCCAGCGCCCACGCCGCCAGCGTGCTGGACGAGGACGTCCTGCTTTCCGACTACCTCGTGCACCTGAGCCTGGTCATCGGTGCGTTGGCCGGGCGCGGCCACCGCATCGCCCTTTGGATAGTCGGTCAGGCATCCGGCGCGTCCTACGTCGCATTCGCGGCGCCGGCACACAGCGTGTCCGCGACTGTCGATGCGCGCATCGAAATTCTTCCTCCGGCCGCGCGCGCGACCATCATCGGCACGCGCGGCTCCCGCGGGACCGGCGTCGATGCCTGGCTCGACTCGCGCGTCGTTGATGGGTTGCTCGAGAAGCGCGTGCGGCTGAACCCCGAGCAGTGCGGCGGAGCTTCCACATGAACGACCTCTATTCGCAAGTCGAACGCATGGCATTGCGCCATCCCTCTCGCGAGTTGCTCGTCACCGATGGTGGGCAGCGCTACACCTGGACGCAACTGCACGAGCAGACCGCACGCTATGCCAACGCGCTGACCGACGCCGGGGTACGACACGCTGACCGCGTGGCGGTACAGGTGGACAAGTCCGTGGAGTCGCTGTTCGTCTACCTGGCTTGCCTGCGGGCGGGGTTCGTCTACCTGCCCCTGAACACCGCCTACCAGCGCGCCGAACTGAGCTACTTCATCGGCGACGCTCAACCCCGTGCGGTGGTGTGCCGTCCGCAGAACCATGCGGAAATGGCTGCGATGGCGGCCGGCGCCACCGTGTTCACGATGGATGAGGAAGGCGCTGGCAGCCTGTACGACGCCGCGGCATCCTGCGCCTCCACGCATACGGGCGCACCGATGGATGGCGACACGCTTGCCACGATCATCTACACCTCCGGCACCACCGGCCGCTCGAAGGGAGCAATGATCACCCATCGTAATCTGGTGTCGAACGCCCGCGTGTTGGTGGATTACTGGGGCTTCACCGAGCGCGACGTGCTTCTGCATGCGCTGCCCATCTTCCACGTTCATGGGCTGTTCGTGGCCAACCACTGCGCGCTCCTGTCCGGCGCACGCATGATCTGGCATCGCAAGTTCGATCCGGTGCAGGTGCTGCGCGATCTACCGCGTGCGAGCGTGCTGATGGGCGTGCCGACGTTCTATACCAGACTCCTGGCGGAGCGCGCCTTCACGCGCGAGCTGTCTCGCGATGTCCGCCTGTTCGTATCCGGTTCGGCGCCGCTGCTCATGGAGACGTTCACCGCCTTCGAGCAGCGCACCGGACAGCGCATCCTGGAGCGATACGGGATGTCCGAGGCGGGAATGATCACCTCCAATCCACTGAACGGGGAGCGCAAAGGCGGCACGGTCGGCCTGCCGCTGCCGGGCAACCAGGTACGCGTCGCGAGCGATGAGGATGTCCCGCTGCGCACCGGAGAGATCGGCGCCATCCAGATCCGAGGCGAGAACGTGTTCAGGGGCTATTGGAACATGCCCGAGAAGACGCGCGAGGAGTTCACCCTGGACGGCTGGTTCCGCACCGGCGACGTCGGCGCATTCGATGCGGAGGGCTATCTGTCGATCGTGGGACGCGCCAAGGACCTCATCATTACCGGCGGTTACAACGTGTACCCCAAGGAGATCGAACTCGTCCTCGATGCGCTGCCCGGCGTGGCCGAATCCGCCGTGTTCGGCGTGGCGCACCCGGACTTCGGCGAAGCGGTGACGGCGGTCGTCGTGCCGCGCAAGGGGGACTCGGTTTCCGAGCCCGACCTGATCGCCGCGTTGAAGCGTGAACTGGCCAACTACAAGGTTCCGAAGCGGGTGATCGTCATCGACGAGCTGCCGCGCAACGCGATGGGGAAGGTGCAGAAGAACGTGCTGCGGGAACGCTACGCCGCGTAGCCGGGACGCTCAGAACAGCGTCAGCAGCATCTTCGTCGCCATGACGAACAGAATCACGCCGAAGATGCGCTTGAGCATCGGCACGGGCATGCTGTGCGCGGCCTTGGCCCCATACGGCACCGTGAAGAAGGTGCCGACCACGATGCCAACCAGCGCCGGCAGGTAGATGTAGCCGATGGTCATCGGTGGGAGGTGCGTCTGGTCCAGACCGGTGAGCACGTAACCGACCGCCCCGGCGATGGCGATGGGCAGGCCAAGCGCTGCGGATGTGCCCACTGCGTTGCGCATCGGCACGTTGCACAACGTCATCAGCGGGATGCTGATCACGCCACCGCCGGCGCCGACCAGGCTGGATATCACGCCGATGCCGAGCCCGCCGACCGTCATCCCGGTCGGGCCGGGAAGCTGGCGCGACGCCTTTGGCTTCATGTCCAGCCACATCTGCGCTGCCGAGTAGTAGACGAACACGGTGAAGAAGATCGCCAGGTAGCGCGAGGGAAGGGCATCGGCGAAGAGGGTTCCCAGCAGCGTGCCGATCACGACGCCGACCACGACCCGTCGGATGATGTCCCAGCGTACCGCACCGTGCCGCTGATGCGCGCGGATGCTCGACAGCGAGGTGAACACGATGCTCGTCAGCGACGTGCCGAGCGCCAGGTGGACGACGCGATCGCCCGGAAATCCCTGGTGTGTGAACATGAACACCAGGGCGGTGACGATGATCAGTCCGCCGCCGATCCCGAGCAGGCCCGCGAAGAAACCCACGAACAGTCCGAGTACGAGATACGCTGCCCACCACCACTCCATGATCGTCGACGTCCTATAGGAGTCCGAGGATGAACGCCCACTCGTCGGGCTGCACCGGCGTGATCGACAGCCGGTTGCCTGGCTGCAGCACGCGCATCGACTGCAGTTGCGGGTGACTGCGCAGTGCCTGAATCCCGAGGAGGGGTGTCTTGCGAACCAGCGTCACGTCGACGTTCACCCAGCGCGGTGCTTTACGCGTGGACTTCGGGTCGAAGTACTCGCTCTTCGGGTCGAACTGGGTTTCGTCCGGGTAAGCGCGGCGCGACACACGCACGATACCGGCGATTCCAGGTTCCGGACAGCTCGAGTGGTAGAAGAACGCTCGATCCCCGACCCGCATGTCGTCGCGCATGAAATTGCGCGCCTGGTAGTTGCGCACGCCCCACCATGCGGTCGTCTTCTTCGGCGCGTTCGCGAGATCGTCGATGCCGAACACGTCGGGCTCGGACTTCATCAGCCAGTATCGCATCGCGTCCAAAATGGGCGGAAGAACGAGAGCGTGGACCGGTTACAAAAGAAAACGAGCGGCAAAGCCGCTCGTTTCTTCCCATAGGGTGCCCCCCGCTAGTGCCGCAAGGCCGGCATCTTGAACCTGAGGTTCAAGGTGGTCGCTTTCCGAGCGCATCAGGCGCTTCCGCGAAGGACGCGCACAACAGCGCTACTTGAGGGCCGCAACCTAGGCTAACGACATTGGTTCACAGAATGTACGACCTCCACGAACACCGCAGGGAGCAAACGCTTGAAACCTGCTGCAACGCGCCTCAGAAGAGCTCGTCTTGCGCGGCCATGACCTGATCGATCCTGGCCGACATCGTCTGCATTCTACGCTTAAACGACCCCATGTCAAAACCGTTGCCCAGGCGCAGAGACAGCAGTTCATGGGTGATGTTCAGCGCCACCATGATGGCGATGCGGTCGTACCCGACCACCTTACCGCCATCGCGCAGTTCCCGCATCTTCCGGTCAAGGTAGTCGACCGCCTGCCGCACGCCCGCCTCCTCCTCCGGCTTGCAGGCGATCTGGAACTTGCGTTCCAGCAGACTGACCTCGATCACGCCGGTATCGCTCACCCCACGTCCTCCGGAATCCTTTCCAGCAGGGCCTCGAGCCGGAGCCGCGCGGCGGCGATCTTGTCGGCCAACTGCCGGTTCTCGGAATGTGCCGACGCCAGTTGCTGGCGTAGTGCGGTGTTGTCCTGGCGCAGATGCTGGCACAACTGCACGAGCTGGGCGATCTTGGCGTCGAGGGAATCGAGTTCCGCGTCCATTGCGACACTATAGTGAGCGCCGGAATTCGGCGTCAACTGCGCGTGGAGCGGGTGGCGGACGGACGGCCATGCGGCCAGAGCAGCCGGCGTTCCAGCAAAAGGTGACACTCGAGCGCGGCTTGCCTAGAATCGAATGGCATCGTCGCGGCGGACACCGACCGCGGCGGGTCCGCGCCGGGAGCCGGCGCGGGAAGCAGGCACGGGCCATTCTCATACCGCAGGAACGCGAAGAAGGAGAATCGAAATGTCTTCCAGGTTGCGCACCGTTCTGACCCTGGCGGCCGCCGTCGCCGCCGGCGCCTCGGTTGGTTCTAACGCCCATGCCCGCGTGGAGAAGCTGGGCAAGGGCGAGGGATTCGTCGACATCGTCGCCTGGCCCGGTTACATCGAGCGTGGCGAGACCGACAAGAACTTCGACTGGGTCACCGACTTCGAGAAGAAGACCGCGTGCAAAGTGCGCGTGAAGACGGCCAACACCTCGGACGAGATGGTTGCGCTGATGAACGAGGGCGGATTCGACCTGGTGACGGCCTCGGGTGACGCGAGCATGCGCCTCATCGCCGGTGGGCGGGTGCAGGAGGTCAATACCAAGCTCGTGCCGAGCTTCAAGAACGTGGATTCGCGGCTCCAGAAGGCGCCTTGGCACTTCGTCAATGGCAAGCATTACGGCGTACCCTACCAGTGGGGTTACAACGTGCTCGCGTACAGCACGAAGGTGTTCCCCACCCCGCCCAAGAGCTGGGAGGTGGTGTTCAAGGAGATGAACCTTCCGGACGGCAAGTCCAACAAGGGACGGGTCCAGGCGTTCGACGGGCCGATCTACATCGCGGATGCGGCGCTATACCTGATGAAGGCGAATCCCGAATTGGGTATCAAGAACCCGTACGAGCTCGACGACAAGCAGTACAAGGCCGCGCTGGACCTGTTGCGCGGACAACGCAAGCTGGTATCGCGCTACTGGCACGATGCGTTCGTGCAGATCGACGATTTCAAGAACGAGGGCGTGGTGGCGTCGTCGGCCTGGGGCTTCCAGGTCAATCTGCTGCAGTCGGAGAAGCAGCCGATCGCCAGCACCGTGCCGGTCGAAGGCGCCACCGGCTGGGCCGACACGACCATGATGCATGCCGATGCCAAGCATCCGAACTGCGCGTATATGTGGATGGAGCATTCCATCAATGCCAAGCTGCAGGGGGACCTGGCGGCCTGGTTCGGCTCGGTGCCGGTGAACCTCGCCGCCTGCAAGGGCAACAAGCTGCTCACGGACGAAGGCTGCGCGCGCAACGGGCTGAACGAGTTCGCCCGCATCTGGTTCTGGCGGACGCCGGTCAGCAACTGCGGCGGCGGTCGCACCTGCGTGCCCTACTATCGCTGGGTGACGGACTACATCGCCATCCTGGGGGGACGTTAGCGTCGACGCCCGGTCCAGGGTCCACGACCCTGGACCGCTCCTGACCATGAACACTCATACGTCCGTGCCGGCCGTGCGTTTCCATGCGGTCACTCGTTCTTTCGGCACCGTGCGTGCGGTGGACGAGGTGAGTTTCGCGATCGCCGACGGCGAGTTCTTTTCCCTGCTTGGTCCATCGGGCTCCGGCAAGACGACCTGCCTGCGGCTGATCGCCGGATTCGAGCAACCGGACGGCGGTCGCATCGAGATTCACGGTGCCGACGTGGCTGGAATTCCGCCCTTCCAGCGGGATGTCAACACCGTGTTTCAGGACTACGCGCTGTTCCCGCACATGACGGTGGGCGAGAACGTCGAGTACGGGCTGATGGTCAGGAAGGTCGCGCCGACGCAGCGGCGCAAGCGCTGCGATGAGATGCTGGCAATGATCCAGCTCGAAGGCATGCGCGAACGAAAGCCCGCTCAATTGTCCGGCGGGCAGCGGCAGCGCGTGGCACTCGCGCGCGCGCTCATCAACCATCCCCGCGTACTGCTCCTCGACGAGCCCCTGGGCGCTCTGGACCTCAAGCTGCGCGAGCAGATGCAGGTGGAACTCAAGACGCTGCAACAGCGCGTCGGCATCACCTTCGTCTACGTCACGCACGACCAGGGGGAGGCACTGTCGATGAGCGATCGCGTGGCGGTGTTCAACAACGGCCGGATCGAGCAGATCGACACGCCGACCGGCATCTACGAGCACCCTTCCACCGCCTTCGTGGCGAGCTTCGTTGGCGTGTCGAATGTCTTCGACGGAGAGGCCGCGCATCGATTGACCGGCGCATCGGGCGCCTTCGCGATCCGTCCTGAGAAGGTGCGCCTGCTCGACGGGAACACGGCGCCTCCTCCAGGCTGGAATGTCATGCACGGAACCGTCGCGTCCAGTACCTACCTTGGCGCCGCGACCCGATACGTGGTCGCCCTCGACGCAGGCGTGGACATGGCGGTGGTGCAGCAGAATGGCGACGACCGCGGTTGCGAACCCGGCCTGGGCGCCCGCGTTGCGGTCGCATGGCACGCGCGCCATCAACAGCCGCTGTCGGAACGGGGCGGTGCACACTAACGCCCCCACTGTCCCGCGCAGCGGCGTGCTCGACCGCCTGTCCAGCAGGCTATACCTGCACCCGCGCCTGCTGCTGTTCCTGCTCCTGACCCCACCACTGTTGTGGCTGGGCGTGATCTACCTGGGCTCGCTGTTCTCGCTGCTGCTGCAGAGCTTCTTCTACATCGACGAATTCTCGGGCCTGGTGGTACGCCAGTTCTCGCTTGCCACGTGGCGGGCGCTGTTCACGCTGTCCAACTTCGACATCGTCTTTCGCACTGCAGCGGTGGCCGCGGCGGTAACCGTGGCGGCCGCGGCGCTCGCCTTCCCGCTCGCGTATTACATGGTGCGCTTCGCCCGTCCGCGTACGAAGGCGTTGCTCTATCTGGGCGTCATGCTGCCCCTATGGTCGAGCTACCTGGTGCGCGTGTACTCCTGGAAGCTGATCCTGGCCAAAGAGGGCATCGTCACCTGGTTGGCCGACCGTCTGCACCTTGGCTGGCTGCTCGAGGGCGTGCTCGCGCTGCCGGTGATCGGCGGTCCCTCGCTGTCGACTTCATATCTGGGCACCTTTCTGGTGTTCCTCTACATCTGGCTGCCTTTCATGATTCTGCCGATCGTCGCGGCGCTGGAGCGCGTGCCTCGCAGTCTCATCGAGGCCTCGGCCGACCTCGGCGCGGATTCGCGCGCGACATTCCGTCGAATCATCTGGCCGCTCGCACTACCCGGCATCGTTGCAGGGTCGATCTTCACGTTCTCGCTCACGCTGGGCGACTACATCATTCCTTCCATCATCGGGACCTCCGAGCCATTCATCGGGCAGGCGGTGTACCGGCACCAGGGCACGGCAGGCAATGTTCCGATGGCCGCCGCGCTGACCGTGGTTCCGATCGTCATCATGGTCGGCTACCTCAGTGTCGCGCGCAGACTGGGGGCCTTCAATGCGCTCTAGCGCGCCGCCGAGGGCGGGATGGCCGCTGCGCGCGGCCGCGGTCGTCACGATCGCCTTCCTGCACGTGCCGCTTGCATTCATCGTCCTCTACGCCTTCAGCACCGACGCGAAAACCTTCGTGTTCCCTCCGCCGGGGCTGACGACGAAATGGTTCGCGATCGCCATGCAACGCCAGGACATCCGCGATGCGCTGTGGCTCTCGCTCCAGGTGGCGACGGTCTCGACGTTGACGGCCATGGTGCTTGGTACGCTGGCCGCCGCGGCGGTGTGGCGTTCCCGCTTCTTCGGGCGCGAGGCCATCTCCCTGCTGTTGATCCTGCCCATTGCCCTGCCCGGCATCATCACCGGGATCAGCCTGCGCAGCGCGCTCGGGCTGCTCGACATCCCGTTCAGCTTCTGGACCATCGTCGTCGGCCATGCGACCTTCTGCATCGTGGTCGTCTACAACAATGTGCTGGCGCGCTTCCGCCGCTCGGCGTTAAATCAGATCGAGGCGAGCATGGATCTCGGCGCGAACGGCTTCCAGACGTTCCGCCACGTGATTCTTCCCAACATCGCCACGGCACTGCTGGCGGGGGGGATGCTCGCCTTCGCGCTATCTTTCGACGAGGTAATCGTCACCACCTTCACCGCGGGGCAGCAGAGTACGCTGCCGATCTGGATGCTGACCGAACTGGTGCGTCCGCGCCAGAGACCGGTCACCAATGTGGTCGCGGTGTTCGTCATCGTCGTCACGTTCGTTCCCATCCTGCTTGCCTTCCACCTCACGCGCGACACACACGAGGCGGCGGGAAGCGGCAAGTGAACCAAGAGGAGATCATCATGCTGCATGCCGACCTGACCAGACAGTTCATCGACGGCAAGTTCGTAAGTGGAGAGGGTGCCGAGGAAGCGCTCGTCAACCCCGCCACCGGTGAGCGCATCGTCGGCATGCGCGAGGCGGGCCCGCAGCAGGTCGATACGGCGGTGACAGCTGCCCGCAAGGCGTTCAAGCGCTGGGGCCAGACCACGCCGCAGGAGCGTTCGCTGCTGTTGCTCAAGCTGGCAGACCGTATCGAGCAGGCATCCGCCGAGTTCGCGGAATTGGAATCGCTCAATTGCGGCAAGCCGCGTGCGCGGGTGCTCAACGATGAACTCCCGGCGATCGTCGATTGCTTTCGCTTCTTCGCCGGTGCGGCGCGTTGCCTGCCGGGCAGCAACACAGACGAGTACCTCCCCGGTCACACCAGCATGATTCGCCGGGATCCGATCGGCGTCATCGCGCAGATTGCGCCGTGGAATTATCCGCTCATGATGGCGGCATGGAAGCTCGCGCCGGCGCTGGCTGCCGGGAACACCGTCGTCATCAAGCCTTCGGAACAGACCCCGCTCACGCTTCTGAAGCTTGCAGGAATCTGCGCGGAACTGCTGCCCCCGGGCGTATTGAACGTCGTGACGGGGCGCGGTCCGAGCGTGGGTTCCTCCCTCATCAACCATGCCGGCGTGCGCATGATCTCGGTGACGGGTAGCGTCGGCACGGGGCAGAAGGTCATCGAGGCCGCGGCCGCGAGCCTGAAGCGCACGCATCTCGAGCTGGGCGGGAAGGCGCCGGTCATCGTGTTCGACGATGCAGACCTCGAGGCAGTGGTCGCAGGCATCCGCATGGCCGGCTTCTACAACGCAGGGCAGGACTGCACGGCCGCCTGCCGCGTCTACGCCGGAGCCGGGATCTACGACAAGCTCGTGGCCGACTTGGGCTCCGCGGTGGCCTCGATCCGGTCCGGACTGCCGGAGCGGGAGGACAGCGAGATCGGACCGCTCATCAGCGCCGTTCACCGGGACCGCGTGGCCGGTTACGTCGAACGCGCCGCATCGCTGCGGCACATCGAAGTGATCACCGGCGGAAGGTCTGCTTCGGGCGGCGGTTTCTTCTTCGAGCCCACCTTGCTGGCAGGCGCGATGCAGGGCGACGAGATCGTACGCAAGGAGGTATTCGGACCGGTCGTATCGGTCACCCGTTTCTCGGATGCGGACCAGGCCATCGAATGGGCCAACGATTCCGACTATGGGCTGGCCTCGTCGGTGTGGACCACGGACGTCGGCAAGGCCATGAAAGCCGCAGCGCAGCTCGAGTACGGCTGTACCTGGATCAACACCCACTTCACCCTGGTCAACGAGATGCCCCATGGGGGCGTGAAGATGTCGGGGTATGGCAAGGATTTGTCCCTGTTCGGTTTGGAGGACTACACCGCCGTGCGCCACGTGATGGTCAACTTCGGCTGAGGGCTGCGGAGGTACCGCGGGGACGGGGTACACTTCGCCTGCCCGTCCAGGCTTGGCCTCGCTCGTGACCCGCCGCCGATCCCGCCCCGCGTTCTCCTACCTGCTGCGCGCCTGCATGTGGCACAGTGCCCTGCCATGAACGGCGGCCTCTACCGGCGCCTGCTGCGTTACGTCAAGCCGTACCGTGGCATTTTCGCGCTATCGGTGCTGGGGATGGCGATCTCGGCCGCCACCGAGGTGGCGCTGCCCGCCGCCGCCAAGCCCTTTCTCGACGGCACCTTCGTCGCGCGCGATCCGCAGTTCATGCGTTGGGTCCCTTACGTCATCGTGATCCTGTTCCTGGTGCGCGGCCTGGGCATGTTCATGGGCGCCTACGCCAGCGCCTATGTGGGGCAGCGCGTGGTGCAGGACCTGCGACGCCAGATGTTCGCCAGGATGCTGACACTTCCGCAGGCCTTCTACGGCGAGGTCATGAGCGGCAAGCTCATCTCCAAGTACACCTTCGATGTCACGCAGGTCTCTTCCGCCGTCACCACCGTGCTGACCATCCTGGTACGCGATGCCATCACTGTCGCCGGCCTGCTCGGCTACCTGTTCTGGCTGAACTGGGAGCTCACTCTCATTACCTTCGTGACGATCCCACCGATCGCATTCATGGTGCGCCTGTTCAATCGCCGGTTGCGCGGGCTCACCCGGCAGACGCAGCGTGCCGTGGGCGACGTCACCCAGGTGCTCCAGGAGAGCATCGAGGGCCAGAAGGTGGTGAAGATTTTCGGCGGGCAGGATTACGAGCAGGGACGCTTCGAGAAGGCGATCAACCGCGTGCGCCAGTTCCTGCTCAAGGAACAGGCCGCCGCCGCACTCAACGTACCGCTGGTGCAGGTGTTCGCCTCGATCGCCGTGGCCATCGTCATCTACCGCGTGACGCTCGACGTGCAGGCCGACCGGACCACGGTGGGAGGCTTCGTCTCGTTCATCGCGGCCATGCTGCTGGTGCTGGCGCCGCTGAAGCGCCTCACCGGGGTGAGCGAGCAACTCCAGCGCGGGCTCTCGGCGGCGGAGAGCGTCTTCGGCCTGATCGACGAGAAGCCGGAGGATGACCGGGGCAGCGTCGAACTCGACCGCGCGCGCGGCGACCTGCTCCTGGAGCAGGTGACCTTCCGCTATCCGGGTGCGGAACGCGACGCGCTCGAGCACGTGACGCTACACGTCAAGCCCGGCGAAACGGTCGCGCTGGTCGGTGCGTCGGGGAGCGGCAAGACCACGCTGGCCAACCTGATTCCGCGCTTCTTCCATCCCGACTCGGGCCGTATCTGCATCGACGGCCACGATCTGGAGGACGTGCGACTGAGCAGCCTGCGCGCCAACGTCGGTCTGGTGAGTCAGGACGTGACCCTGTTCAACGATACGATCGCGGCCAACATCGCCTACGGCGCCAAGGCCGACGCGTCGGCGGCGGAGATCGTCGCGGCCGCCCGCGCGGCGCACGCGTGGGAGTTCATTCAGGGATTGCCGGAAGGGTTGGACACCATGGTCGGCGAGAACGGCGTGAAGCTATCGGGCGGCCAGCGTCAGCGGCTGGCGATCGCCCGCACGCTCCTCAAGAACGCGCCGATTCTGATCCTCGACGAGGCGACCTCCGCGCTCGATTCCGAATCGGAGCGCCACGTCCAGGCCGGGCTGGACGCGCTCATGCAGGGACGCACCACGATCGTGATCGCCCATCGCTTGTCCACCATCGAGCGGGCCGATCGAATCCTGGTCATGGAGCGCGGACGCATCGTGGAGACCGGAAAGCACGCGGAACTGATCGAACGCGACGGCATCTACGCGCGTCTGCATCGACTGCAGTTTTCTACCCAGCCCGCCTAGTCGCTGCGCGTGCGCAGCGCGCTCAGTGCGCCCGGTCCCAGTTGGGACCGACGCCGGTGTCAACCAACAGCGGCACGTCCAGCGAGGCCACGCCTGCCATCAACGCCGGCACGCGTTCGCGCACGCGCTCGAGTTCCGGTTCGGGCACTTCGAGCACGAGTTCGTCGTGCACCTGCAGGATGAGCCGCGCGCGCAGATTCTCCGCGCGCAGCCAGCCGTGCACCGCGAGCATCGCGAGCTTGATCAGATCGGCGGCGGTGCCTTGCATCGGTGCGTTGATGGCGGCGCGTTCGGCGCCCATGCGACGTTGGTTGTTCGAGGCATTGATGTCGGGCATGTAGAGGCGCCGGCCGAATACGGTCTCGACGTAGCCGCGCTCGCGCGCGGACTGCCGGGTCGCGTCCATGTACTGCTTCACGCCTGGATAGCGCGCGAAGTAGCGCTCCATGTACTGTTGCGCCGCAGAGCGTTCGATGCCCAGCTGCGAGGCAAGGCCGAATGCGGACATGCCGTAGATGAGGCCAAAGTTGATCGTCTTTGCATAGCGCCGCTGCTCGCTGGTCACCGCCCCCGGCTCCAGTCCGAAGATTTCGGTCGCCGTGCGCCGGTGGACGTCCTCGCCGGAACGGAAAGCCTCCAGCAGCGTCTCGTCGCGCGAAAGGTGCGCCATGATGCGCAGTTCCACCTGGGAATAGTCGGCCGAGACGAGCTGACAACCCGGCGCGGCGACGAAGGCCTCGCGAATGCGGCGGCCCTCGGCGTTGCGGATCGGGATGTTCTGCAGGTTCGGATCGTTGCTCGACAGCCTGCCCGTCACGGCGGTGGTCTGGTTGAAGGTGGTGTGCACGCGTCCCGTGCGCGCATTGACCATGCGCGGCAGCTTGTCGGTGTAGGTGGACTTGAGCTTCGACATGGCGCGGTAGTCGAGGATCAGTCGCGCGAGCGGATAGTCGAGCGCCAGCTGCTCGAGTACGTCCTCGTCGGTCGAGGGCTGCCCGCTCGGGGTCTTCTTGATCACCGGCAGCTTGTGGCGATCGAACAGGATTTCCTGGATCTGCTTCGGGGAGTTGAGGTTGAACGGCTGGCCGGCCACCTCCTTCGCCTGCTGCTCGATGTCGAGCAGGCGCCTGCCCAGTTCATGGCTATGGCGGGCGAGCAAGGACGTGTCGATCAGCACGCCGGCGCGCTCCATCTCGTACAGCACGTCCATCACGGGCATCTCGATGCGCTCGTAGACGAAGCGCAGGCTCTCGTGCGCCAGGATCTGCGGATGGAGCGCGGCGTGCAGCTGGAGGGTGACATCGGCATCCTCCGCCGAGTATTCCGTTGCGCGCTCGATGCCGACCTGGTCGAACCCGATCTGCGCGGCCCCCTTGCCGGCCACTTCCTCGAAGGTGATGGTCTTCAGGCCCAGGTGCCGGTGCGCCAGGCTGTCCATGTCGTGCGGCTTGTGGCTCTCCAGCACGTAGGACTGCACACAGGTGTCGTGGGCGACCCCGCGCAGGCGAACGCCATGGTTGGCGAAGATGTGCGTATCGTATTTCGCGTTCTGCGCAACCTTCGGGCGCGCCGGATCCTCCAGCCAGGCGCGCAGGCGCGCGAGCACGTCCTCGAAGGGCAGTTGCGCCGGCGCGCCGGCGTAGCTGTGCGCGAGCGGAATGTAGCAGGCGCGGTCGTGTTCGACCGACAAGGCGATTCCCACCAGGCGCGCGTTGTGCGGATCCAGCCCGGTGGTCTCGGTGTCCACGCAGGCCAGCTCGGCACGCTGCAGGCGCTCGATCCACGCATCCAGCTGAGCCGGCGCGAGAACGCTCTCGTAGGTGCGCTCCCGCGGTGAGGCCGGCGGCAGTGCGGCGGCCGGCGATGCCGCCGCGCCCGCATTGCCCGCGCTGTGCAACTCCCGCAACCATGTCTTGAACTCGAAGCGGGCATACAGGGCGGCGAGCCGTTCGCGATCCGGTTCGATGTGCGCCATGTACTCGAAGCCGTCGGGGAGGTCGACGTCGCACTTCACCGTGAGCAGCGCACGTGCGGTTGGCAGCCATGACAGCGCCCTGCGCAGATTTTCGCCCACCGCACCGCCGACCTCGTCCGCGTGGCGCAACAGGTTGTCCAGGGTGCCATACTGCTGCAAGAGTTTGACCGCGGTCTTCGGACCGACCTTGTCGACTCCGGGGATGTTGTCCACGCTGTCGCCGATCAGGGTCAGGTAGTCCACGATCTGATCCGGCCGCACGCCGAACTTGGCCTGCACGCCGGCCTCGTCGAATGTCTCGTTGGACATGGTGTTGACCATGGTCACCGAGCCGTTCACCAGCTGCGTCAGGTCCTTGTCGCCGGAGGAGATGACGGTGCGCATGCCGGCCCTGCAGGCGCGCGCGGCGAGCGTGCCGATGACGTCGTCGGCTTCGACCCCCGGCACCTCCAGCAGCGGCCATCCCATGGCGCGGATGCACTCTTGCAGCGGGGCGACCTGTGCACCGAGATCGTCGGGCATCGGAGGCCGGTTGGCCTTGTAGCGGTCGAAGAGTTCGTCGCGGAACGTGCGGCCTTTGGCGTCGAATATGCACGCGCTATAATCCGCCGCCACGTCCTTGTGCAGGCGCCGCAGCATGTTGAGGACACCGTAGATGGCGCCGGTCGGTTCCCCCGCCTTGTTGCGCAGATCGGGCAATGCGTGGAATGCCCGGTAGAGATAGGACGAGGCGTCGACCAACACTAGAGTCTTCATCGTGGGCAGGCGCGTGGGCGCGATAAATGCTCGCGGGCCCTGACCGGCCCGCCGACGCAGGGCGCGAAGCCTTGCTCCGCCGGCCGCGATGAATACGACATCAGCGACTATGGACCCTGCAGAGAAAATTCCGCCCCTGTTGGCCCCAGAACTCATCGAGAAGCCGTGGGCCGGCAGAGAGGCGTGGCGAGTGTTCGCGATTATCGCAGAATTCGCCGAAGCAACCGAACGGCTCAACGGCATTCGCCCTGCCGTCAGCATCTTCGGCAGCGCGCGCACGCCGCCCGACCATCCCTACTACCAACTGACCGAGCAGATCGCGCGCGAGCTCTCCGATGCCGGCTTCACCGTGATATCGGGAGGCGGTCCCGGTCTGATGGAAGCGGCCAACAAGGGCGCCTACCACGGGCGATCGTTGTCGGTGGGGCTGAACATCCAGCTGCCGCACGAGCAGCAGACGAACGCCTACCAGGACGTCAGCCAGTCGTTCCGCCACTTCTTCGCGCGCAAGGTGATGTTCGTCAAGTTCGCCTCGGCCTACGTGGTCATGCCGGGTGGGTTCGGCACACTGGACGAACTGATGGAGGCGCTCACCCTCGTCCAAACACGTATGATTCGCCACATGCCCATCATCCTGGTGCACAGTGCGTACTGGTCCGGCCTGATGGACTGGATTCGCGGCACACTGGTGGCGGAGAAGATGATCGATCCTGAAGACGTCGATCTGATCCAGCTGGTCGACCGGCCCGAGGAGGTGGTCAAGGCCATCTTCGATCACTACGAGAAGCGCGGCTTCCAACCTTCTGCGCGCGAGCGCGAGGCACACCTGAACCTGTAACCGATGTCGGTCTTCACCACGGTGACGCCGGAGCAGCTGTCCGCCTGGCTCAAGGACTATTCGATCGGCGTCCTCACCGATCTGCGCGGCATCCTCGCCGGGATCGAGAACACGAACTACTTCGTGACCACGACGCACGGTCGCTACGTACTGACGCTGTTCGAGAAGCTCCGACCCTCCGAACTGCCGTTCTACCTCGACCTGATGGCGCACTTGTCCGCGCACGGCCTGCCCTGTCCCAAGCCGATCGCCAACCTGCGCAACCGTTACCTGGGAGAGCTCAACGGCAAGCCGGCGACGATCGTCACGTTCCTCGAGGGCAAGCCGGAGATGGAGCCGACCGCCGAGCACTGCGCGCGCGTGGGCGAGGTGCTGGCCGAGATGCACTTGGCGGGACAGACCTTCCGGGGCCATCTGGACAATTTGCGGGGCCCCAAGTGGTGGGGCGCCTGCGCGCCGGAACTGTATCGCTTCCTGAACGAGCAGGACGCCGAGCTGCTGCGCAGCGAGATCCGCTACCAGGCCGGGCATCGGCACGACGATCTTCCGCGCGGGGTGATCCACGCCGACCTGTTCCGCGACAACGTCCTGTTCCACGACAGCCCCAGCGGTACGCCGGTGGTGGGAGGCTTCATCGACTTCTACTTCGCCTGCGTGGACGTGCTCGTCTACGACGTGGCGATCACGCTCAACGACTGGTGCACCACCGACGATTGCGAGGTCGATCCAGAGCGCGCTGCCGCGCTGCTCGGCGCGTACCGCGCGGTGCGTGCATTCACCGACGCGGAGCGCCTCGCCTGGCCGGCGATGCTCCAGGCCGGCGCCTTGCGCTTCTGGGTCTCGCGGCTGTACGACTTCCACCTGCCGCGCCCGGGTGACCTGACGCACGCTCACGACCCCGAGCGTTTTCGCCGCATCCTCTTGCATCATCGCGCCCGCGCCCGCAGCGGGGCGGGCTCCGAACTGCTGTGCCCCTGATCCGGAGGGTTCCGTTCGCGCGCGGGTGGCGCTGGATTGCCGAGGCCTTCACCCTGTTCCGGCGCAATCCGATCCTGTGGATCGTGCTCAGCCTGATCATGCTGTTGGCGGGCGTGGCGCTGTCCATGCTGCCGGTCCTGGGAGGCTACCTCCTCTATCTGGTCACGCCGATCCTGCTCGCCGGCCTGATGGCGGCGGCGCGCGATACCGAGGCGGGGCAGGAAATCGAGATCGCGCACCTGTTCCGCGGATTCAGAGAGAACGCTGCCCCGCTGGTCACAGTGGGTGGCGTCTATCTGGTCGGCAGCGTCGTGGTACGCGGGGTGGCCCTGTCCCTGGGCGGCGAGGAGCTGCGCCAGGTGATGGAGGCGACCGAGGCAGGTCATCCGGAGCGCATCGAACCGGAGGCCGCGGACAGGGCCAGCACTGCGATACTCGCCGCCGCGGCGCTGTTCGTTCCGCTGGCCATGGCGATGTGGTTCGCGCCGGCGCTGGTGATGCTCGACGATGTTCCCGCCTGGCGCGCCATGGCGATGAGCATGCGTGCCTGTGCGGTCAACGTCCTGCCGTTTCTGCTCTATGGCGCAGTGATGTCGGCACTGCTCCTGGTGGCCCTGGCGCTCGTGTTCATCGGCTTCGCGTTCTGGGTGCCGTTGGCGATCCTGACCGCCTACACCGCCTACCGGGACATCTTCACCGCACGGCCGGAGCGCGCCTGACCCGGCACCGCGAGCCTACGCAGGGGTGAGCTTGGCGTACTCCAGTGCCAGCCACTTCAGACCGCTGCTGCGGAAGTTCACCTGCACGCGCGCATCGG
>JAEZCG010000020.1 GCA_023430065.1 Pseudomonadota bacterium | reverse complement strand
GCGCGCAACGACCAGGCGACGCCGTTCGGCGAGCGTGGTGCGCATGGCACGTTGTTCCAGTGCGCGCACTGCGCGATGTGCCGTCTGGCGTGTGCCGCCGTCCTCCCCACGGCCTCGGCCGGCATACCGATTGACGTCGTTGCCGCGACTCCCGCTCTCCTGACGCCACTCACGCCACCGAGCGTGGTACTGGAGCAGCCCAACCCGCCTCCCCTACGGCAGCACTGACCCGCCGTGACGCCGGGCCAGTCCGGCGTTATCGAGTGCAGCCTTTATCACCTAGGAGGACGTATGAACATCTCGAAACTTGCCATGGCGGCTCTTCTGGTCGCCCTGAGTGGTGCAGCGCTGGCGCAGCAGCCGGCCGACGACAAGGACCAGGAGGAGACCATGCAGCGCATGCACGAACGGATGCAGACGATGCAGATGGAACTGGACAGAATGCGGGCCAGCAAGGATCCGCAGGAACGCCATCGCATGATGCGGCAGCATCACCAGCACATGCGCGAGCAGATGCGCGACATGTGCCACGCCGACATGATGATGGGCATGGACCCCGATGCAGATAACTGCAGAGACATGCGCGGCATGCAACGGCGGCAGCAGTAGTACGCAGCACCGGGCACGTGGGGATTCGCGCCGCATCAGGGCGCGGATCCTCCGTGCCCATCGCGACCGGACTCGACCGCTGCCTGCCACGCCCGCGCGATGCGCAGCCGACGCGTCTCCTGCCCCGCCGGCGCAGCAGCTTTCGAGCCGCTAAGGCTGCGGCACGCTGATCTTCCATTCGCGCTGCGCGTCGCGCATCACTTGCGCGGCGGAGTGCAGGAACAGCGCGGCGATGGCCAGGCCCACGAGTACGTCCGGCCACAGGCTGCCGCTCAGCGCGACCAGGGCGGCGGCGACGATCACACTCGCATTGGCGAACAGGTCGTTGCGCGAACACAGCCAGGTCGAGCGCATGTTCAGATCATCGGCACGATGGCGATACAGCAGCGCGAAGCACACGCCATTGGCGACCAGGGCGAGCGCGCCTACCGCGCCCATCCAATCGGCGGAAGGCACTTCCTGGAGTAGCAGCCTGCGTAGCGCCTCGCCGATCACCACCAGGCCGAACAGCAGCATGAATCCGCCCTTGAGCAGGGCTGCGCCGGCGCGGGCCCGGACACCACGATCCAGCACGAACAGCGTGATCGCGTAGACGGATGCATCGCCGAACATGTCCAGCGAATCGCCCAGCAGGGCGGTCGAGCCGGCGATCCAGCCCGCAGTGAACTCCAGCAGGAACATCGCGGCGTTGACGGTGAGGACGAGGTAGAGCACCCGGCTCTGAATGCCGCGCAATCGAGCCAGTTCGCCGGACTTGCTTTCGCAGCAGCTGTCCATAATCGATGCCTCACTTCACGATCGTCTTCCTGCAATGCGGACATGAGTGGGTATCGGGTCGGGGGCAATGACGACAATGCCCTCACCGTCCGGGACAACAGGCCGGCTTTACCCTGCGGTCGCCGTACAGCGCGGCTTCCGCCTACCGCAGCAGCCCCCTCAGCGTTTCCTTGAGCTGATCCTTGGGTGCCTTGGGCGCCTCCTGCTGGGTCTCATCGCCCGAGGGCGCCTCGCCCGACTTCTTGTCCTTGCCGCCCAGGAGTTCCTGAAGCTTGCCGCGCGCAGCCTCCTGCAGCGCTTCGCGTCCGGCCTCCTTCGCAGCCTCGAGCTGCTCCTTGGTGGCCCCGCGCACCATCTGGCTGAACTCGACCTTGTACTTGAGCGCGTCGAAAGGCCCGCTCACCCGTACCGGCACAGTCAGCCCCTTCAGCTCCGGCCGCTCCGCGCCGCCCTGCCCGGCCATGCTCGCCACCACGGACGTCTTCACCACGTAGTCCATCGCGTTCTGCGGGATGTTCACGTCGCCACTGCCGGCCACGCGCAGGAAGGGAGACTTCAGGCTGAGGTCCTCGTTGTGCGCCACGCCGTTGCGGATCGTGAAGCTCGCGGACAGCTCGGAGAAGTCGGTCTTCTCCTTGACGCTGCCGCTCCCCTCGACGTCACCGGGATTGAACAGCGACTTCACCCTGCGGACCGCGCCGGCCAGATCCACGCCTTTGACCGCGCCATCGCGCAACGCCAGGCGGGCCGACCCGTTGAGTGCACGCTTCAGTTCGTCCACCCGCGCGCCCTGCGTCACGACGTCGAGCACCACCGTCCCCTTGCCCTCCAGCACATCCTTCTCCGCCGCATCGCGCAACAGTGGCCCGATCTGCACACCACTCAGCGTCTGCTTCACCGCGAAGCGGTTGGCGTTCGCGTCGACGGTCGCGCTGCCGCGCGCCGTGCCCTGATACAGGTTCGCCGCCAGCGGATCGACCGTCAACCGGCCACCCTTTGCACGCAGGTCGACACGCACGTTCGCGGCCTTCACGTTGCTGGCCTGCAGCCGGCCGATGCGCACGGACCCCTTCAGGTCGAGCGGCTTCAGCGCGGAGAGGTCGATCGGCTCCTCCTCGGCGTCGGCCGGTGCAGGCTTCTGCTGCGCGGTGTCCTCGGCTTGCGCGGTCTTGGGCGGCAGGTAGCGGTCGACGTTGAGCTTGTCGATGGTGACGTCGAAGTCGTACGCGGGCTGTTCAAACCCGCTCATGCCGCCTTTTGCCTTGATGTTGCTCTCGTCGAAGCGCGTCGACAGATCCGCGGCGATGCGCTCCTTGCCCAGGTCTGCTCGAACGGAACCATCGATCGGCACCTGCACGGTCTTCTGTGGGATGGCGGGACTGGTCACCGTGAAGCGCCCCGCGAGCCGGGGCAGTTCGAACACCTTCTCCTCCAGGTTGCCGGTGAGCGGTGTGGTGAGCTCGCCCTTGATCGCGTCGTCCTGAAGCTTGGCGTCCACCTTCAGCGTGAGGGCCGAGACGCGCAACGACTTGGCACTGCCCTCCACGCGGGAGAAGTCCAGGTTGATGTCGCCGTTGCGCCGGGGACCCTGGAGCTTCGCGACCAGCGCGACGGACTCGCCGCTCGCCTGCTCTGGCGTGACGTTCAGCTTCGGCGCACGCAGGTCGAGCGTCAGGTTGTCGTCCTGCAGGCGCCCCTGCGCCGCGAGCGTCAGCCCGTCGATCAGTACGCGGGTGTCGGCCAGGTTCACGCGCAGCGCCGGCACCTCGAGCGTGCTGCCGGTGAGTTGCATGCCGGCAACGGTTCCTGTCGCCGTAAGCTTCAGCTGATCGACCTGCAGTGCCTGCGGAGACGATTCGATCGCCGGTGCTGTGACATTGACCTGGTAGGCGTCCTCACCCCGCTTCGCCTGGGCCTCGAGCTGCAGTCCGGACATCGCAACACGTTGCGCTTCGGCCAGCGATTCGACATCGCCCTTCAGGGACAGCGCGATGTCCGTGAAATCGACCGCGTTGCCCTCCACGTTCGCATCCAGCCCGGTGAGGCGGAAACGCTGCGCCTGCAGATCGAAGTCGAGGGTCCCGTCCAGCCGGGTACGCAGATCGAGCTTGGGCTGCGCGCCGAGCACGCTGGCCACCAGGTGGATTGCGACCGGATGGTTCTCGACGACCCGGCCGGTGGTCAGCTCCACGAGGCTCACCGTCACGTCATGGCCGGTGGTCGCATCCCGCCAGCTCACCTGGGAATTGCTCACCCGAATGCCTTCGACCTCGAAACGGATCGGCTTCCCCGGCTCGCTGGGCGTCGTATCCGCTGGGGCCGGCTCGCCCGGCTTGAGCAGATCGTCGAAGTTGGTGCTGCCGTCGGCCCGCTTCACCAGGTTCGCCCGGACGCCCTCGACGCGCACCTGGTCGACCACCACCTCGCGTGAGAGCAGGGGCAGCAGTGCGACGGTGACCTCGGCCGCGTCGACGCCGGCGAACTCCCCGCTGCCGTCGCGCTCGGCCAGCGACACCTTCTCCAGGCGTGCGCCGATCTTGGGAAAAACTTTCAGCCCGATGTCGCCGATGGCAAGGTCGCGGCCGGTGCGCTCCTTGACCAGCTTGAGGATCTGCGGACGGTAGTCATTGGGATCGAAGCTGGCGGCAAGGATGGCGACCGCCACGAGTACGAGCAGAACGACCGCGGCGACGGCGAGAAGGGCGTACTTGACGAAGCGCATGCGGGTGAAATCCTTTAAGGGGAAGCTCGATGTCGAACGCACCGGCGGACCGATCGGCACGGCGTGCCGGAAACAGTGGAAGTGTGCCCCATACGCGGCCCGCGCGTGGCGGTGTGTCCCTCCCCTCGCCCGTGCGGCACCCCGGTTGCTCGGCGACAAGCATGAATCCAACCGTTGCGCCGACCCTGCGCCCCACCGGTCGATTGCGTCTGGAGAATCAGGCGTGACGACGTTCCTGCTGGCCGTCGGTGCGCTCTTGCTGCTGACCGCCGCCGGCTATGTGCACCATCGATTGCCCCGCCAGATCAGGGGACGTGCCAACACGCTCGTGACGCGCGGGGTGCTGCTCCTGGTCGGAGTCGGCTTCGGCACCTACTGCACGCGCTTCGCGCTTACGCGTCCCGATGCGATCCTGGCGTTCCTGAACGGGCTGGGGCTGGTCCACCTACCCGCAGCGGCGATCCTGTTCCTGAAGCGAATGCGCGGCGAAGGCCGCACCTGAGCGCGGCCGCAGATCTCCAGGGCCGGGTCAGGCGGCCTTGGGCGAGCCAGCCCAGCGTGCGTTCCCGGCTCGGGTCCGCGGATGGAGGTAGCTCTCGAACTGCTCGGTCGCCTTGCGCCAGCTGAAACGCTCGGCCACGGACCGCGCATGGGCACGGTCGATCTTCAGCGCCTGCATGCAGGCGGTGCGCAGGTCATCGTGCATCACGCCGCCCCCCGAGTCGCCGATCACGTCGAGCGGACCGGTGACGGGATAAGCCGCCACCGGCAGGCCGCACGCCATCGCCTCGAGCAGAACGAGACCAAACGTATCCGTCTTGGAGGGAAACACGAACACGTCTGCGGAGGCGTAGACCTCGGCGAGCTGGCTCTGATTCAGGACGCCCAGGTAGTTCACCGCGGGATGGCGCGCCCGGATGCCGGCGAGCGCGGGACCGTCGCCCACCACCCACTTCGATCCCGGAAGGTCCAGTTCGACGAAGGCTTCGACGTTCTTCTCCACGGCCACCCGCCCGACATAGAGAAAGATCGGCGGATCGGTCTTCAGCCGGTGGGCCCGACGGTACTGGAACACGTCGAGGTCGACTCCCCGCGTCCACTGCACGACATTTCCGATTCCCCACTGCTGGAGGTCCCGAACCACGACCGGGGTGGGGGCCATGACGGCCCGCGAGGGGCCGTGAAACCAGCGCAGGAAAGCGTATGTCCACGATAGCGGCACCGCGAAGCGCGCCTTCACGTACTCCGGGAAGCGCGTGTGATAGGCCGTGGTGAACGGCATGCCGGTGTGCAGCGCATAGGAGCGCGCAGCCATGCCAAGCGGGCCCTCGGTCGCGATGTGCAAGGCGTCGGGATCGCAGTCGCGAATGCGGCGCGCGAGCTTGGCGCGCGGCATCAGCGAAAGCCGGATGTCCGGGTAGGTCGGGCACGGCAGGGTACGGAACTCGAGCGGGGTGACGACATCCACCTCGTGCCCCATCGCCTCGAGCTCGCGCCGCGTGGACTTGAGCGTGCGCACCACGCCATTGACCTGGGGCTCCCAGGCGTCGGTCACGATCAGGATTCTCATGATGCGCCACGGTAGCCATGCCGCGTTGCGCGCACGTGACAGACGGAGGACGATTCCGTGACATCCCGCCAGGGTGTCATTCGCACGTAACGTGGGACCCCTACGCTGCGCACATGACACGTGTACGCAGCATCTTCCTGTCGGACATCCACCTCGGCACCCGAGCCTGCCAGGCGGAGCGTCTCCTCTCCTTCCTGAAGCAGCACGAGAGCGAGTACTTGTTTCTGGTCGGCGACATCGTCGACTTCTGGGCGATGGGGCGCCGGGGCGTGTACTGGACCTCAGCGATGAACACGGTCGTCCAGAAGGTGCTCAAGCGGGCACGCGCCGGGGTAAAGGTGATCTTCGTGCCCGGCAACCACGACGAGGCGCTGCGCGACTACGTCGATTCCTCCTTCGGCAACATCCGTCTGTATCGGAACTACGAACACATGGGTGCAGACGGCCGCCGCTACCTGGTGCTGCACGGGGACGAGTTCGACGTCGTGACCAAGTACCATCGCTGGCTCGCCGTCCTCGGCGACCACAGCTATGCGTTCCTGGTGCGTGTGAACGTGCTGATCTCGGCGCTAAGGCGCCGTCTGGGGGTAAACGGCTACTGGTCCCTCGCCGGCTACGCGAAGAGAAAGGTGAAGACCGCAGTGAACTTCATCTGCGACTTCGAGGAATCCGTGGCACGCCGCGTCAAGGAAAGCGGACTCGACGGCGCCATCTGCGGCCACATCCACGCCGCCGCAATCCGGGAAGTGAACGGCATCACCTATGTCAACTGCGGGGACTGGGTGGACAGTTGCACGGCCATCCTCGAGCACCTCGATGGCCGCATGGAAATGGTGCAGTGGTCCAGCACACGCTCGCCGGCGTTCGATGCAGACGACGAGGTGGAAGCGCTGGCGCCATTGCCCGAGGCGGTGCTGGCGGCGTTGCGGGCGAATGAGCAGGAGGCGGTGTAGGCGCGATTCACACGCGGCAGGAAACGATTCGGCGAAGCAGAAAAAAGAAAGCCCGCCGAAGCGGGCCGAAGGAGGGGGAGGAAGTACGTGTTGCCTAGGCGCGTCCGGCCTTCTCGATCACGCGCGCGTACTGCGCCTGGCTGCGCGGACGGATGGTGAGATCCTTGGCGTAGATGCTGCTGCGCCCGTTGCGGTCGACGGCCGCACGCGCAGTGTTGGTCGGTGCGCTCAACGTCAGCCCGGGCTTGGCGTAGACGCTGTCGCGTCCGGCGCGCTCGCCGGCAAAGGCGCTGGCCGAGGCGATTGCAGCTGCGATGAAGAAGACGGCGGTCGTGGCGTTCATGGCGGGGCTCCTTTTCAGTCGAAGTGGAATCAGCGAACGGCGATCATGGTGCGGTCTCGGTCGCAGACGACCTCGCCCTGCACCACCGTGCAGCTGTAATCGCGCACGGCAAGCGCCCTCGTTTGCAGTTGGTCCGCGGGCCAGGTGAAGACATCGGCCGCGAAGACCACGGATGCCAGGATGCTGAGGACCAGCACGAGTGCTTCGGTGAGTTTCATGGCGATTCCTCCTGGTTGCGTCGTCACGGTGATCACTCTACGGGGCTGCGGTATCGGCGCGATGTCGCGTTCGAAACAATGCGTATCCGTTTGTAATCGAGCGCGCTACACGCTGGCGCGCGTCCGCGTGCGGCCGAACAGGCGCGGCACCAGCATCGGTACACGGGCGCGATACAGCCGGTAGTCGTCGCCATGCGCCGCAACCAGGTCACGCTCCTCGAACTGGATCGCGATCAGGATGTACGCTGTGGTCGCCAGCGCAAACACCAGGTGCGCGACGGTCATGGTGGGCGTCGCCCAGAAGGCGAACAGCCATCCGACATACAGCGGGTGGCGCACCATGCGGTACGGCCCGGGCGTGACGAAACGCAGATGGGTGTACGGGCGGCCGCGCAGATGCAGCCAGACCTGACGCAGACCGAACAGGTCGAAGTGGTTGATGAGGAAGGTGGTGGCGAAGACCAGCGCCCAGCCGAAGGCGTAGAGAGCGTACAGGACCACCCGGCCGGTCATGTCCTCCACGTTCCATACCACCCCGCCCATCGGCTGCCAGAACGCGAACAGCAGCAGCAGCGCCACGCTGGAGAACAGCACGTACGTGCTGCGCTCGACCGGTTCGGGCACGAAGCGCGTCCACCAGCGCTTGAATGCCGGGCGTGCCATCACGCTGTGCTGCACGGCGAACAGGCCGAGCAGCAGGGTATTGGTCAACAGCGCCTGCCAGAACGGAACGGTCGCCCCGCCGTCCAGCGTGGTGGGGGTCAGGAAACCGCCGATGAAGCCGATTGCGTACAAGGCGGTGACGAGGAACACGGCATAGGCAAACACGCCATAGGCAAATGCGGTGCTGCGTTGCAGAAGTTTCATGCGAGCCTCCTATTGCTTCATTGACCGGGTCGGGAAAGGAATCAGTCCCAGCTCATATCCATGACGCGGCGCACGGCCTCGGTGAGCGCGCTCGAACCGTAGTCGTCCTCCGCAGCCGCCGTGGCGAAGCCCGCGGCGCGGGTGGCGTGGCGGGACCACGCCTCTCGCTCCGCCGCTTCCAGCAGGTCGTGCCGGTCGATCTCCCACTCGCCGGGTTCGGGGCCGAAGTCGTCGATGTCGAGAGAAACGGCCGCTTCGGCACCGAGCAGCGCGTCCTCGTTGAGCTGTGCGTACATGTGAACTCCTCCTTGTCAGGCGGCGGACTCGGGCGGTCCGTCACGTCGACAAGGCTACGCAGCGCATGTATTTGCCCGTTGTCATGCGGGAAACAACTTTGTTTCCGTATGTAACAGCGCGTGCGAAAGGCGAAGTGCGGGGTCTATACTTGTCGCTTGCCCGCGCGAGCGCCGGTGTTTCCCGGCCGGAGACCCTGCAATGCCTATCAGCGAACACGTTCTCGTCGTCGACGACGATCCGGCCGTTCGGGGCCTGATCGCCGAGTACCTGTCCACCCACGGCTATGAGGTGAGCGAGGCCGAATCCGGCGAGGCCATGCGCGAGGCCATGGCGCGCGCGCTGCCCGATCTCGTGCTGCTCGACATCAACATGCCGGGCGAGGACGGCCTGACGCTGGCGCGTCAGCTTCGCTCCCGCTACGACGTCGGAATCATCATGGTGACCGGATCGGGTGACGTGGTAGATCGGGTGGTCGGGCTCGAGGTCGGTGCCGACGATTACGTCACCAAACCCTTCGATCCGCGCGAACTGCGGGCGCGTGTCCGCAGCGTGCTGCGCCGGCTTCAGGCCTCTGCACCGGAGGGTTCGGAGCCGCCTTCCCCGAGCGCACCGCGCCGGCGCGTGCCGGTCGGAACCTGCGCGCTCGACCTCGACACGCACCAGCTGTTCGCGGCGGACGGGCGCGAGATCCCCATTACGAGCATGGAGTTCGACCTGCTTCAGGTGTTTACCGAGCATCCGCAGCAGGTGCTCACGCGCGACCGGCTCCTGACGCTCACCCGCAATCGCGAGTGGGAGCCGTTCGACCGCAGCATCGACATCCGCATCGCCCGGCTGCGCAAGAAGATCGAGGACGACGCGGACCGCCCGCAGGTGATCCGCACCGTGCGCGGGGCGGGATACATGTTCGTTCCGGGGCGGACCTAGCCGACCCGTTCGTCGTACGGATATCGCGCCAAGGCGAGGTTCCCTCGCCTGCGGCTCGGGCTGACCCCGTGGGGGGCGGCTCGGGATGCAACCATGGGGGCGGTTCGGGATGACGCCGTGGCGGGCGGCTCGGGATGACACCCGGGATCGGTTCGGGACACCCGGGCACGGGTTCGGGATGACCCCCGGATGGCATTTCCGAAGCCCGTGCGGTGAGCTGTAGTAACGCCGCCGTTTCGATTGTTTCAGTCGGGTAACTGGGGCTGACCTCGGCACGAACGACGCATAGACTGGAATCATCCAACGCCTCGCTTACCGCCATGCGCCAGTTCAGCCGAAACGACCCGGAGTACGAGCACCTGATGGCCTCGACGTCGAAGGCCGTCGTCATCCTGGATACCGACCTGAATTTCGAGGCCTGCAACGAGGCGGCGGCTACGCTGTTCCGCTGCTCGCGCGCCTCGATGCCGGCCCGACGCGCGGCCGACTTTCTCCCCGCCACACAGATCGGCGGCACCGATTCGGTGGCAGCCATGCACCAGGCGGCGCGCGCCGCGCTCGCCGACCTGCCGCAGAGCATGCTGTCGCAGCTGCTCGCCGCCGACGGCGCGCCGTTCGAGGCGATCGTGCAGTTCGAGGCCATACAGCTCGACGGCGCGCCGCGCATCGTCGCACGCATCCGCAACATCTCGCGGCTGCGCGAAGCGGAGCAGGCGCTGAGCGACAGCGAGGAGCGCTTGCGTCAGGTGCTCGAGAACACCTCGGCAGTGGTGTTCATCAAGGACCCGGACGGCAAGTACCTGTTCGTCAACCGCCGTTTCTGCGAGATGTTCAGCCGCACGCAGGAGGAACTGCACGGGGCGCATGACGTCGATCTGTTCCCGCCGCAGATCGCGGCGCAGCTGCGTGCAGACGACCGACGCGTGTTCCAGCTGCGTGCAGCCCAGGAGATCGAGGAGGCGTTGATCGTCAACGGGCAGCCGTGCACCTATCTCGCGATCAAGTTTCCGCTGCTCAACGGTGCCGGCGATCCCTATGCCATCTGCGGCATCGCCACCGACATTACCGGGCGTAAACGCTCGGAGGCGCGCCGGCGCCGCCCGGCCCGGG
>JAEZCG010000010.1 GCA_023430065.1 Pseudomonadota bacterium | reverse complement strand
AATGGGTGGTGCGCGGTACGCGGGGAGCGACCGTGCGCCTGACCGCGCGCCACGAGCGGGCCGGGACGGTGCAGGCCGACGTGGTGCTGGCGTAGGGACGGTGGAGGCGGCCGCCGCGAGAGGACTCGCTCGCGCGCGTCGCCTCGGTGTCATCCCGAGCCGAAGGCGAGGGATCCTCGCTCTGCAGTTGTCCACCCCGAGGATACGCTGCGCTTGCGCTACGCTCGGAATGACACCGATCGGGTAGCCACCCCGTGTCATCCCGAGCCGAAGGCGAGGGATCCTCGCTCTGCAGTGTCCACCCCGGGGATTCCTCGCCGCGCTTGCGCTACGCTCGGAATGACCCCGATTGGGGTAGCACACCTCGGTGTCATCTCGAGCCGAAGGGCGAGCGATTCTCGCTGTCCTCGTCGATCGACCCTCTACTCCTCGTGCACCGGCACCTTGTGCTCCGCCACCAGTTGCTGCTGCACGTTCGGCGGCACCGGCTCGTAGTGGCTGAATTCGACGCTGAACGAACCCTGTCCCCCGCTGTACGACTTGAGCCGGGAGCCGTAGCCATTCAATTCCGATAGCGGTACCTGGCCCAGCACACCGGTCAACCCGCCGGGCAGCGTCTGGGTACCCGCAACGTGTCCGCGCTTTGCCGACAGATCGCCGGTCACGTCGCCGATGTTCGCCTCCGGCACGTTCACCTGAATGTTGACAATGGGCTCCAGCACGATCGGGCGCGCCTTCGTGACCGCGTCGAGGAACGCCTTGCGTCCGGCTGCCACGAATGCCACTTCCTTCGAATCCACCGGGTGCGACTTGCCGTCGTACACCGTTACGCGCACGTCCTGGAGCGGGTAGCCGGCGATGGCGCCACTTTGCAGCACCTGCTGCACGCCTTTCTCCACGGCCGGGATGTATTGTCCCGGGATGACGCCTCCCTTGACTGCATCGACGAACTCGAACCCCTTGCCACGCTCGAGCGGTTCGACGCGCAAGAACACCTCGCCGAACTGACCGGCACCGCCGGTCTGCTTCTTGTGGCGGCAATGCCCTTCTGCCGGGGCAGTGATCGTTTCGCGGTACGCGATGCGCGGCGGGTGTGTCTTGACCTCCAGCTTGTACTGCGAGGCGAGCTTCTGCAGCAGGACACGCAGGTGCAACTCGCCCAGCCCGTGCACCACGGTCTCGTTGGTGGTCGCGATGTGCTCGATCTGCAGGCATGGATCCTCGCCGGCCAGCCTGTGCATCACTTCCCACAGCCGCTGCTCGTCACCGCGCTTGGTCGCCTCCACCGCGAGACCGAAGATCGGCGTGGGGAACGGTGCCGGTACCAGATGGATGTGATCCTCGTCGTGCGAGTCATGCAGCACGCAATCGAAGGTCAGCTCGTCGACCTTTGGAATCGCGCCGATATCGCCCGGCAGGCAGCGGTCCACCGGCACGTAATCCTTGCCGCGCAGCATCAACAGCTGTCCGACGCGGATTGGCTTGCGCCCGTCACCGACGAAAAGCTGGCTGTCGCGCGTGACCGTGCCCTGATGCACGCGAAACACGCCGAGCTTGCCGACGAACGGATCGATGCTGAGCTTGAACACGTGCGCGACCACGTGCTGCGACGGATCGGGATGGATCTCGAAGGGCTGCGCCCGCGCCCCCTCGCCCTTGAGGAACTGCGGTGGATTGCCTTCCGCGGGAGTGGGCAGCAGATGTTCCACGACGTCCAGCAGTTCCGGCACGCCCGCTCCCGTGCGCGCCGACACGAAGCAGATCGGAACCAGATGACCTTCGCGCAGCGACTGCTCGAACGGTTCGTGCAGTTCGACGGCCTCGATGTCTCCCTGTTCGAGGTAGCGGTTCATGAACGACTCGTTCACCTCGACCACCTGGTCGATCAGGGCGCGGTGCGTCTGGGCCACGGAGGAGAAATCCGAATCCACGCCGTCGCCGCCGGGATTGAAGAAGCAATCGACCACCTGGCTGCCGCCGCCTGCGGGAAGATTGATCGGCAGGCACTCCTTGCCGAATGCCTCCTGCATCTGTGCGACGAGGCCGGGAAGGTCCACATTCTCGGCATCGATCTTGTTGATGACGACGATGCGGCACAGTCCGCGCTCCTGCGCCCAGTTCATCATGCGGCTGGTGGTCAGCTCGATGCCGTTCTGCGCATTGACCACGATGACCGCGGTCTCGACGGCTTCCAGACTGCTCAAGGCCTGGCCGACGAAGTCCGGATAACCGGGGGTATCGATCATGTGGACGCGCGCACCGCCGTGGCTGAAGTGCGCGACGGCCGAGTAGAGCGAGTGCTGGTGCTCCTTCTCCAGCGGGTCGAAGTCGCACACCGTGTTGCCGCGCTGCACCGCGCCCGGACTGGCGAGGGCGCCGGCACGGTGCAGCAATGCCTCGGCAAGCGTGGTCTTTCCGCTGCCCGCGTGCCCGACGAGCGCGAGCGTGCGGATCTCCTCCGGGGAAATACTTCCCATGGTGTCCTCCGTGGGTTGTACTGGAAAGCGGTCGCCTTGCCGACCAGTATAGGAGCCTCGTGCGCGCACTCCAAGGCGCGCGTGTGCTGCGGCGCACGATCCCACGCGAGGCACGGCGGGTGCTAACGTGGTGGCCGAGCGGGACGCATCGGCACTCGAGCAGTCTCGCCTGGCAGACGAAAATCACTGTAGCGCCCTTCGCAAAAGGAGAGGTGTCATGCGCAAGCAACTGCTGGTGGCGGCACTGATGGGAATGGGTGTCGCGAGCGTCCACGCTCACGACCTCAGCATCGACGAGTGCACGCAGGGCGGCGACTTTATTCGCAACGCCGCGCTGTCGCGGGACTACGGCATCTCGCGCGACGATTTCATCGGGCGCATGCACGGCGATTTCCAGGCGATACGCGCCTTTCCACCCGAGCTGCGTTGGTTCGCCCAGGACGAGACGGACGAGCGTTTCCTGCTCGCGCACGCGGAACGCGTGTTCGATGAACCGGGTGTACCGCAATCGCACGAGAACGACTTCCTGCAAGCCTGCTTCGATCGCATCGCCGAGCAGGCGCGGGAGCGCGAAGCACGCACTCGCGCCGCGCAGGCCGGCCAGGAGTAGCGGAACAGGCCGCGCTGCGTCACCGATGGGGCTGCGGCCTACTTGCTTCCTGACCGCCTTCCCCAGGTCAGCACGATCAGGGCGGCGACCCCGCCGACCAGACCCCAGAACGCTGAGCCGATGCCGAACAGGGAAGCGCCCGAAGCGGTGATCAGGAAGGTGATCAGTGCCGCCTCGCGCTGGGATTCGTCGCGCGTGGCCGCTGCCAGCCCGCCTCCGATGGTGTTGATCAGCGCAAGGCCGGCGAGCGCCAGCACCAGTTCCTTCGGAAAGGCCGCCATCAGGGCGCCGATAGTGGCGCCGAACAGGCCCAGCACGACATAGAAGACACCCGCCGCCACCGCGGCGGTGTAGCGGCGTGCACTGTCCTCGTGCGCCTCGCGGCCCATGCAGATCGCCGCGGTGATCGCCGCCAGGTTGAGCGCGTAGGCGCCGAAGGGTGCGAGGACCAAGGTCGCGGCACCGGTCCACGCGATCAGCGGCGACACCGGCGTGTCGTAGCCGGAGGCGCGCATCACCGCGACGCCCGGCACATTCTGGGAGGCCATGGTCACGGCGAACAGCGGGATCGCGACGCCGATCAGGGCGGCCCACGAGAAGGTTGGTGCGATGAACACCGGCTCCGCCCACTGCAGCGGTACATCGGCCACATGCAGCTGCCCCTGGAGCCCGGCCACGCCGATACCCAGCACCAGCACCGCCGGCACCGCATAGCGCGGCCAGAAGCGCCGGCCGGCCAGATACACCGCGAACATGGCGAACACCAAGACGAACTGCGCCTTCATCGCCGTGTAGGTATCCATGCCGAAGCGCAGCAGGACGCCGGCCAGCATGGCCGAGGCAAGCGGCACCGGAATGCGGGAGATCGCGCGCTCGAACCAGCCGGTGACGCCGAACAGTGTGATCAGCGCCGCCGAGACCATGAAGGCGCCGACCGCGTCGGACATGCCCAGTCCGGCGACGCTGGTCACCAGCAGCGCTGCCCCGGGCGTGGACCACGCCGTCACCACCGGCTTGCGATAGCGCAGCGACAGGCCGATGCACGTGAACCCCATGCCCAAGCCGAGCGCCCACATCCAGGAGCCGATCTCGCGCGGACCGGCCCCGAGCGCCTGGGCTGCCTGGAACACGAT
Source organism: Pseudomonadota bacterium (assembly GCA_023430065.1). GTDB lineage: Bacteria > Pseudomonadota > Gammaproteobacteria > Burkholderiales > SHXO01 > SHXO01. The sequence continues at coordinate 2,814 of JAEZCG010000010.1, read as the reverse complement.
CACGGCCGAACTGGTGAAGCCGACCAGGACGGTGACGAATCCCGCGATGACGGCCGAGACGGACAGATCGGCGAGGCGGTTGCGGCGTTGCTGCGCCGCCGCCGTCTCAGTAGCGGGCATTGCCCGGGGTGCGCGGGAAGGGAATGGCGTCACGCACGTTGCCCAGCCCGGTGCCGTACACGACGGTGCGTTCGAATCCGAGCCCGAATCCGGCGTGCGGCACGGTTCCGTAGCGGCGCAGGTCGCGGTACCAGTCGTAGTGGTGGGGATCGAGGCCGGCCTCGGTCATGCGTGCATCCAGCACGTCGAGGCGCTCCTCCCGCTGGCTGCCGCCGATGATCTCGCCGATTCCCGGGGCCAACACGTCCATCGCTGCCACCGTTCGACCGTCGTCGTTCAGGCGCATGTAGAACGCCTTGATCTGCTTCGGGTAGTTCATCAGGATGAGCGGGCCATGCACGTGCTGTTCGGACAGATAGCGCTCGTGTTCGGATTGCAGGTCCATGCCCCAGTGCACGGGAAACTCGAAGGTCTGCTTCGAGCGTTCCAGAATGGCGATCGCCTCCGTGTAATCCATGCGCACGAATGGTGTGTCCACGATGTTGCGCAGCTTGGCGATGACGCCTTTCTCGACACGCTCCTCGAAGAAGGCCATGTCGTCGGCGCGTTCCTCGAGCACCGTGGCGAAGATGGACTTGAGCAGCGCCTCGGCCAACTCGGCGTCCTCCGTCAGCGTCGCGAAGGCAATCTCCGGTTCGATCATCCAGAACTCGGCCAGGTGGCGGCTGGTATTCGAATTCTCCGCACGGAAGGTCGGTCCGAACGTGTATACCTTCGACATGGCCATGCAATAGCTTTCGACATTGAGCTGGCCGGAGACGGTGAGGAAGGCCTCGCGTCCGAAAAAGTCCTGCGTGAAATCCACCTTGCCCGCCGGCGTGCGCGGCAGGTTCGCGAGATCGAGCGTGGACACGCGAAACAGCGCCCCGGCCCCCTCCGCGTCGGACGAGGTGATGATCGGGGTATTGATCCAGAAGAATCCTCGATCGTGGAAGAAGCGGTGGATGGCCTGCGCGAGCGTGTGGCGAACGCGCGTGACCGCACCGATCACGTTGGTCCGCGGGCGAAGGTGCGCCACCTCGCGCAGGAACTCGAAGGAGTGCGGCTTGGGCTGAATCGGATAGGAGTCGGGGTCGTCCACCCAGCCGATGACCCGGATGGCGCTGGCCTGCATCTCGAACGGCTGTCCCTTGGCGGGCGAGGGGACGATGGTGCCCGTCGCCTCGACCGAGCAGCCGGCAGTCAGGCGCAGCACCTCGTCGGCGTAGTTGGGCAACGTGTTCGGTGCCACCACCTGCACCGGGTGGAAGCCGGACCCATCCGATACGTTGACGAAGGAAATGCCTGCCTTGGAATCACGGCGGGTGCGTACCCAGCCCTGGATGGTAACCGGAACATCGTGCGGTGCACGGCCGGCGAGCACGTCGGCACAACGGAAGACTTGCATCGAATGACCTTCGCTTGGAACCTGCTTCGCGGATGCTACTGCGGCTCCGGCACGTAGATCGCCATCGCACTGCCACGCTTGCGCGTGAGCGGCGCGGAGATACCCACGCCGATGCCGCCCGCGCCGATGGTCGTGCCGGTGCCCGCGCCCACCGATGCCCCACCGCTGTCGCCCATCTCGCGCAGGACGATGCCGTTCGCCCCGACCTGCGCCGCCTCGGCGCGAAGCTTTTCGATCAACGCGTCGGTGCGCGCCTGGGAGCCGATGGTGAACGCACTGCCGGCCGCCTCGACGATCGCGATCTGCTCCGCGTTCTCGGGAACCTTGCCGTACACCTGCACCTGAGACGGATCGATGGGTGGGCGCGGCGTGCCGATCAGAACCCGGGACGGCCCGGCGCAGGCCGCGAGCATCAGCGCGGCGACCAGCACGGTGGAGAGCAGGGCAGGACGCATGAGGGTGATTTCCGTGAGGAGGTTGCTACACGAAGGAGGCTTCCACCGTGCCGAACGGCTCGAATACCGCGCGCACGCGCGCCGGCTTGTCGAGCAGGAACTGGCGGGTGAACGATCCCGAGATGACACGCTGGCCGGGTTCGAGCGACCGGCCGAAATCAGCGAGCTTGTTTGCCAGCCAGACGATCGAGTTGATCGGGTTGCCCATGACTTCCGCACCGCTCGCCTCGACCAGCCGCGCGTCGTCCAGATAGACGGACACCATCGCCTGCGACAGATCGCGTCCGTCGAGTGGCATCGGCGCGCCGGTGACGAACGCCTTCTGCTGCGCATTGTCCGCCATGGTGAGCGGCAGGTCGGCGGCAAAGTCGCCGCGCGTCTCGATGATTTCCAGCGAGGGCGCGACGGCGCGGATCGCGTCGCGCGCCTGCTCGAAGGTCACGCCCGGCCCGCGCAAGGGCTTTCCGATGGTCAGACAGAGTTCGTTCTCGAACCCGGGCCGGATCAGCTTCGCGTACTCGAACGCATGCCCGGACGGCTTGTTGCCGCTCTCCAGCAGGAAGCCGAAGCAGGGCTCATGCACCTTCATCTGCGTGCGCATGGCCGCGGCAGTGAGGCCCACCTTCCATCCCGCCTGCCGCCCGCCGCGCGCGATGAGCCGCTGCAGGACCCCGAGCTGGATGCGGTACCCGTCGTCCATCGACAGGCGATGGGCCCATTCGGCCGGATGGTGGAGGCCGCGCTGCATCGCGTGCCAGATCGATTCCGTGGCGGCTTCGAGGTCGAGATCGTTCATGGCGCGAGTATATACAACCGATTACCACGCAGGCACGAAGACACGAAGCACTGCAA
>JAEZCG010000258.1 GCA_023430065.1 Pseudomonadota bacterium | reverse complement strand
GCGCTTGCTGAGGGATGCCATGAAAAGCGACGTGATATCGGATCTCCTGCAGCGGGCGGTTGCGGCGGCCACGGAGGGGCTGGTGATTGCCGATGCCCAGGCGCCCGACTGGCCACTGATCTATGTGAATCCGGCATTCGAGCGCATCACCGGCTACAGCGCCGGCGAGGCAATCGGGCGCAACTGCCGCTTCCTGCATCGCGACGACATCGCCCAGCCGGGTCTCGAACTGGTGCGCGACGCGTTGCGATCCGGCCACGGCTGTGTGGCGACCGTGCGCAACTACCGCCGCGATGGCAGCCTGTTCTGGAATCAGCTCGGCCTCGCGCCCATGCGTGACGGGTCGGGCGTGCTGACGCACGTGGCGGGCACGCTGGTGGACGTGACGCATGCGGTGCAGGCCGAGCAGCGTTTGCTCGAACGGCAGCGCGAACTGGAGCGCAGCCAGCAGATGCTGGAGAAATTGGCGCTCAAGGACGGACTGACCGGTCTGTTCAACCGCCGGCATTTCACCGAGCAGCTGGTGCGCGAGTGGAACCGGGCACGGCGCGATCGCCTGCCGCTGAGCCTGTTCATGATCGACATCGACCACTTCAAGCGCTTCAACGACGGCCACGGGCACCCCGCCGGTGACCAGCGCATCCGCCTGGTGGCCGATGCACTGCGTCGCTGCTTTGCGCGCGGGGCGGATCTGGTGGCGCGCTACGGCGGCGACGAATTCGTGGCGCTGACCACCGGGCTCGATCGCCAGGGAGGGCGCGAGCGCGCCGAGTTCCTGTGCGAGGCCGTGCGCGAGCTGACTGCCCATGCCGATCACGGCCAGATGCCCGCCGTCACGGTGAGTGTCGGCCTGGCCACGGTCAGTCCCGATCAGTGCCTCACCCCGGAGGATCTGATCGAGGCGGCCGACCGCGCACTGTACGAAGCCAAGCGCACGGGTCGCGATTGCGTGGTGCAGGCCTCGCCGCTGCGCGCGCTCGCCACGGCCGCCTGAGCGGCGCGTGCTGCCTCCGCGGACGCTGCGCGCCTCCAGCGTCCGAAGCGGGATGTCGCTGCGCGCCAGGGTGACGCCGGCGCGCGGCCGGCTCGCCGGGGCCCTGCGAACGCGCTCGATGGCATCCTTCCGCCTGCCGGCCCTGCGCCGGCTGCGGCGCCTGCCCGGAAGGGAGACCGGCGCCTAGCGTTCGACGCGGGTTGCCGCATGCGGCGATAATCGGCCCAGTCACCACGGCAGGGATACGCATGGGCACCGACCTGATCTTCCGGCAGTTGTACGACGCCGCCTCGTCCACCTACACCTATCTGCTGGCCGATGCGCGCACGCGCGAGGCGGTCCTCATCGACACCGTCTACGAACAGCACCTGCGGGACAAGGCACTGCTCGACGAACTCGGCCTCACGCTGGGTACGGTGCTCGATACCCATTGCCACGCCGACCACGTGACCGGCGCCTGGCTGATGCAACAGGCGACCCGCTGCCGCTACGGCATCTCCAAGCGCTATGGCGCGGCCATCAGCTGCGCAGACCTGCCGCTCGATCACGGCGATCGCGTCGCGTTCGGCGCGCGCACGCTCGAGGTGCGGGCCACGCCCGGGCACACGGACGGCTGCGTCACCTATGTGATGGACGATCGCAGCATGGCCTTCACCGGCGATGCGCTGCTCATCCGCGGGGCAGGCCGCTGCGACTTCCAGCAGGGCAATGCGCGGACGCTGTACCGCTCCATCATCGGCCAGATCTTCACGCTGCCCGATACCTGCTCGATCTATCCGGGGCACGACTACAGCGGCCGCACCATGTCGACGGTGGGCGAGGAGAAGGCGCACAACCCGCGCATCGGCGGGAGCGCCGATGAGCGCGACTTCGTCGGCTTCATGGAAAACCTGAACCTGCCGCATCCCAAGCAGATCGACCAGGCGCTGCCGGCGAACCTGCGCTGCGGGCGTCCCGAGGATGGACGGATGCCTCGCCCGGCGGAGTGGGGTCCGGTGCGCCAGACCTACGCCGGCCTGCTCGAGATCGAGCCGGAGTGGGTGGCGCAGCATCTGGGCGAGGTGCACGTGCTGGACGTGCGTCAGCCTCAGGAGATGCACGAGTCGCTCGGCTTCATCGAGGGTTGCCAGTCGATTCCATTGAACGAGCTCAAGGCGCGACTGTCGGAGATCCCGAGGGACAGGCCGGTGGTGGCGGTGTGCCACGCGGGCATGCGCTCGGGCCAGGCGACCGTGATGCTGCGCGGCGCCGGTTTCGAGCGCTACGCCAATCTGCGCGGCGGCATGCTGCTGTGGTCGCAACTGGGCCTTCCCGTGCACAGGGGTTGAATCGGGAGGTCGCCTATGGTCGGTCGTCGGGAATTCATCGCGTTGGGTGCCGGAGTCGCATTGGGTACTGGCGTCGCGCCGGGCGTGTCGGGTGCCGCCCAGTCGCAGCAGGCCGAGCCTCGCATCCGCCGTTACGTGACCCTGGGCCGCACCGGATTGAAGGTGTCCGACATCTCGTTCGGCTCGGCCAGCACCTCCGACACGAGCGTCGTGCGCCATGCCTTCGAGCGCGGCGTGAATCTGTTCGACAGCGCGGAGAGCTATCACGGCGGATTCGCGGAGGAGGCCATCGGCGAGGCGCTGCAGGGAAAGCGCGACAAGGTGATTCTCACGAGCAAGACGCGGGCTTCGGCGTCGGCGCGTCGTGGCGACATGATGCGATCCCTGGAGAACAGTCTGAAGCGACTGGGCACCGACTACCTCGACATCTATTTCAATCATGCGGTGGACGATGTCGAGCGCATGCAGAACGAGGAGTGGTGGGCCTTCACCGAGCAGGCGAAGCAGCAGGGAAAGATCCGCTTCCGCGGGATGTCCGGCCACGGCAGCGACCTGGTGAAGTGCCTCGACTACACGATCGAGCACGATCTCGCGGACGTGATCCTGGTGGCCTACAACTTCGCGCAGGATCCGAGCTTCACCGCCCGGCTGCGCCACACATTCCACTGGGCCGCGATCCAGAGCGATCTGCCGCCGCGCCTGAAGAAGGCCAAGGAGAAGGGCATCGGCGTCCTGGCGATGAAGACGCTGATGGGCGCGCGGCTGAACGACATACGTCCGTACGAACGTCCCGGGTCCACGTTCTCCAACGCCGCATTCCGCTGGGTGCTCTCCGGCGGCTATGCCGACGCGCTGCTGATCTCGATGACGAGCAAGGCGGAAGTCGACGAGTATCTGCGCGCGTCCGGCGATACCGCGGTCAAGCAGGGCGATGTGCAACTGCTGGAACGCTACGCGCAGATACAGGCTGCGAGCTACTGCCAGAGCGGCTGTAACGCCTGTGCCGAGAGCTGTCCGGAGCATGTCGCCATCGCCGAGGTGCTGCGCACCCGGATGTACGACGTGGATTACCGCCGCCCGGAGCTAGCGCGCAGCGAGTACGCCGCGCTGGGTGCGCCGGCGGCGGTCTGCCTGACCTGTGCGCACCAGTCCTGCATGCACGCGTGTCCGGCCCGCATCCCGATCGCCAGCTTCACCCGCGACGCGGCGCAGCGACTGGCGTGAAGGGATGCATGGGCTAGGGCAAGGATCGCTCCTCGATGCGCGGACCGAACTGCCGGCGGGCATGCGCTACGTCGAGGATTTTCTCGACGTCGAGGAGGAAGCCGGTCTGCTCCAGTCCATCGCCGGTGTGGCCATGCAGCATGCACGCTACAAGGCTTACACCGCGCAACGCCGAACCGCCGGATTCGGCGTCATGTTCGACTTCGAGGGGAATCGCGTGGTGGATGCATCCCCGATTCCAGCGTTCCTGCGTTCGCTGCGCGCGCGTGTGGCGCACCTGATCCAGGTGGACGAGGAACGATTCGCGCATGCGCTGATCACCGAATACTCGACGGGTGCGGCGCTGGGCTGGCATCGGGACGTGGGCGCTTTTGGAGTCATCGCCGGCGTCTCGCTGGGATGCGGCTGTCTCATGCGCCTTCGACCCTATCCTGCGCCCGCGGGGCGCAACGGACCGCGCGTCAATCTTCAGCTGGCGCCGCGCTCGATGTACGTGCTGCGTGGCGAGGCGCGCTGGGCCTGGGAACACGCGATACCGTCGACGCCGGGGCTGCGCCACTCGATCACCTTTCGCACGCTGCGCCACCGATCGGAGGGATAGCGATGCTGCGCTTCTTCGCCCACTTCCTGTTCATCCTGGCGGCCTGGACGGTCGTCATCAAGTATCTCTTCCCCATCGGCTACGCGCTCTCGCGCGGCGAGCCGCCGACATCGTACGTCTACCTGGATTTCTGGCCGGTGGTGCACGTGTGGGTGGGATGGGCGCTGCTGAACTGGCAGCGCTACAGCTACGCGCTGGCCACCATCGTCGCGGTGGCCGAGATCGTCATCGTGGTCAGCAAATTCGTGCTGTTCCTCTCGGCACCGGAGTGGACGATCTTCCGCACCAACTGGTTCGTCAACAAGATCTTCGTGCTCGGCTGCTTCACGCTGTTGCTGGGCTATCTGATGGCGAATGCCGCCACGCTGCGCGCGCGCCGCACCTCGCAGGCGTCCATGCCTGCGTAGGGCGCTCAGCCAGCGCGCAGCGCCTCCAGCGAGCCGTTGAGCCAGCCGCGCACGTCCGCCGCGCCGTTCAGGCGCCAGCGTGCGCGCGTGACACCAGGTCCGATCTTGATCGATTCCCCACCGAGTTCCTCCACGGCGGCGAATCCGAACTCGTCCGTGACGTCGTCTCCGAGAAACACCGGAACGCGGCCGACGAACGGCGGTTCCTGCATGAACGCGCGGATCGCGCCGCCCTTGTCGGTGTGCGCGGGTTTGAGTTCGAACACCATCTTGCCGGCCATCAGCGTGTAATGCGGCGCCAGGTGCTCGGCGAGCGACTCCACCTGCGCGCGCGCCGCATCGGCCAGTTCCGGTGCCAAACGATAGTGCAGGGCGACGCTCGCACCCTTCTGCTCGACCAGCAGTCCTGCATGGCGGCGCGAGAATTCCGTGAGCGTTGCCACCGCCTCGTCCAGCGGGGGCGCGAGCACTTCGGAACGATGCACACCCAACGAGGCGTCGCGGCGCTCGTAACCGTGCTGCCCGGCAAGCGGCAGCACCAGCGGATCGAACAGCTGGTCGATCTCGGCGATGGATCGCCCGCTCACCAGCGCGAGCGCGCCGCCGAGCGCATCGCGCAGCCGCCTGAGCAGCGCGCGCAGCGCCGAGTCGACGCGCACATCCTGCGGGCGCGCGACGATCGGCAGCAGCGTGCCGTCGACGTCGAGGAACAGCGCGTCACGAGGCCTGAGCAGGGCAGGTCGCAGGGTCATGCAGTCATCGCGGGTTGCTTCCGCCCTTTGCACGCGCCGCCCGCATCGGAGAGTCGTCCGATTTGGGGGAGCGAGGACGAGGCGACGATATCGGTCATCTTTGTGGCTCCTTATCCTTCCGCAGGGTAGCGCATCGCCGCCGCGGCTGGAACCCCTGTGGCTTGCCGTGCCACGAGAGCGAAAGTGCACACGCGATCGGGGGCGTGTGATGGTCGCGCGCCCCGCCGCGGTGTGCGGGGTGGTCATCGGCCACAGCTCATGCCGTCGTCGCGCAGGACGTTGCAGTAGTTCCAGAGCTTCTGGATGAGGGTGGAACTGTTCATCGACGTCAGCTTTCCATCATGCCGCCGAGCATTGCATCGAGAAGAGCGCGCGCCCGATCGGGGTTGCCCGGCGCCATTTCGGATGGAAGCCGCGCCGGTGTCCCCGTATCGGCCTGATCGGCCAGCACGCGCCCGACCCTCTCGATGCCCTGGGCATCGAGCAGCGCGCGAACGTCATGCCCGAGCATCCTGGCGCCTGCCAATTCATAGTCGAAACTATCCTCCTGTGTCCAGTCAACGAACTCATCGAACAGGCGCGCCTCGTTTCCGGCAGGCAGGTAGCTTATTACGATGAGCATCAGGTCATGCGCATCCTTGCGTGGTGCCGCATAGTGACGATCGTTCCAACACACGATCTTCAGCAATGCAAGAGCCGGTAACGAGACGACGTGGGCCGGCACGTCGCCAGGAAGAAGCACGTCAATTGCGGTTGCCTGTGCTTCGCGGAAGCCAAACGCGTCCATCACCACCTCGCCGCGCGGGGGCCAGGCGATCTTTCGCTCGCGGGTCTCGACATGACCGAATGGGACCAGGTCGATCGGCAAGTCGCTCCGGTGGCGCAGCCGATGTGCTGCCGCCGATGAGCGTGAGAACCGTCCAGTCTTGATCAACCGCTCCTGAAGCTCATCAAATGCACCCCAATCCGGCACGGCCAGAGCGAAGTCGATGTCCTCGGTCTGTCGCAGTGTCTCGATGCCATGGCCGTAGAGTAGATGCAGATCCCGCGCGAACGCGCCGACAATCAACGGCGTGATGCCGAGCGGTTCCGCAACGCCGCTGATGTCCGCGACGATCTGCGCGTGCAGACCGAGATCAGGCCGCAGGGTGAAGTTCAGCAAGGTAAGCGTCATAGATCATCTGCGCGGTCTCGATGCAACGACCATCGCCCGTTGCGAGCAGGTCCGCGTACACGAGCACGGGCGGTACGGTGTTGCCCGGAACGTCGTTCAGTAAAGTCTCGCCCCAGAAGGGCTTTCGCACTTCCAGATACGGGGGCAAAGCTAATGCTCCTGTAGGAACAATGCGCTTCTCGATCATCAGCTTCGGCGGCAGCTTGTCTGCGTAGAGGGTCAGCACGCCCGGCTTCAAGTGGCGCACCAGGAGGTGCGCGGCGGGTTCACCGCCCCATCGAGCCTGGTCCGGGTGGATCTTCCAGTACTTCCACGCTTCGAAGTGCGGCGTGTTGTACGTAGCGGTGATGGTCTTCGGTCGCAGCAACCGTGCGTATGCGAGGGCCCATTCGTCGAGCAGACGTTTGGTCGCGTTCAGCCGGCGGTGCCTCTCTGCAGTCAGCAGGTGGCCCGCTTCCAGGAGGGCAGCCAGTACGGCAGGGACAGCGCCCAAAGCGACGCCCGCAGCGGCTGCAATTGTCCGGTGCGGTTCTGCAGCGAGCGCCGGATCGCATAGCAGCGCAAACAGGACTTTCAGACCGTTGGCGGTGAACGTCTTTGCTGTTCGAGTGCGGGCCTGCTCGGCTAGCGGCTTGCGACCCATCACGTAGACGAAGAGGGCAGGTCCCTCCAGGTATGCGTTCCCCACGGCATCCGCGAACTGCTGCTGCTGTTCGCGCAGCTTTTCTGCAACAGGAGGGGTCAGGTAGTCGGCGATCAGCAGCGCCGGCCGTTTCGCGGTGGCGGCTTGATCGCGAAGCTGTGCCAGCGTCGCGCCGAGGGTGGCAGGGGTCACGACACGCTTGGTTTCGACCAGGTAGTCGGTCGTCTCCTTGCCCTTGCCGATGCGCAGCCAAGCGTCCGCTCGGAGAGCGCCCGCGCCGCGCGGCTCTTTGAGCACGACGACCTTCAGCCCCAGGTCTCGTAGTCCCTGCGTTGCACGGTCGATCAGCTCGGTTTCGGTAGCCTTGTTCATTTCCGCAAGCCGTTCATGACGAGTGAACGATACGGGATTATGAACATTTCCGGAGTTTTGTTCAAGTTATCTGCGTGTTCATATATTATGAACAAAAGCACAAACTGAACGTTCCGAAGCCGATTTTAGCGTCAACGTGCCTGATGGGCGAACGTTGTTTATCTGACCATTGTCATCCCGGCCTCGACCGAATCCTCGTCGCCCTGGATGTCCTCCCCTTCTTCCGCGACCTCCCCGGCATACGCGGGTTTTCCCGTCGCCTGCTCGATCAACCGCAGCAGTTGCTTCTGCCGATCGGCCATGAAGGCATCGAACTGATCCCCTCGCAGGGCATTGGGGTCGATGAGATGCGAGCGCAGAAAGTCATCCAGCCTGGCCGGGTCGATCGCTGGGGTCACGCCATCGCCCTTCTCCAGCTTTGCCAGGTACTCGGAGGGCGCGATACCCCCGATGATGCGGTTGGTGCGGAACGCCAGCGGGGTCTTGTTGATGATCGAGTCGTACACCTCCGGCTTGATGCTCTGCTTCTTGCACCAGTCCTGCGGGAAGATGTGATGGATGTCGACGTTCTCGCCGAAGAACACCGTGTGGTCGAACTTCTGGCCGGAACGGAAGTCCTGCGCGCCTTCCTTCATCAGCAGGGCGTTGAGGCCCTTGTAGGCTGCCGAGAGGCGCATGCGCATCGTCTTAAGGCGGTCGGCGCGGAAGATCGTCTCGCTGACCGTCGAAGGCTCGGGGCCGCCATTCAACCATGCTGGCACCTCCATGAAGTCGCGCGCGATGCGCGACTCGACCGCAGAGCCGTAGAGTTCACCGAACACGCCGTACCAGTACCAGCGCACGAGCTTGGCCCGGTGTGCCTCGTGCTCCCAGGCGTCGCCGATGTCGGCAATGATGGCCGCCAAGGGCACAAGCTGCGACTGGTAGGGCAAGTCGAAGATCCGGTAGATGTGCAGCATGTGCAGGAACGTCGCCGCCTGCACGAAGCCGCGCTCGACCTGCTTCTCGTACTGCTTGTATGCCGTGAGCGGCAGGTCCAGCAGTGCGTGCCGGTTGCCCGTGACGGCCGGCAGTTCCTTGCCCTGCTTGCCTGACTTCTCGGCCTCGCGTCGCCGCTCACGCGTGTAGAACAGCGAGATGGCCTGCAGGAAGTCCGTGTTGCCGACGCCGGCGATGATGCCTGCCTCCGAATCGGCAGGCCGTAACGTGTCCACGAAACGGCGGTGTCGCCCCTTCGTGGATTCGTCACCGTACCAGTCCGTCTTGGCGGGCATCGGACTCGAGTGGAACCACGTCGTTCTAGGTGTTCTGTTTTGACGACGATTTTAGACGAAAGTGGGTCAGGCGCGCATTATTTGCGCCGGTGGTTCAGGGGCTTGAAGTGTCGGGGCGCGTGATCGGCGTGCAGCAAGGCGAGGATCCCTCGCCGTTGGCTCGGGATGACACCGTGGTAGATTGCGCTCGCGCCTGGAATGACGGGACATTGGGATGACGATCGGGATGACGCCGTGCTCCCTCAGCGTTCATTCCGACCGAAGGGGAACGGCCTAGCCGTGCACGGCGCGCTGCCAATAGCCCTCTCGGCCATAGTGAGCGTGGAGCTTGGCTTCGTAGTCGCGGTCCATGCTGCCCAGATATTCGGGGCTGGACTGGATGCGCCCGCGGTCCATATCCACGAAAATCTTCTCGTCGGGCCAGCTGACGTTGCGGATCCATTGGACGGGAATCGGCACGCGCTTCCCCAGCAACCAGTTGCGCGTGTCGATCAGCACGTAGCGCAGGGTCCAGTCCGCCTCGTCGACGAGAAAGTCCTCCACATGGCCGATGTCACCGTCGGTCGCCGCGACGCCGTAGCCGAGCACCTCGTTGCAGCTGCGCAGCGATCCGGTTTCGCCGCGTGCGCGCTCCATCGCCTCGCGGTTCCCGGCCTCCACGGAAGGGGGCGCTGGGGCGAAGGGCTCTCCCTGGGGTGCGGCGAGGCCGGGGGCCATCGGCAGTCCGCCCGCCCCGAACGGCCCGGGACCGCTCCAGTACGCCGGGTAGCCATAGTGCAAGTAGAGGGAAGCCTCCTGTTCACGCGAGACGGGCTGATCTGCCGAGACCGGCGGGCTGTTCTCCACCTGCTCACGTGTGAGACCGATATACAGGCGATGGCCTGCCCAGTCGAACGACTCGATGGCGTGCGGAGAGATCAGGACGCGGCGGCCGATGAGCCAGCCGCCGGTATCGACCTCGATGTGGCGTACCGTCCAGTGCGCATCGTCGAAATGGATATCGCGTACCTTGCCTAGCTCGGCGTCGCGCGCAGCGACGA
>JAEZCG010000160.1 GCA_023430065.1 Pseudomonadota bacterium | reverse complement strand
CGCAACTGGAACACGGTCCTGAAGCTCGCCGCCATGTCGGCACGCTGAGGACGACGTCATCGCTCCTCGCGCCGTCGCGTGCGGCCGGGCGATCGTCGACCGGGTGGTTGTCCCGCTCCTGCACGCGTGGCAGCATGTGGCCGCTTCCCCGAGCACATCAGCACGAACGAGGCGAGGCTCATGACCGTCGCGGAGTCCATCCACCGCATGACCGTCGACGAGTACACGCGCATCGTTCGTGACTTCGGTTGGGAATCGACCGAGCTCGTCGAGGGAGTGGTGTACGACGCGGCACCTGAGTACGACCGGCATGCCGGAACCGTCATGCGCGTGCTGTTCGCGCTCCACGACGCGCTGCCTGACGCGATCGTGCGGAACGCCGGCAGCGTGCTCGTGAGCGAGGTCTCGATGTTCGAGCCCGATGTCTACGTCATCGACGCCTCGTTCGCTCGCGATCCCGACCAGGCGATCCCGGTGGTCGCGATCCAGCTCGTCGTCGAGGTCAGCGTGACGTCGCACGCCCATGACCGGGGACCCAAGCTGATCGCGTACGCAAAGGGCGGGGTGCCCGAGGTGTGGCTGATCGATCCTCGCCCCGGGATCGGCGAGCTCCTCCGACACCGTGATCCGGAAGGCGCCTCGTACCGCACGGTCGATCGCTTCGACATCGGCGAGGACGCCGCGTCGCTCGACGTCCGCTGCTTGCTGCGCTGATCCAGGCCTCACCCGAGGAATCCGCGATCGGCCCGACCTGGCAGGACGGGGCAGCGGTAGCGTCGGGCCAGTGAGCGGTGGGGGGAACCCCGCTCCGACAGAAGGGGGTCTGCCGTGCGCATCTCCGTCACGGTCAACGGCGTCGACCACGAGGGCGAGGTCGAACCTCGAACCCTCCTCGTCCACCACCTCCGGACCGGCATCGGGTTGACCGGCACCAACGTCGGGTGCGACACGTCGTCGTGCGGCGCCTGCACCGTGATCGTCGACGGCCAGTCGGTGAAGTCGTGCACCATGCTCGCGGTCCCGGCCAACGGCCGCGAGATCACCACCATCGAAGGGCTCGCCGACGGCGAGCGCCTCCACCCGGTGCAGGCGGCGTTCCAGGCCGAGCACGGCCTGCAGTGCGGCTACTGCACCCCCGGCATGGTCATGGCCGCGGTGTCCCTGCTCGACGAGCACCCCGACCCCACCGAGGACGAGGTGCGGCTGGGGCTCGAGGGCAACCTCTGCCGCTGCACCGGCTACCACAACATCGTCAAGGCGGTGCTCAAGGCCGCCGAGGACCCGGTGCCCATCCCCCACGTCACCGGGCGACGATCCGGCGACGTCGCCAGCCAGGGGGTGCCGGCATGACCGCGACCGAGAACCCGCCCCTCGCCCGCACCGACGGCGACACCCGCATCATCGGCAAGCCACGGGTGCGGGTCGAGGACCCCCGCCTGCTCACCGGCGAGGCCACCTTCACCGACGACCTGCAGATCCCCGGCGCCCTCCACCTCGCCGTGCTCCGCAGCCCGATGGCGCACGCCCGCATCGCCTCGATCGACGTCAGCGGCGCGCTCGACCAGCCGGGGGTCGTGGCGGCGTACACGGGCGAGGACCTCATGGACCAGTGGGCCGAGCCCATGCCGTGCGCCTGGCCCGTCACCGAGGACATGCTCAACCCGCCGCACCACCCGCTGGCGGTGGGCCAGGTCTGCTACGTCGGCGATGGCGTCGCAGCGGTCGTGGCCACCAGCAACGAGGCGGCGCGCGACGCGCTCGAGCACATCGAGGTCGACTACGAGCCGCTCGACGCGGTGGTCGAGCTGGAGGACGCCCTGTCCGACCGGGTGCTGGTGCACCCCGACCTCGGCACGAACACCTCGTACACCTGGAGGCTGGAGGTCGGAGCCGACGCCGTCGAGGCCGCCTTCGCCTCGGCCGCCCACGTGGTGAAGGAGCGCTACATCCAGCAGCGCCTGATCCCGATGGCCATGGAGCCCCGCGCCGTGGCGGCGGTGCCCCAGCCCTTCGGGGGCGACCTCACCGTCTACAGCGCCACGCAGATCCCCCACATCCTGAAGGTGATGCTGGCGGTCACGCTCGGCATCTCCGAGAGCCAGCTGCGGGTCGTCGCGCCGTCGGTCGGCGGCGGGTTCGGCTCGAAGCTCGACGTCTACGCCGAGGAGCTGCTGTGCGTGGCGCTGGCACGCAAGCACCGTGCCCCGGTGCGCTGGGTCGAGGAGCGCACCGAGAACGCGCAGGCCACCATCCAGGGCCGGGGTCAGGTGCAGGACATCGAGCTGGCGGCCGACGCCGACGGCAAGCTGCTCGCGGTGCGGGTGAACCTGCTCGCCGACATGGGCGCGTACCTCCAGCTCGTGACGCCGGGCATCCCGCTGCTCGGCGCCTTCCTGTACGGCGGCGTGTACGACCTGCCCGAGGCGTACTCGTTCACGTGCACCAGCGTGTTCACGACGATGACGCCCACCGACGCCTACCGCGGCGCCGGTCGGCCCGAGGCCACGTACGCGATCGAGCGGGCGATGGACTCGCTCGCCGCCAAGATGGGCATCGACCCGCTGGAGCTGCGCTCGCGCAACTACATCCGCAAGGAGCAGTTCCCGTACACGGCGATGACGGGGCTGGTGTACGACTCGGGCGACCACCAGGCCGCCGCCGACAAGGCCCGGGGCCTCGTCGACTACGACGGCTTGCGTGCCGAGCAGGCTCGGCGGCGCTCCGCCGGCGACACCAAGCAGCTGGGCATCGGCGTGTCGAGCTACTTCGAGATGTGCGGGCTCGCGCCGAGCCGCGTGCTCGCCAGCCTGAACTACTCGGCCGGTGGGTGGGAGTCGGCCACCGTGCGCGTGCTGCCCACCAACAAGGTGCAGGTCGTGTCGGGCGCCACACCGCACGGCCAGGGCCACGAGACGTCGTGGGCGATGATCGTCGCCGACAAGCTCGGCGTGGATCCGGCCGACGTCGACGTGCTCCACAGCGACACGGCGATCAGCCCGCTCGGCCTCGACACCTACGGCAGCCGCTCGCTCGCCGTCGGCGGCATCGCCATCGTCCAGGCGTGCGACAAGGTGATCGACAAGGCACGGGCGATCGCCGCCCACCAGCTGGAGGCGGCCGAGGCCGACCTCGAGTTCGAGGGCGGCGTGTTCAGCGTGCGCGGCACGCCCGAGCGCACGATGCCGCTCGCGGCCATCGCCTTCGAGGCGGTCACCGCCCACAACCTGCCCGACGGGCTGGAGCCGAACCTCGAGGCCCAGGTCACCTACGACCCGCCGAACTTCTCGTGGCCGTTCGGCACGCACATCTGCGCGGTCGAGGTCGACACCGAGACCGGCCAGGTCGACGTCCGCACCTACGTCGCCGTCGACGACTGCGGCAACCAGATCAACCCGCTGATCGTCGAGGGCCA
>JAEZCG010000148.1 GCA_023430065.1 Pseudomonadota bacterium | reverse complement strand
CCACTGCAAGGAAGCGCGGACTGCGGTCGACTGGCTTGTAGCGCGGCATCGGCTCGGTCCTAAGAGTCGCAATACCAATGGACTATAGACAATGCCGGGGTTTTTGCACAGCCTCAACGACCCGCTTCACCGGCGCGTAGCCGGCGGGCGCGAGCCCGCTGGATGCGCGTCCGCGTGCAAGCGGAGGTTAGGCGCGACATCGGCGATTACGTCCTTTCTGCCCGATTGAGCAGCTTTGCCAGAAGACTAAGGAACCCGATGTACTCGAGGGCCTGCTCAGGGTCGTCTTGAATCAATTCATGCGCTCGAGGGTTGCGGAGCGCGAGCATCGCGCCTGAGTAAAGGAACATCATTCCTTGTTGCTCACTTCGGCCCGTTTCGGTCTGGAGGTCGTTGAAGCGGAGAACTGGCGCTTTGGGGCTGAAGACCGTCTGCATGAGATCGGTGCCGCTGAGGTCAAAGCGGCCGCTTCTAATCTTTACGAGCCCGTCCAGAACTTTGCATGCATCCTCGAC
This sequence comes from Pseudomonadota bacterium, assembly GCA_023430065.1. GTDB lineage: Bacteria > Pseudomonadota > Gammaproteobacteria > Burkholderiales > SHXO01 > SHXO01. Next base: position 3,329 of record JAEZCG010000148.1, on the reverse strand, counting down.
CGCGTTTGCGTAGTGGCCATCGCGGAAGAGTCTTCCGACAGCTCGTTCGATTTCGGGATGAATGTCTAAATCGCCGAAGGCCCGAACAGCACGTCCCTCTGGCGTTTCCCCGAGATCTTGGAGTTTCTCGCGGAAAAGGTCGATAACCGTTTGGAGACTCGAGAGCGCCTGATCGATGCCTCTGCGGTACCCTTCGATAACTTCACGCAGCGGCGTCTCGTCCATTATGTTGATCGACGCCGTGTCGAGAGAACCTACCCGGAATCTCTGGTATTCGATGGTGTCGTTCCCGAAGATCTCGACCAGCGTGTCGTCGATCTTCTGTTCAAGCGCGTTAAATCTTGGTTCGCCACGATCTCGAATCGTAGATACATCGACCGCCTTGAGCTCGGCTATCCGACGTTCGAGCTTTGGTATCGCCGCATTCATCTGCTGCGGCGAAAGATTGGCGGGCTTCGGTTGTTCAGGAATGGATCGTCTTGCCATGGCTGATCGAGCGCCTAACTATAAATTCGACCCTAACGGACGCTTCACAATCCATCCTACGATGCAGAGAAAGCCATCAGTTGACGAATAAAACATGCCATAGCAATATATCAAACAGTTACTGGTATTGCATCCAGTCATTTACGCAAAGAGACTCTCGTGCCAGCTTCTGTCCCAAGCGCCAATGCTGCGCCGCAGCAGCCTAGACTTCTCGATCGGCTGCGGGACAAGCTTCGCCTGAAACACTACAGCATCCGGACAGAATACGCCTATGTCGATTGGGTCAAGCGCTTCATCCGCTTCCATGGCACGCGTCATCCGGCTGAGATGGGCGCCGAGGAGGTCGAGCGGTTCCTGACGCACCTGGCGGTCGAGGGTCGCGTCGCCGCATCGACTCAGAACCAGGCGAAGAGCGCGTTGCTCTTCCTGTACCGGGAACTGCTCGAAGTCGAGTTGCCTTGGCTGGACGGTGTCGTCACGGCCAAGGCGTCGAGGAGGTTACCCGTCGTACTCACGCAAGAGGAAGTGTCGGCACTGCTCGCTCACATGAGCGGTACCGTCGGCCTGGTGGCGCGTCTGCTCTATGGGTCGGGCATGCGTCTGCTCGAAGGGGTGCGGCTACGGGTTAAGGACGTGGAATTCAGCCGGCGCGAAATCCTGGTCAGGGATGCAAAGGGGGCGAAGGATCGCGTGACGATGTTGCCCGAGTCACTCATCGGTCCCCTGTCGGCACAGCTGAATGTCGCTCGTGCGCTGCACGAGCGCGATCGTGGCGAAGGTGGAGGCGACGTCTACCTACCGCACGCGCTGTCCAGGAAGTATCCGTCGGCTGGACGGGAGTGGTGCTGGCAGTATGTTTTCCCTGCCGAGCGGCTCTCCGTGGATCCGCGTTCCGGTGTCGAGCGGCGCCATCATTTCGACGGACAGCAGGTGCAGCGCGCCATGCACCGCGCTGTGCGCGAGGCGGGCATCGCCAAGCCTGCCACCCCGCACACCCTGCGCCACTCCTTCGCCACCCATCTCTTGCAGGCGGGCTACGACATCCTCACGGTCCAGGAACTGCTCGGCCATGAGGACGTCTCCACCACGATGAACTATACCCACGTGCTGAACCGGGGCGGGCGCGGGGTTCGCAGTCCGCTGGATGCCTAGCTAGGGCGGCCTGGCGGTAAGATGTCGTTTCGCCCGGCGCTGGATGCGCTGGCATCTTCGCCATCGTTCTGAATGCCTGCCGTATCGATCGACCCGCCTGCCCGGGTGGTCAGACTCACCGCGCTGCCGCCACTCTCCCTCTACGTCCATGTCCCCTGGTGCGTGCGCAAGTGTCCCTATTGCGACTTCAACTCGCACGAGCTGCGCGACGGTGACGGGCGGACGCTGACCCCGGATCTCGAATCGCGCTACCTCGCCGCGCTGACCGCCGACCTCGACCGTGCGCTGCCGAACGTCTGGGGACGCAAGATCGTCTCGATCTTCTTCGGGGGCGGCACGCCCAGCCTGCTCTCGGCACGCGCGCTGGACGCCATGCTGTCCATGATCCGCGCACGCCTGCCGCTGTTCGCGGAGGCGGAGATCACGCTGGAGGCGAATCCGGGCACGTTCGAGGCGGAGAAGTTCGCGCAGTACCGCGCGCTCGGCGTCAACCGCCTGTCGATCGGCATCCAGAGCTTCGATCCTGTGCACCTGAAGGCGCTTGGACGCATCCATGATCGCGACGAGGCGCTGCGCGCGGTGGAGATCGCGCATGCGACCTTCGGCAATTTCAACCTCGACCTCATGTACGCGCTGCCGGGTCAGTCGTTCGAGCAGGCGCTGGCCGACATCGACTTCGCCATCGCGCTGGCGCCCCCGCATCTGTCGGCGTACCACCTCACGATCGAGCCGAATACGTACTTCCACCGCTTTCCGCCGCAGGTGCCGGACGACGAACTCTCCGCCACCATGCAGGAGGGGATCGAGTCACGTCTGGAGTCGGCAGGCTTCGTGCACTACGAGACGTCCGCGTTCGCGCAGGCGGGGCATGAGTGCAGGCACAACCTCAACTACTGGCGCTTCGGCGACTATCTCGGCATCGGAGCCGGCGCGCACGGCAAGATCAGCATGGCAGATCGCGTCTTCCGCGAGATGCGCTGGAAGAATCCGCGCGACTACATGGACCGCGCAGTGGGTGAGGGCGCAGTGCAGGAATCGCACGACGTCGCGCCGGCGGACCTGCCCTTCGAGTTCATGATGAACGCACTGCGTTTGACCTCGGGCTTTCCGCTGCGCTTGTTCGAGGAGCGCACCGGCCTGCCGCGCACGGTGCTTCTGCCGACCTTGGATCGGGCCGAGTCGCTGGGCCTGATCGCGCGCGATCACGAGACGTTGCGACCGACGCTGAAGGGCCAGCGGTTCCTGAATGAGTTGCTGCAGATGTTTCTGCCGGAGTGACGTGCTGGTTCTTGTTGCCGGCTGCCGATGTCCAGGCGCAAGCGGGAGCCCGGCGCCCCGCTATACTCCCAGCCAGGAGGACGACTCATGGCCCAGAGCGACATCACCGCCGACACGCAGGTTGCCCGCATCTTCGAGTGGCGACGCGGCTTCAACACCATCTATCTCATGCACCTCGGCGTGCAGCTCGGGCTGTTCAAGGCGCTTGCCGATTCGCCCGGCACGACGCCCACGCAGCTCGCCCAGGCACTCGGCCTCAGCGAGCGCTACGTCGACCGCTGGTGCTTGACGGCCTACGGCATGGAATTGCTCGACGCGGAAGGCGATGGCTACAAGCTCGCGCCCTTCCTCGACGTGATCCTCGCTGCGCCCTCGCATCCGCGCTACCTCGGCGGCTACGTGCAGCTCGGCGC
>JAEZCG010000261.1 GCA_023430065.1 Pseudomonadota bacterium | reverse complement strand
CCATGGGCGCGCGTTCACCTCGATCAGGACATGCCGAGCGGTGCGCGTCGAGCGCAGCACTTCCACCTCCGCGATGCCGTAGTAGTCCAGCTTGCGAAGCGCCTCCAGGACACTCGCCTCTATTTCGGCATCAGGGCTCAACTCTACATAGGTTCCCACGGCGCAGGCCTCGGGTGCCGGGCGAGCCTTGATCGCCACGAAGGACTGACACTCCATCCCGTTCCGGGCGACCGCTACCGAGTACTGGACGAGCGGCTCGCCCAGCAGTGACTCCGTCACCAGAGGGGCGAGGCCCGCCTTCGCATAGCGGTCGAGCAATTGCGACAGCTCGTGTTCGGTCCTGATCTCGGCTGCCTTCGGGATTCCGCCCCGAGGGCGGTCGTGGATCGTGTCCGCGGGCCGGATAAACAGAGGGAACCCCATTCCTTGGGGCCGTGGCTCCTCGCCGGGAAACCAGGGCCGCGGCGCAGAAATCGAATTGTCCCGGCACCAACGAGCGAAGCGGGCTTTGTTCAGACACACGGACAAGACTTCGTTCGAAGCGTGCAGCACACGCGTGAAGGCGGCGTCCAGGCGCGCGCGGTTGGCCACGATGAAGCGGACCCAACCGTCGCCGGTGGCGATCAGGTACGCCTGACGTCCTTCCGCCAGGCGGCAGATCCGCTCGCACACCTCCTCGTCGCTCGCACCGGGTGCCAGAAGGACCGGGCTGGCTGACCGCGTGTGAAAGGCAATACCCCAGGCACGGTCCACGAGGATGGGCTCGAAGCCTCGACGGCGTGCATCCCGGCACACGGCGAGTGCAGTCAGCGTGTTCCCGAGGATGACGAGCCTGTGCGTCATGGAGGTTCCTCGCCTGGTCACGCAAACACCGGCTGGCTGGTCGCGCAGTTGCGCAACAAGCGCAGTGCAAAGCGCGCAGAGGTAAGGTCCCACGGAGTGAAGCGTGGCAACTGGTGGAGATCGGTGCTCGGAGTGGAGACGCCCACCGACGTCGACACTGCCGCCTCGAAGCCCGCTCCGCGGACCATCCGGACATGCGCCGGCCCATAGTCCTTACCGGGAATGCCGTTCGGGTATGCGAAAAGAGTCACCGGTCGCGCGGTCAACACCTCGAGCTGACGCTTGCCGTCCTCGATCTCCCTGCGCGCCTGATCGTCATCCACGTTCAGCAGGATGGGATGGTTCACCGTGTGGGCGCCGATCTCCATGCCTGCCTGTGCAAGCACGTTGACCTGCGGGCTGTCCATCATCAGATCGTCGGGCAGCGCGGCGCCTGAGCGCCGGGCGAGTTCGGAGACGAAGTCGCGGCGGGCATCGAACCCCCGATACTTTGCCGCCTTGAGGCATGCCGACACCGCTGCGCGGCGTTCCTCCAGGGTGGCCAGCGACAAGCGCCCCGCATCCAGGTCGGAGAGGTCGAGCACGTCGACGCGTGCACCGCGGATCGCCTCGATGACGGTATCGTTGAACATGCGGCCGCCATCGAGATAGCCGGTGGCGATGAAGAAGATCGCGGGCACGCCGTGCTTGCGCAGGATGGGCAGTGCCACCTCGACGTTGTCGCGGTAGCCGTCGTCGAACGTGACGCAGGCCGCACGGGGTGGGAGGGTTCTGTCACGCAGACGTGCGACTGCCTCGCCCAGGGGCAGGCAATTGAAGTGCGAGCGCAAGGAACGCATGTGCGTGTCGAACACCTCGGCATGCATCTGCCGGGGAAGCAGGGTATCGGGCCGGGGCAGCACGCGGTGATACATCAGGATCGAAAGACGGGCGTGGTCGCCTCCCGGCGCAACACGTTCTCCGACGAAGCGGGTCAGCACGGGTAGCACGGTTCAGCTCTCATGACGATGCGACGGGGCCGCGCGCCTGGCCTGCAGCACGAAGGCGTGGCTCAACCACCTGCCGATGAAAGGTAGCGCATGCAGGAGCGCACGCAGCGGGGCGCGTTCCACGATGTCCTGGAATGTACTGAGCCTGCCCGGCAGAATCGGAACCCAGTACACGCACACCTCTTCGAACCCGCTCCTGCGCAACGCATCTGCGAGCTCCGCCGGTCGATCGTAGCGCAGGTGCGGGGGCATCCCGCGTATACGTTGCCAGAAGAGCTTGAGCGCGTCCGGGACGCAATCGGCGTTCAACGCGTCGATCCAGACCTCGCCATCGGGCTTGATTACGCGGGCGATCTCGCGCGCGGCCGCCTCGGACGATCCCAGCGCCTGCATCACTCCGAAGCATAGCAGCCCGTCGGCACATCGACTGCGCAACGGCAGTCGGGTGACATCGGCTGCCGCCCAGGCGGTGATTGCGGGGGAGCGCTCGCGCGCCTTGCGCAGCGTGGGATAGGAGTAGTCCAGGCCTACGACGTCGACCCCGTCCTGGGCGAGCCGGCGCGCATACGTCCCCGCGCCGCATCCCGCATCCACCCAGAGGCTTCCGGCTCGTGCGCCCTTCCACACCCTGCAGAAGTTGCGATAGCGCGCATCGAGGCCCGACGATGACCAGCCGGCGATGCTGGCGTCGTCGTCGTGGGCGGTACCGAAGCGCTGGAAGCGCTCGCGCCAGCGCGCCTCGAACCCCGACGGTACCGCCGATTTGCCGGTGCCCTGCTTCACGCAGCCGCCTTCCGGTACAACTCGACGAGCTCGCCGGCCGCACGATCCACGCTGTAGCGCTCACGCGCCACTTGCTGCGCGGCACGTCCCATCCGCTCTCGCAGTATCCCGTCCGTCAGCACACGCTCCAGCGCTGCGGCCAGTCCGTTTACATCGCGCGGCTCGACGAGGAGGCCGGTCCGCTCCGGATCGATCACCGCGGGAATCGCGCCGACGCGTGAGGCGACCACGGCCAGCCCGTAGGCCATGGCCTCGAGCAGGGCCATCGGCATCGCTTCAGCATGAGATGGCAGAGCGAAGATGTCTGCGTCGCGAAGATAGCCGGCCTTGGCCGCACCGTACACCGGCCCGGTGAAGGTCACCTGCTCGGCGATTCCCAACTCCTGCGCGCGAGCCTTGAACCGCCCGCTGATTCCCGCCGGGTTGTCACCGCCGACCAGCACGAGGCGGAATGGCTGCTGCAGCCGCCCCGCCGCGTCGATGAGATCCTCGATGCCCTTCGCCACCGAGACATCGCCGAGGAACAGGATGGTGGGAATGCCGGGGCGAGTACGCTGGATCGCTTCTGCCGGCAGGCAGATGCCGTTCTCCACGATGCTCAGGCGTGCGCCGGGGAGGAGCGGAGCGAGCCGCTCGCGCCAGGCAGCAGACAGCACCACGACCTGGCTCGCACGGCGCGCAATGAACTGTGCGGCCCGGCGTCCCAAGGGGGATAGTTCCTTGAGGAAGTCCTCGAACAATCCACCGTGAACGTGCAACAGCGCGGGCACGCCGCGCGCGCGGGCGATCAGCAGCAGGCTGCCATCCAGGAAAAACGACAGCCCGCTGCAGGTGTGGATGTGAGCGACGGTCGCATCGCCGCGCAATGCATGCCACCACCTGACCCACAGCTTGAGGCGCGCGGCCATGCCCTGCCAGAGCGAGCGGCCCGGCGGCGTGGTCTTCTTCGTGTCGAACAGCACGAGGTCGACTTCGCGCGCGAGTCGCGAGGCGCTCAGGTCCTCGATCACCGTCACCATGCCGCCGATGCCGGGCGGCAGCGGTCCGGCCATGACCACGCGCGGGTGGCGGCTACGGGTTGGAGTGTGCTCGAGCACTGCGCTCAGGGGAGGGGTTGCGTTGCAGACAGCGTGCATACACGCCTTGGTAGCGCGAGACGCTCTTGGCCCAGTTGCGCTCGCTTTCGACGAAGGCTCGCGCATTGGCGCGCAGTTCGCGCCAGCGCTGAGGGTGCTGCACCAGGCCCACGATGCGATCGGCCAGGGCCTCGACCGAGCCGGCCGGAAACAGCAGGCCGGTCTTCTCGTCCT
>JAEZCG010000251.1 GCA_023430065.1 Pseudomonadota bacterium | reverse complement strand
TGGGGCGGTGGCGGCTGGAGCGGCGGTGGCGGCGGATTCGGGGGCGGCGGGGCCTCGGGGCGATGGTGAACGGTATGAACCTGCGGCGCTGGTTCGCTCATCTGGTCACGAGCCAAGGTGCGGTGGGGCGTGTCCTGCCGGAGCTTGCACTGGAGCGTGCACAGCGGGCGATCGAGGCGAGCGAAGCCACCCACCGGGGCGAGCTGCGCTTCGCGGTGGAGGCCGCGCTGGATCCCGCGGAACTGCTGCGGGGGCTCAGCGCGCGCGAGCGGGCGTTGCAGGTGTTCTCGGACCTGCGTGTGTGGGATACGGCCGAGAACAACGGCGTGCTGGTCTACGTGCTGCTCGCGGACAAGGATTTCGAGATCGTCGGCGACCGCGGCATCCATGCGCACGTGGGCGCAGAAGGCTGGGAGGCGATCGCGCGTCGCATGGAGGCGCTGTTCCGCGCCGGCGAGTTCGAGCGCGCGATCCTGCAGGGTGTGGAGGAGATCAGCGAGGCGTTGCGCCGTCACTTTCCGCGGCGGCCGCGCGATGTCAATGAACTGCCGGACCGGCCGGTGATTCTCTGACCGGTCGACCGCGTCACGGCGTCACGTTTCCCCGGCGTCCTGGTCGTGGCCATGGCGGCGCCACAGCACATACATCACCGACGAGAGCAGCAGTCCGAACAGGACTGTGATCGTCTCGATCGACAGGTCGGCTTCGATCATCAGCGTGTACGCACCGAGCAGCACGAGGATGCTGAGGTTTTCGTTGAAGTTCTGCACCGCGATGGAGTGCCCCGCGCCCATCAGCAGGTGTCCGCGATGTTGCAGCAGCGCATTCATCGGCACGACGAAGAAGCCGCCCAGCACGCCGATCAGCACCAGAATGACGACCGCGGGCTGCCAGCTCTGCACGAAGATCATCGCGATCACGCACAAACCCATCACGATGCCCACGGGCAGCACGCGCACTGCGCGATGGAGCGCGACGAAGCGTGCGGCCAGTACCGAGCCGATGGCGATTCCGACTGCGACCACGGCGGTCAGCTGCGTGGCGCGTTCGGTATCGAATTTGAGCGCGAGTGCGGCCCACGGCAGGATGATCAGCCGCAGCGTCGCGCCGGCGCCCCAGAACAGCGTGGTCACCGCCAGCGATACCTGCCCCAGGGGATCGCGCCACAGCAGGCGGAAGCTGTGTCCGAAGTCGTGCAGGATGTAGGGCAGTGTCTTGCGCGGCAGCGTGTGATCGATCGCCACGCGCGGGATGTACAGGTTGATCACGGCGGCCAGCAGGTACAGGAGCAGGATCGCCGCGATCGCCACCTGTGGCGCCAGGCCCGCCGTTTCCAGGGCGCCGGGGAGTTGCGCCATGACCACCGGGGCGAACACCGGGCCGAGCATGAAGCCCCCGAGGACCGCGCCCAGGATGATCGCGAAAACGGTCAACCCCTCCATCCAGCCGTTGGCCACCACCAGCTTGTCGGGCGGGAGGGTCTCGGTGAGGATGCCGTACTTGGCGGGCGAATACATGGCCGCCCCGATGCCCACCACGCCGTAGGCGAACAGCGGGTGCAGGCCGAGCAGCATGCACAGGCAGCCGATCAGCTTGACGGTATTGCTGATGAACATCACGCGTCCCTTCGGGACCGCGTCGGCGAACGGGCCGACGAAAGGCGCCAGGACGATGTAGGCGAACACGAAGAACTGCTGGAGGACCGGCGTCTGCCAGCACTCGCCCGAGGCGCGCGCGCACTCCGGCGCCAGTGTCTTGAGCATCGCGATGGCTGCGAACAGCAGTGCGTTGTCGGCCAGTGCCGAGAAGAACTGGGCCGCGAGGATGATGTAGAAGCCGCGATTCATGGAACGGGGGCGGGGGCCGCACAGCCCTGTCTGTCAAGGCAGGCGGCGAGGGCGAGCTTTTATACCACGAAGCGTACGCGCACCGAGGTCCGGACGCGGCCGGCGTGCCGGAACGTTGCGCGGCGCCGGTCCCATTGGCACACTCTCGCGCTTGCCCGAATCTGCTTCCCTGTGTCGCCATGACGCGCCCGATCCGCGCCACCATCCGTCCTGCCTCCCTGCGCGAGAACCTCGCGCTCGCGCGCCGGCTCGCGCCGACCGCCCGTCTGATGGCGGTGATCAAGGCCAACGCCTACGGCCACGGCCTGCTGCGCGCGGCGCGCGCGCTCGCGGGCGCCGACGGATTCGCGGTGCTCGACCTGGCTGCCGCGGTGTGTCTGCGCAATGCCGGGTTCAACCAGCCTGTGCTCCTGCTCGAGGGCTTCTTCGATATGGCCGAGTTGCCGGTCATCGCCCGTGAACGCCTCAGCGTGGTGATGCACTGCGAGGAGCAGATGCAGATGCTGCTGGGCAGTTCGGACGTCGAGCGCGTTTCGGTGTTCCTCAAGCTCAACAGCGGAATGAACCGGCTCGGCTTCGATCCGGCGCAGCTGCCCGCCCTGCTGTCGCGCCTGCGCGGCGCGCGGCAGGTCGGCGACATCACGCTGATGACCCACTTCGCCAATGCCGACGACGAGTTGGGCACCGACTGGCAATGGCAGCGCTTCTCGGCCGCGGCCCAGGGGCTGGATCTGCCGGTGTCGCTGGCGAACTCGGCAGCGCTGCTGCGGCATCCGGCGCTTGCGCGGGGGTGGGTGCGCATCGGACTCATGCTCTACGGGGCCTCACCCCTGCCGGATCGCGATGCTGCGCAGATCGGCTTGCGCCCGGCCCTGACGCTCGAGAGCCGGCTCATCGCGGTACGCGACCTCGCCCGCGGCGAGCGCGTGGGCTACGGCGGTACCTACACCGCCGACCGGCCGATGCGCATGGCAGTGGTCGCCTGCGGATACGCGGACGGATACCCACGGCATGCGCCGTCGGGCACTCCCGTCCTCGTGGGCGGTCGGCGCGCCCCGCTGATCGGCCGCGTATCGATGGACATGCTGTGCGTGGACGTGAGCGACGTCGCCGATGCCGCGGTCGGCACGCCGGTCGTGCTGTGGGGAGAGGGGCTACCGGTCGAGGAAATCGCGCGCGCCGCCGGCACGATCCCCTATCAACTCCTGTGCGCGCTCGCGCCGCGCGTGCCGGTTGGGGAAATCGAGTGATGGCCCGGGCCAAGAGCCTGTATACGTGTACCGAGTGCGGCGGCCAGGCGCCCAAGTGGCAGGGGCAGTGTCCGCAGTGCAGCGCCTGGAATACGCTGGTGGAGACGGTGGCAGAACGGTCAACGCCGCGCTACCAGGGGCTCGCACAGAACAGCGCGGTACAGGCGCTGAACGAGGTCGAGGCGGCCGAGTCGCCGCGCCGTGAAACCGGGATCGGCGAGCTCGATCGCGTCCTGGGCGGCGGCCTGGTGCCCGGCGCGGTCGTGCTCTTGGGCGGCGATCCTGGGATCGGAAAGTCGACGCTCCTGCTGCAGGCGCTCGCCCGGCTCTCGTCCACCTGCCGCACGCTGTACGTGAGCGGCGAGGAGTCGGTCCAGCAGGTCGCGCTGCGCGCGCGCCGCCTCGAACTGCAGAGTGCAGGGGTGCGCGTGCTGGCGGAGATCCAGCTGGAAAGAGTGCTGGCCGCCCTGGCCAACGAACGCCCGGACGTGGTGGTGATCGATTCGATCCAGACCGTGTATTCGGAAGCGCTGCAGTCGGCGCCGGGCAGCGTGGCCCAGGTGCGCGAGTGCGCCGCGCAACTCACCCGCTTCGCCAAGGCAGCCGGCGTGAGCGTGCTGCTGGTCGGCCACGTCACCAAGGAGGGGGCGATCGCGGGCCCACGCGTGCTCGAGCACATCGTCGACAGCGTCCTCTACTTCGAAGGCGATACGCACTCCAGCTTCCGCCTGGTGCGTGCGATCAAGAACCGCTTCGGTGCGGTCAACGAGCTGGGCGTGTTCGCCATGACCGACCGCGGACTGCGCGGCGTGAACAATCCCTCCGCACTGTTCCTCTCGCGTCATGGCAGCGAAGTGCCGGGCTCGTGCGTGCTCGTCACTCAGGAAGGCACACGGCCGCTTCTGGTCGAGATCCAGGCGCTGGTCGACGACGCGCACGCGCCCAACCCCCGTCGACTCAGCGTCGGACTCGAGCAGAACCGCCTGGCTATGCTGCTGGCCGTGCTGCATCGTCACGCCGGGGTGGCGGCATTCGATCAGGACGTGTTCGTGAACGCCGTAGGCGGGGTCAAGATCGACGAGCCTGCCGCGGATCTCGCCATCCTGCTGGCGATCGTATCCTCGCTGCGCAATCGGCCGCTGCCGGCCGGCCTGGTAGTGTTCGGCGAGGTCGGCCTGGCTGGCGAGGTACGTCCGGTGCAGCGCGGCCAGGAGCGGCTGCGCGAGGCGGCCAAACTCGGCTTCACGCGCGCGCTGGTCGCACGTGCGAACGAACCGAAGACTCCCGTCGAAGGGATGGAGACGATCGGCGTGGAGCGTGTCGAGGAAGCGGTGGCGCGCGCGTCGGAGCGCTGAACGCGCGGGTCAGCGCACCAGCAACAGGGCGGCGGCAGCCACCACCGCGAGCGCACTCGCCAGCCACAGATAGAGCGTCTCGCGTCCGGTGCCGTCGGCTCCGGCGCGCGGCGCGGGCGACTGGGAGGGCAGTGCCTGCTGCTCCGGTCGCGGCGCGGGCTGTGCGGCGTCCTGGGCGGCATCCGACAGGGCCGCCAGTCGCAGCGTCGCTTCGTGGGAATCGAAGTTATTGGACGGGGCCAAGCCTGCGGTGCGTTCGCCGGCTCCGGGTACGGCCAGGCGCGGGGCCGCCGCCGAGGCGTGCGCAGGTGCCCCGGCGAGTTCCGGGGCGACCGGGCGCACCGCCAGCATGTCCTTGCACTGACGCAGATCCTGGGCGAGATCCTTGGCGTTGTCGTAGCGCTGGTCCAGGTTCTTCGCCAGCGCCTTCGCCACGATCAGATCGAGCAGCGGAGGCGACTGCGGGTTCTTCGCGCTCGGCGCAGAGGGCGCGTGATTGAGGACCTGATAGAGGATGCCGTGCACGCTGTCCGCCACGAAGGGTGCTTCGCCGCTTAGCATCTCGTAGAGCACGACGCCCAACGAGAAGATGTCGGCGCGGTGATCCACGCGCTTGCCCACGACCTGTTCCGGAGCCATGTACTTGGGCGAACCCAGGATCATGCCGGTCATCGTCTTCACTTCGTTCGTGCGCATGCGCGCGATGCCGAAGTCGGTGATCTTCACCCAGCCGTCGCGCACCATCATGATGTTGGCCGGCTTGATGTCGCGATGCACGACCTGCCGCTCGTGTGCATACGCGAGGGCTTCGGCCACCTGGATGCCGATGTCGAGCGCAAGCAGCACCGGCAGCGGCTCGCGGTGCGCGAGGATCGAGCGTAGTTCCTCGCCCTCGAGCAGTTCCATCGCCATGTAGGCGACCTTGTCGCTCTTGCCGATGTCGTAGATCGTGACGATGTTGGGGTGATTGAGGCCACCGGCTGCGCGCGCCTCCTGGTAGAAGCGTCCCTCGTATTCGGGCAGTTCGTCCTTGGGCAGGTTGAGGTTGATGGTCTTGATCGCGACCACGCGCTCGAGCACCGGATCGCGCGCGCGGTACACCACCCCCATGGCACCCTGGCCCAACTCGGAGAGCAGTTCGTAGCGTCCCAGCTGCTGGACGACTTGCCCGGTCTGCGCGGGGGCGTTCACTTCTTCGCCATCTCCATTCTCACGCTGCGGAATACTGGATCCCACATCGGATGGCCGCTCTCCTCCGGCGCGAGCTCCAGCCGGGGGTCGGCCTTGAACGCCAGGCGGAACTGGTCGCGGCAGGCGGCCTGCTCGCCCGCGACGCAGTGGATGAATGCCAGATACTTGTGTGCGCGCCCCTGCGAGCGCGTGGTCAGGCCCGCGTCGAGCGCACCCTGGATCGTGCGCGCCGCGACACGGTACTCGCCGTTGTCGTACTCCCGTATTCCGCGGTCCAGGGCGGCCTCGGCCTTGAACTTCGCGAGCGGGAACTCCTGCACCATGGTCGTGCCGCAGCCGCCGAGGCAGACGAGGATGAGTACGAGAATCAGGCGAAGCATGGCGGTCCTAGCGTCGAACGAACTTGTGCTTGATGCGCATGGTCTGGTTCGAACCCAGCTCGATTTCCTCGTCGTAGGGTTTGAAGTCGGAGTTGCGCACCACGATTCGGTGTTTGCCTTGCGGCAGTTCGAGTTCCCTGAGCGGGGGGCTCACGCCCATCGACCTGCCGTCGACGAACACCTCTCCCCACGGGGATACCGCGAACAGCACGAGCGCGGTGGGCGTTTTCTTCGGGCTCGCCGGCGCCGGCAAGGAGGGGATGGGCAACATCTTCGCCGCAGCATCGGCCGCCTGCTGCCCGACCGGTCCGGGTTGCGCAACGACTGGTCCGGGCGTTGCGGTGGAAACGGCGGCACGGGCCTGTTCCGGCGGTGTGGGAGCGGCCGCAGGCCTCGGCCGATCGTCCGTGCGCGCGGAGGGGCCTGCCTTGGGAGCGGCGCGCGGCGCGCCTGAAGCGCGAGGCGGTGTGCGGTGCGCCCCCGGCGGCTGAGTCACCGGAATTGCGGCGGGTTCGGGGTTGGCGCGTGCATGCGATTGCGCCGCCGTCTCCGCCACGAGGTTCCCGTCGGGCGCTTCACCGGCCGCAGGATTCTCCGGCCGTACGGCAACCGGCGTGGGCAGCAGGGTTTTCTGACGCAGGACCAGCGGCCGCTCGAGCGGTGCCCGCTGGGCAACCGCCCGGTCGGGTGTCCCGCCCGCGTGCTCGCTGCGGTCGGGCAGCACACGGTCGAGCACCGCGGCGAACAGCAGTGC
>JAEZCG010000249.1 GCA_023430065.1 Pseudomonadota bacterium | reverse complement strand
ATCAGGACAGCAAGGGCATCTATCCCGGCGTATACGCCCGTGCGCACTTTGCGATCGGTACGGCGCGCAAGCTGGCGGTGCCGTCTCAGGCGGTGATCCGTCGCAGCGAAGTCGTCGGTGCGTACGTCATCGATGCCAAGGGGCAGACGCACTTCCGCCAGCTGCGGCTGGGCGAGGCAGCAGGCGAGGGATACCGGGAGGTGCTGGCAGGCGTGGCGCCCGGCGAGCGGGTCGCGCTCGAACCGTTGAAGGCAGGCATGACTAGCCCGGCCGGTCGGCCGAGCGGGTCCTGACAACAGGAGGAAACGCAGAGATGGCACACATCGTCATTCTGGGCGCCGGCATCGGCGGCGTATCCATGGCCTACGACATGCGCAAGCACGCGCGCAAGGAAGACCGGATCACGGTGATTTCGAACGTGGACTACTTCCACTTCGTGCCTTCCAATCCGTGGATCGCAGTGAACTGGCGCAAGCGCGACGACATCGCGTTCCCGATCGCGCCCCACCTGCAACGCAAGAACATCGACTTCGTTGCGGTCGGCGCGAAGCGCGTCCATCCGAAGGAGAACCGGGTCGAACTGGCGGATGGACGTTCGGTCGAGTACGACTTCCTCGTCGTCGCAACCGGCCCCAAGCTCGCGTTCGACGAGATCGAGGGACTGGGCCCCGCAGGCCACACGTATTCGGTCTGCCACGTCGATCACGCCGTCCAGGCCGGGGAGGCATGGGACGCGTTCGTGAAGGAGCCCGGCCCCGTCGTGGTCGGCGCGGTCCAGGGGGCTTCCTGCTTTGGTCCAGCGTACGAGTTCGCGATGATCATGGATACGGACCTGCGCAGGCGCAAGATCCGCGACAAGGTTCCCATGACCTTCGTGACCTCGGAGCCCTATGTCGGTCACCTCGGGCTGGGCGGTGTGGGCGATTCGAAGGGACTGATGGAGTCGGCCATGCGCGACCGTCACATCAAGTGGATCACCAACGCCAAGGTCACGAATGTCGAGGCCGGGAAGATGCAGGTCACCGAGTTCGACGACATGGGCAAGGAGAAGCGCACGCACGAGCTGCCGTTCAGGTACTCGATGATGCTGCCCGCGTTCAAGGGCATCGACGCGGTATTCGGCATCGAGGGCCTGACCAATCCGCGCGGCTTCATCCTGATCGACGAACACCAGCGCAATCCCACGTACCGGAACATCTACGCCGGCGGCGTGTGCGGGGCGATCCCGCCGGTGGAGCAGACGCCGGTGCCGACCGGGGCGCCGAAGACCGGCTACATGATCGAATCGATGGTGGAGGCGACCGCCGAGAACATCCGCGCGGTCCTCGACGGCAAGGAGCCGACCTCGCAGGCCACCTGGAACGCGATCTGTCTGGCCGACTTCGGCGACAGCGGCGCCGCCTTCGTGGCCGTGCCGCAGATTCCGCCGCGCAACGTCAACTGGTTCTCCGAGGGCAAGTGGGTGCATCTGGGGAAGGTCGCGTTCGAGCGCTACTTCATGCGCAAGATGAAGAAGGGCACCACCGAGCCGGTGTACGAGAAGCTGGTCCTGCACACGCTGGGAATCAAGAAGCTGAAGGACATCGCGTAGCGCATGGGAATTTCCGGTCGCATCGCCCGCTACTTCCAGGACGCGCAGCTCACGCCGCTGCTCGCCCTGGTGCTGTTCCTCCTCGGCCTGTTCGCCGTGCTCGTCACGCCGAAGGAGGAGGAGCCGCAGATCAACGTGACGATGGCGAACGTGTTCATTCCCTTCCCGGGGGCGTCGGTCCAGGACGTCGAGAGCATGGTCGCCACGCCGGCGGAGCAGGTGGTTTCGCGCATCGCCGGCATCGACCACGTCTACTCGGTCTCCCGCCCGGGCATGGCGGTACTCACCACCCAGTTCGAAGTGGGCGTGCCGCACGAGCGCGCGCTGGTCCTGCTGTACGACACGATCTTCGCTCACCGCGACTGGCTCTCGCCCAACCTCGGCGTGGGGGAACCCATCATCAAGCCGAAGGGCATCGACGACGTGCCCATCGTCTCGCTCACGCTGTGGACCGCGGATCCGGAACGGGGTGCATTCGACCTCGAGCGCGTGGCGCACGCGATGGAGGCCGAGCTCAAGCGCGTGCCCGGGACGCGCGACGTGAGCACCATCGGCGGACCCAATCACGTCGTGCGCGTGCTCGTGGAACCGGAGCGCATGACGGCGTACCGCGTGACGATGCAGGACCTCCGGGAGGCATTGCAGCTGTCGAATGCAGCCCTGCCATCGGGGGCGGTGGTGCGCGACAATCGCGAGATCCTGGTCGAGACGGGTCAGTACGTGGGCGGCGCAGCCGACGTTGCCGCGCTGGTGGTCGGCGTGCAGGACGGGCGCGCCATCTATTTGCGAGACGTGGCGCGGGTGGTGGATGGACCGGATCAGCCGAGCCGCTACGTCTGGACAGGGATCGGACCGGCCAGTCCGGACGCAGGCGCCGCGGCCAGTGGCGAGCACCCGGCGGTCACGCTCGCCATCTCCAAGAAGCCGGGCGAAAACGCGCCGGAAGTCGCCGCCCGGGTGCTCGATGCGGTCGAGAACCTGCACGGCACGCTGATCCCGGAGGGCGTGAACGTGACGGTCACGCGCAACTACGGCGCGACCGCGGCGGACAAGGCGAACAAGCTCATCCAGAAACTGATCTTCGCCACCCTGTCGGTGGTGGCGCTGGTATTCGTCGCCCTCGGGAGGCGCGAGGCGCTGATCGTCGGTCTGGCCGTCGTGCTTACGCTGGCGGCCACGCTGTTCGCCTCATGGGCTTGGGGCTTCACGCTCAACAGGGTGTCGCTGTTCGCCCTCATCTTCTCGATCGGGATCCTGGTCGACGATGCCATCGTCGTGGTGGAGAACATCCATCGTCATCGCCAGATGCGCGACGAGCCGCTGCTGGCAATCATCCCGCGCGCGGTGGACGAGGTCGGCGGCCCTACCATCCTGGCGACGTTCACGGTGATCGCCGCGCTGCTTCCGATGGCGTTCGTCACCGGACTCATGGGCCCGTACATGAGCCCCATCCCGATCAATGCCAGCATGGGCATGTTGATCTCGCTGGCGGTCGCCTTCACCGTCACGCCGTGGCTTGCGCACAAGCTGGCGCCTGCCACGCACGCACACGGCCACGCCCCCAGCCGCCTGGATGCGCGGCTGTCGCAGTTCTTCACACGCATCATGCAGCCCTTCCTGCGCGGGCGGGCAGGCGGACGCAACCGGCGCATCCTGCTGGCCGGCGTTCTGCTGGCGATCCTGGCGGCCGTCGGGCTGGCTGCGCTGAAGCTGGTGGTGCTGAAGATGCTGCCCTTCGACAACAAGTCGGAGTTCCAGGTGGTGGTGGACATGCCCGTCGGCACGCCGCTGGAAACCACCGCCGGCGTCCTGCGCGAGATGGGAGCGGTGCTGCGGCAGGTGCCGGAAGTCACCGACTATCAGGCGTATGCGGGCACGGCGAGCCCGATCAACTTCAACGGGCTGGTACGCCAGTACTACCTGCGCGAGAGTGCCGAGCTGGCCGATATCCAGGTGAACCTCGCCGACAAGCATCGGCGCGATCGACAGAGCCACGAGATCGCCCAGTCGGTGCGTGCGGAACTGGAAGCGACCGGACGCCGGTACGGCGCCGACGTGATGGTGGTGGAGGTGCCGCCGGGCCCCCCGGTGCTCTCGCCGATCGTGGCGGAAATCTATGGCCCGGATTACGAGGCCCAGATGGCGGTGGCCCGCCAGGTGCGGGCACAGTTCGAAGCGACACCCGACATCGTGGCCATCGACGACACCGTCGATGCAAGCGCGCCGCGTCTGCTGCTGCGCGTGCTGCAGGGCAAGGCCGCGCTCGCCGGTGTGGCGCAGAAGGACATCGTCGATACGGTGCGGGCTGGGCTGTCGGGTGAGTATGTGACGCCGGTGCACAGCGGCGAGGCGAAGTATGAGATTCCCGTGCGCCTGACGCTCCCGCCCGAGCGGCAGAGCAGCGCAGACGAGCTGCTCAAGCTCACGGTGCGCAGCCGCTCCGGCGAACTAGTGCCGTTGTCCGAACTGGTGCACGTGGAACGCACCGGCCGCGAGCACACCATCCACCACAAGGACCTGCTGCCGGTGGTCTACGTGATGGGCGACATGGCCGGCAAACTGGACAGCCCGCTATACGGGATGTTCGACATCCGTGCCAAGGTGCGCGACATGCCCCTTGCCGAAGGCGGGATGCTGCGCGAGTACTTCGTCAGCCAGCCGCTGGATCGCTACCGCGAGTTCAGCCTGAAATGGGATGGCGAGTGGCAGGTGACCTTCGAGACCTTTCGCGACATGGGAATTGCCTATGCGGTCGGCCTGATACTGATCTACCTGCTGGTGGTCGCCCAGTTCGGCTCCTATCTCACGCCGCTGATCATCATGGCACCGATCCCGCTGACCATCATCGGGGTGATGCCGGGGCACGCCGTGCTCGGCGCACAGTTCACCGCGACCTCGATGATCGGCATGATCGCGTTGGCCGGCATCATCGTGCGCAATTCGATCCTGCTGGTGGATTTCGTCAACCAGGAGGTCGCGCGCGGCGTGGACCTGCAGGACGCGGTGATCGGTGCCGCGGCCGCGCGGGCGAAGCCCATCGTGCTGACCGGCGTGGCGGCGATGCTGGGCGCCGTCTTCATCCTCGACGACCCGATCTTCAACGGCCTGGCGGTATCGCTGATCTTCGGCATCCTGGTGTCGACGCTGCTCACCCTGGTGGTCATCCCGGTGCTCTACTACGTCGCGCTCTGGCGCAAGGCGCAGCGGTCCCCTGCACCGGCCACGCCAGGACCGGCTCCGGGAAGCGGTGCAGCCGGCAGCGCGACCGTGTGACGCAGGTCACCGACCGGAGCTTGCGACAGGTCTAGAGTGCGTATCGACATCACACACCGCGTAGGAGCATGCATATGACCGTAGACAATATCGTGCACGTCGTCGCCGGATTCTTCGTCCTGCTGTCGCTCGCGCTGGGCGTCGAGGCGAGCCCGCTCTTCGTGAACGCCAATTTTCTGTGGTTTACCGCCTTCGTCGGCGCGAACCTACTGCAGAGCGGCATCACCAAGTGGTGCCTGATGGCGTCGATCCTGCGCAAGCTGGGCGTGCCGGACATCCGCAAGCAGGTGTTGGTTCGGGGGTAGGCGCGAGCGGACGCCGGCCGTGCACGCGGCCGCGTCCTGCCGGCGAGAGCTGGATATTGAGCGATCGGCCTGGATGGGTGAAGCCGGGATGCCGGCGAGCGCCGCGACAACGGAGCCTGCGCTACGGCTCGTGCCTGGATGACCGGGGCCCGAGCGCGCGAACGACGCGTGTGCGAGCGACGGGGAGGTTCAGGCCGCGCCCCGGCCTACCAAATCGCGCAGACCGCCGGCGTTGACGATGCGAATGTTCTTCTGCTGCACGGCGATCAGCCCTTCCTCCTGGAACCTGGAGAACACCCGGCTGACCGTCTCCAGCTTCAGACCCAGGTAGCTGCCGATCTCCTCGCGCGTCATGCGCAGGTTGAACTCATGCGCTGAATAGCCTCGTGTCTGCAGCCGCTGCGACAGGTTGAGCAGGAAGGCCGCCAGGCGCTCCTCGGCACGCATGCTGCCCAGAAGCATCATCACGCCGTGCTCGCGTACGATCTCGCGGCTCATCACCTTGTGGAAGTGATGCTGCAGCGCTTCCATCTCCCGGCTCAACCCCTCGAGCCGGTCGAAGGGAATCACGCACACCTCGCTGTCCTCCAGCGCCACGGCGTCACAGGTGTGCTTCTCGGTACCGATCCCGTCCATCCCCATCAGTTCGCCGGCCATGTGAAAGCCGGTCACCTGCTCGCGACCGTCCTCGAGCAAAAGCTTGGTCTTGAAGAAGCCGGTGCGCGCAGCATAGAGGGAATCGAAACCCTCGCCGACGCGGAAGAGGTATTCGCCCCGCTTCACCGGACGCCGCGTGAAGACCAGGCCGTCGAGTTTCTCCATCTCGCCGTCGTTCAGACCGACCGGGAGGCACAGCTCGCGCAGACTGCACGTGGAGCATGCGGTCTTGAGCCGGGACAGGTTCACTTCGGAAGCGATCTTGAAGGCGGTCATATTCGAGGACACCGAGTTCGCCGGCTGATGCCTTTGATCCACGT
>JAEZCG010000234.1 GCA_023430065.1 Pseudomonadota bacterium | reverse complement strand
CGAGTGCGACCACCTCCATGCCCTCGCGCACGCGCGTGCAGCGTCCCAGCAGGACATCGGGCGCCCCCTTGCTGATCAGCATCGGCGCGTCGTCGTGCTCGTGGTCGATTTCGACCGTCGACATCATCTTACGGTCGGAGCTGAAGGGAATCTCCGCCACCCGCTCGAAACGCCGACGCCGGCGCTCAGCCGCGCCGAGTTTGCGTTAGGCCACGAGGAACGCCGCCACGGTGGGATCGCCCTGGATCTCCCAACCGCCTTGCTCCGAGGGGCGCAGGTCCGCATTCCCGGCGAGGCTGCCGCCGCTCAAGACCACGATGTTCTCCGCCAGCACGGGGCCGCCCACGAGCTTGCCGCCATCGTGTTCGACGTGTCCCTCCGGAACGTAGCCGATGCCGGTGACGCGCGTACTTCCAGAGGCGGTCATCACGCGCTCGATGGTCATCTCGGCTCGGGTCAGGGTGCCGGTCTTGTCCGAGCAGATCACCGACGCGGAACCGAGCGTCTCGACGGAGGAGAGTTTCTTGACGACGGCATTGCGCTTCGCCATGCGCTGCACGCCCAGCGCGAGCACCGCCGACAGGATGGCGGGAAGGCCTTCCGGCACCGCGGCAACGGCCAGCGATACCCCCAGAAGCAGCACATCGATCAGTTCGGCGGGACCACGGATCTTCGACGTCAGCAGGACGGCCGCCACGACGATCGTGGCGATCAGCACGACGGCCAGCCCGAGCATGCGTCCGATCCGCCCCACCTCCTTCTGCAGCGGCGTCGCTTCTTCCTGGGTGGCCTCGAGCATCGCCGCAATTGCACCCATCTCGGTGTGCATTCCGGTGGCAGTGACCACGGCGCGCGCCGAGCCCTGAACGACTGCGGTGCCCTTGAACACCATGTTCAGCCGGTCGCCCAGCGCCGTCGCCGCGGGCAATCGCGCCACGTCCTTCAACACGGCCTCGCTCTCGCCCGTGAGCGACGCTTCCTGCACCCGCAACGACGCGGCGCGCACCAGGCGCGCGTCGGCGCCCACCGAATCGCCTTCGTTGAGCACCAGCACATCGCCACGCACCAGCTCCGTGCTCGGCACCCGCCGCAGCTGTCCGTCGCGCATCACCGAGGACATCGCGGCTGTCATCTTCGCCAGGGCAGCGACCGCTGTCTCGGCCCTGGCCTCCTGGACATATCCCAGAATGGCATTCAGCACCACGATGGAGGCGATCACGATGGCGTCCACGGGCCAGCCCATCCGGCCCTCGACGACCCAGGCGGCGAGCGAGATGACGATCGCGACGAGCAACAGGTAGATGAGCGGATCCTGGAACTGCGCGAGGAATTTTCGCCATGCCGGAACCGGCGGTGCGGCCCGCAGTTCATTGCGCCCGTCCCGCGCGAGGCGTTGCGCGGCCTCGTCCGAGGTGAGGCCCGCCTGCAGATCGGCACGCAGCAGGCGCGCCACTTCATCGGCGTCGGCGACGGATGGGTCCTTCAGCGCCTCGCTCAGCGCATCGCGTGCTCTCATGGGTTCCTTGCTCGTTGCACCGCAGAAACGACCCGCAGCATACGTCCAAACCCCCGGGCATGTGCAGCGAAGGCGAGCGCGCGGCCGCACCGGACACATCGCCACAGCACAGCGGCGCCAACCCGTGGTACGGTTGTCTGTCGTTCCCAGCCAGACGCAGCGAGACGCCCATGACCCATCACGTCTACAAGCAGATCGAGCTCACCGGCTCTTCCACCGAATCCAGCGACGACGCCGTCCGTCAGGCGATCGCGAAAGCCGCAAAGACCATCCGAGGCATGCGCTGGTTTCAGATCGTCGAAACCCGTGGCCACATCGAGGATGACGCCGTGGCGCACTGGCAGGTGACCATCAAGGTGGGATTCACGCTCGAGGACTGAAGACTTGCAGGGCGTCGTTGCACCGGCGCACCGACCAACCGCCTTCGAAGCAGGCCGTCCAGCGCATGACGGGTGACTAGTGCTGACATTACTCCGGGAACGGCTCTTCGAGGTTCTCAAGGCGATCCTGCCGCTGCTCGTGCTCGCCTGCATCCTGCAGGTGACCTTCGTGCAAGCACCCACCGTGGTGTTCGTCCAGTTTCTGGTCGGTTCGGCACTCGTGATCATCGGGATGCTGCTGCTGTTCGCAGGTGTCGATCTCGGCGTGCTGCCGATGGGCCGCTTCATCGGCGCGGAACTGCCGCGGAAGCGCTCGTTGAGCCTGATCATCGGGGTCGGCTTCGCGATGGGATTCGCCACCACGGTTGCCGAGCCGGACGTCCTGGTGCTCTCCGCGCAGGTCCAGTCCGAGTCGCAAGGCGCCATCCATGGGCAATTCCTCGCCCACGTGATTGCCGCCGGCGTGGGGTTCCTGGCCGCGCTGGCGCTCTTGCGCGTGGTACACGGCTTCGCGCTGCGATGGCTGCTCGCCATCGCGTACTCGCTGATCCTCGTGCTCACGTTCTTCGCACCGGAGAGTTTCATCGCGCTCGCCTACGATGCGGGAAGCGTGACCACGGGCGTCCTGACCACACCGGTGCTGCTCGCACTCGCGATCGGATTGAGCTCGGTCATTGCCGGACGCTCGGCCATCGGCGATGGATTCGGACTTCTCGGACTCGCATCCGCGGGACCGATCATCGCCGTGCTCCTGATGGGATTGTGGCAGTGAGCGCCATCGCGGTTCTGGAGCAACTCATCGAAACGGGCTCCAGCGTCATCCTGGCGGTCCTGCCGCTCGCCGCACTGTTCCTGCTGTTCCAGGTCTTGTTCCTGCAATTGCCGCTTGGCGAAGTCAAGCGCATACTGCTCGGCACACTGGTCGCGTCGGCGGGGCTGTTCCTGTTCCTGCTCGGCGTGAGCATCGCGTTTTTGCCGTATGGGCGCGCGATCGGTGAGGCGCTGGGCGCCCTGCCCCAGAAATGGATACTCGCGGCGTTCGGCGTGCTACTGGGATTCGTGACCACCTGGGGCGAACCCGCCGTGCGCATTCTCGCCGATCAGGTCGAGGAGGCGTCATCGGGATCGATCCGCAGTTCGCTAGTGGTCGTCACGGTGTGCATCGGCGTTGCGGTGTGGGTAGGCATCGGCATGCTGCGGATCAGCTACGGGATTCCGCTGTCGTACCTGGTCGTCCCGGGCTATCTGTTCGTTCTGCTGATCATGCCATTCACCGAGAAGACATTCGTCGGGATCGCCGTCGACGCAGGCGGGGTGGCGACCGGTCCGCTGGCGAATACGTTTTTGCTCGCGCTCGGGTTCGGCGCGGCGTCGGCCCTGGGCCACCAATCGCTCGTGCAGGGATTGGGGCTCGTCGCACTCATCGCCCTGGCGCCCCTGATGTCGGTCATGACGCTCGGCCTGGTCGTGCGCTGGAAAGAGCGTCACAAGGAGCCATGAACATGGACGATTCCAGTCTCATCGTAAGTATCGTGCGCAAGGGCTGGGGCAGCAGCGTGCTGCAGGCCTCGGTCAGAGCCGGCGCGCGCGGCGCAACCGTGCTGTTCGGGCGCGGCGCCGGCATCAACGAGCACGAAAAGATCTTCGGCATGTCGATCGAACCGGAGAAGGAGATCATCTTCACGGTGGTCCGCTCCGACCTGGTGGACACGGTCCTCGAGGAGATCGTGCGCGCCGCCGACCTGAACGATACCGGCCGCGGCATCGCGTTCGTGGTCCCGGTCGAACGCGTCGTCGGGGTCGCGCATTTCATGAAGGCGGTGTCCGGCAAGCCTTGATCGAGATGCCGGACGGTGACGCCTTCATCTCCAGGGCTGGTGTCGCGATTCCACAGCTAGATCGTTCGCCGCGCCTACCCCGCGCGGGTAGTCAGCGCGCATCGTGCGGCCGCGGGTGCACGCCGATTCGGCGTCATTTCGACGACGCCTTCATGTCTTGAATGGCAAAGCGGTGGTACCAGTGGGCCAGCTCGAATGGTACGCGCCGCACGACTTTCATTACCCGGTTCGCCTCGACCTCCCCGGGCGCGAAGATCAACGCGAAGGCCGCGCCTTGCTTGGCGGCCTGCAGATGCCGTCGCACCGCTTCGTCGCTCTTTCCCAGGCGCGCAAGCCAACCTGCATTCTCGTCGAGATTCTGCTGTGCCGCCGCCGCTACCGCCTCACTCGTGTAAATGATGCACTCATCAGGATCGTATCCCCCGGTGGTGAGATCCCGCTGCACACGAAGCGCATCATCGTAGTTCGCAAAAGCAACGACGATGTAGCCAAGCGGGTAAAAGATGCCGAAGTCGGTGCCTTTGCCAGCAATCTGTCCTGAATCTGCCATGCAATTTCTCCTTGGTGAAAATGGTATGCAACCCAGGCGAGCAGGTCACCCTCATGTATTACGCCACCTGGCACGTAGTACGCAACCGGGCCGTTGCCAGAATCGAAGATGTCTTCGTGGCGAGCGTGAAAGGATCACGATCATCATACGTCACCCACGACGCCGCGGGCCGCATCTGCGTGCCTGGGCTGTGACGGCGGGACCGACACCGCAGTCCGTGGAAATGACCTCCGACGACGCAAGCACGCAGGAACTTCCCGTGATGCGATATGCTTCACGTGAGGTTCGTAGTCCCGCGTAGCATCTCCTTTCCTATCTTTTCTTTCCCTATTCTGTTTTGCCCACGCTACCCATCACAGGAGGACACGATGGCCGATTTCAGCAAGCAGTCTGCTGGTTCCACGATGAGCACCGGCGCACCGGCACCGAGCGACCGCAACTCTCTGACGATCAGCGCCGACGGCCCGATCCTGCTTCACGACGTCCACTTCCTCGAGCAGATGGCGCACTTCAATCGGGAGAAGGTTCCCGAGCGTCAGCCGCACGCCAAGGGGGCAGGCGCGTTCGGTGTCCTGAAGGTCACTGAGGACGTCTCGCGCTTCACGCGAGCGGCGCTCTTCCAGAAGGGCGCGACGACCGAGATGCTGGCGCGCTTTTCGACCGTGGCCGGCGAGATGGGAAGCCCGGATACCTGGCGCGACGTGCGCGGATTCTCGCTGAAGTTCTACACCAGCGAGGGCAACTACGACCTCGTCGGCAACAACACACCGATCTTCTTCGTCCGCGATCCGATGAAGTTTCCGCATTTCATCCGCAGTCAGAAGCGGCTGCCGGACTCGGGCCTGCGCGACAACCACATGCAATGGGATTTCTGGACCAGCAATCCCGAATCGGCACACCAGGTCACCTATCTGATGGGCGTGCGCGGCCTGCCGCGCACCTGGCGCAACATGAACGGCTATGGCTCGCACACGTACATGTGGGTGAACGCGGCCGGGGCGAAGTTCTGGGTGAAATACCACTTTCACACCAACCAGGGAATGGCCTTCTTTACCAACGCGGAGGCCGCTGCGATGTCGGGCTCCGACGCCGACTTCCATCGGCGCGACCTGTTCGAGGCGATCAAGCGCGGCGATCATCCGAGCTGGACGCTCTCGGTGCAGGTCATGCCCTATGCAGAGGCGAAGACCTATCGGATCAATCCGTTCGACCTGACCAAGACCTGGCCGCACAAGGACTACCCGTTGATCAAGGTCGGCACGATGAGCCTGGATCGGAATCCCGAGAATTTCTTCGCCCAGATCGAGCAGGCCGCCTTCTCGCCCGGCAATACGGTTCCCGGGATCGGACTGTCGCCCGACAAGATGCTGCTCGGCCGTGCCTTCGCGTACAACGATGCGCAGCGCAATCGCATCGGCACGAATTTCCATCAGCTGCCGGTCAATCGTCCGAAGGTGCCCGTAAACACCTACATGTTCGATGGCCAGATGGCCTATGAGCACAGCGGCAGCGCCCCGGTGTACGCACCGAATAGCGGCGGCAGATCCTGGTCGGACCAGACAGGCAGCATGGCCGACGGATGGGAAGCCGATGGCGAGATGGTGCGCAGCGCCTATACGCTGCGTCCCGATGACGACGACTTCACGCAGCCGGGAACCCTGGTGCGCGACGTGTTCGACGATGCCCAGAGGACACAGTTGGTCGAAACGGTGGCCGGCAGCCTTCTCGGCGGCGTGCGCGAGCCGGTACTGACGCGAGCCTTCGACTACTGGAAGAGCATCGACCGCGAGGTGGGCCGGCGGATCGAGGAGAAGGTGCGCTCTGGCGCCGCTCCCAAACCAGCCGAAGGCATGGGTCAACGGTGAACAGGGGGCTGCGGGCCTTCTCGCAGACCAATCAGGCTACCGGATTCCAGCGGCCCGGACCGCGGTTGAATCGCCACGCTGGAAAGCAAGAGGGCCTGCATGCATGCAGGCCCTCGTCCGTTCTTGGGCGCCCGGAGGACGGTTATTGATAGTGGTACGCCCCTCAGTCGTTAATAGTGGTACGTCCCCATTATCACCCGTCCCCATTATCACCATCAGTCGGCGTAGCCGGGCAGTTCCCGATCGAGCACACGCATCATCGCCTCGAAGTAGAGGCGTTCGCGTTCGCTGGGTGAATGACGATCGTCCGCCGGGACTGCCTGCACCTGAGCCACGATCTCGTCCGAGAGAAGCTCCAGCGGCTCGCCGGTCGCCATCGCGAGCACCTGGGCACGGCATACGCGTTCGAGCTTGTACAGACGCTCGTAGGCCTGCGCAACCGTGGCGCCGACCACGAGTACACCGTGGTTCTTCATGAACATCACTTGATTGTCGCCGAGCAGCCGCGCCAGGCGCTCACCCTCTTCCAGCGTATCCGCAGTGCCCGTGTAGTGATCGTCGTATGCAACATGACCGTAGAAATAGGCGGCTGTCTGACTTGCCGGCAGCAGGCGGTTGTTCTTGAGCATGTTCAGCGCCACGGCCCAGGTCTGATGGGTATGAAGCACGACGCGCGCACCCGTGATCCGATGGATCGGCGCGTGGATGCATTGGGCCGAGAGCTCGACGATGCCGTCACCTTCAAGTGTCGCACCGGACTCGTCGAACACGATCACGTCGCTGGCCCTCGCTTCCGACCAGTGCAATCCGAAGGGCAGGATCAGGTAGCGGTCGTCGCGCCCCGGCACCGTGACGGTGAAATGATTGTCGATGCCTTCCTCGAGATCATGCAGGACAGCCAGCCGGTGCGCAGCGGCGAGCTGGATCTTCGCTTCCATTACCGGATCGACTGCACGTCTCGCCGACAGCGGGTGCACGGACATCGCTCAATCCCTCCTAAGTGTTGAAGTGAAGCAGACGATGCGGCCGCGCCGCTACGATTACCTGGCCCGGCATCTCGGTTGCGCTCATCGCGTACCGTGGCCGCTCATCATAGTTCAGACACCAGGGATTCGCACGTCGTCCTCCGGGGACAGGGCACGGGGGGAGGAGATCGCGCGCGCCCCTTCGCCCGTGTATCGTCGCGACGACGATGCCAGCGTGCCGATCACCCATTCACGGATGCGCCTGCCGGGCCGGCGACGAGATGGCTGAGCGTCCTGTAGCATTCCCATCGGGAACCTTCCCGGGGGTCGTGCGCAGTGGGCACTTCGTATCGGTGCGAACGGGGGAACGGGTACGATTGCGCGCCGGTACAAACGGACGAACAAGAATAGAGACCATGCACCATGGCCACGTTGCTCAACATCAGCGCCACCCATTACACGCTTGATAGAACATAAGCGACTCGCGTATTCGCTGCTGCTCTCGCTGCTGATCCATGCGCTGCTGTTGAGTCTGACTTTCGGTGGCGACGGGCTTGGGCTTCCGGGTTTCGGCTTTCCTTGGCGCGATCGACGGATCGAAGCCCCGCGTCTGATCGTCACGCTCGCTCCGCCGCAGGCCGCACCGGCGACGCCGGCGATCCCGTCGTTCACGGAGCCCTTGCCGCAAGCGCCGGTCGAGCCGCCCGCTGCCCGTCCACGCATGCCGACTCCTTCCGCGTCACCGGCGCCGCCGCGCACACTCGTTGTCCTTCCCTCGGACAACCTCACCGTGGAAGCCAAGCCAGCGCAGAACGCCGCGGCCGATGCGGACACGACGGAAGCGCGTTCGCGCGCCGAAGCACGCGCCGACGCGGCGCCCACCCGCACCTCCGAAACGCCCGTCGTCGACGTGGAGCCTTCCAACGCGGACGAGTTGGTCGAGCCTCCTGCTCCATGGGCACCAGCGACTGACGTCATCGCAGCACCGGGCGCGGCCGGCGAGGAGCCCGGTGTCCCCGCGCCTGGCGATAGTGGCGATGCAGCGCAGGAGCAAGTCGTCCCGACGGACGAGCAGGAGCAAGCCGCTGAGCGAGCCGCTGCACTGGAGGAGGATGCGCGTCTGGAGGCGGCACGCATCGAAGCCGCACGGGTGGAGATGGAACGCCAGGTTGCCGCCCGACGGGCGGCCGCCGAGTTGGAAGCGCAGCGGCAGGAAGAGGCTCGTCGAGAGGCGGCACGCATCGAAGCCGCACGTGTCGAGGCCGCACGGCTGGAGGCTCAGCGTCAGGAAGCCGCGCGGCAAGCTGCCGCCGAGTTGGAGGCGAACCGGCAAGAGGAAGCGCGTCGAGAAGCAGCGCGCATCGACGCGGCGCGTGTCGAGGCCGCACGGCTGGAAGCTCAACGTCAGGAAGCGGCGCGGCTGGCTACCGCCAAGTTGGAGGCGAACCGACAAGAGGAAGCGCGTCGCGAAGCGGCACATGTCGAGGCCGCACGACTGGAGGCCCAACGCCAGGAGGCCGCGCGACAAGCCGCCGCTCTCGAGGCGCAGCGCCAGGAAGCGGCGCGTGTCGAGGCCGCACGGTTGGAGGCTCAACGCCAGGAGGCCGCGCGACAGGCGGCCGCCGAGT
>JAEZCG010000194.1 GCA_023430065.1 Pseudomonadota bacterium | reverse complement strand
GCCAGGATACCGATGATCGCGACCACGATCATCAGTTCGATCAAGGTGAAACCCTTTTGCATAGCTTTCATGTGACGTGCACTCCTTCGGTGTTGAGAAGACTTAAACACGGTCTCCGTGTTCGGGGGTCATCAATGCAACGGGTATGCCACCGGCGCCGATTGCGCGAGGATTTGATCGATCGCAAACGAATCGGCGCCCCGGATCGGGGCCACGACGCGGTCGAACCGTCGCGTTGAAGGAGCCGGCAAGTTCCCGCGACCGTCCTGACACAAAGACTTCCGCGTGGCGTCGCGCGCCGTGCCGATCCACGGCAAGCGCGGCGGCAGCGCGACGCGATCTTTCACAGACGGCGCGCGCCGCCTGCCACGCAGGGCTACTTGATGCAGACCGCGCGCACCTGATGCAGATCGGTGATGCCCTGGAGGACCTTCTCGATGCCGTCCTGCCTGAGCGTGCGCATGCCTTCGTTGAGCCCGAGTGCGAGGATGTCGGCGACGCGCGCGTGCTCCTGGATCAACTTCTTCACACCATCGCTGCCGATCAGCAGTTCGTGCAGGCCGCCCCGCCCCTTGTACACCGTGCCCGAGCAGGTGTCGCAGCCGACCGGTGAATAGAGCGTGAACTGACCCGTGTCGTCGGCGAAGCGCTGCACCCAGTCGCGGTAGACGCCCTCGGAGGCCGCTTCGGGATCGCGCTTCCAGTCCTCGGTCTGCGTCAGCTCCTGGCAGTACTCCTCCAGGATCAGTTTCAATTCGTCCTGGGTGGCCACGTGCGGCTTCTTGCACTTGCCGCACAGGCGCTTGGCCAGACGCTGGGCGAGCACGCCCAGCAGCGCATCGGCGAAGTTGAACGGGTCCATCCCCATGTCGAGCAGGCGGATGATGGATTCCGGTGCGCTGTTGGTATGCAGCGTAGCGAAGACCAAGTGACCGGTGAGCGAGGCCTCGATGCCGATTGCAGTGGTCTCCTTGTCGCGCATCTCGCCCACCATGATGACGTCCGGGTCCGCGCGCAGGAAAGCCTTCATGGCGGTGGCGAAGGTCAGCCCCGCCTTGGGATTCATCTGCACCTGGCGCAGGCCCTTCTGCGTGATCTCGACCGGATCCTCGGCCGTCCAGATCTTCGTGTCCGGCGTATTGAGGTGGCCCAGCACCGAGTGCAGGGTCGTGGTCTTGCCCGAGCCGGTCGGCCCGCACACGAAGAACAGGCCGTACGGCTTGCTCACCGTGGCCTTCAGATGCTGCAGGTTGCGCGCGGACAACCCGAGCTTGTCCAGCGGGATCGGCTCGCCGGCGGAGAGAATGCGCATGACGATGTCCTCCATCCCGCCTTGCGAAGGAATCGTCGCCACCCGCAGCTCGATGTCGAGCGGACCGAACTTGCGGAACTTGATCTTGCCGTCCTGAGGCTTGCGCCGCTCGGAGATGTCGAGATCGCACATGATCTTCAGGCGCGCCGCCATCGCATTGCGATAGCTCGCCGGCACCGAGATGTAGTGCTGCAGCGAGCCGTCCCGGCGGAAGCGCACCTCGGTCTTGCCCTTGCCCGGATACGGCTCGATGTGGATGTCCGAGGCGCCCTGGTGGTAGGCGTCGATGATGATCTTGTTGACCAGCTTGACCAGTTCGTTGTCCGCGGCGAGCGAGACGTCGTCCGCGCTGGTGCCGTTCTCGTCGTCGAGGTCGTGGTCCAGCCCCGAGAGCAGGTCGCCGATGGACGAGGTGTCGAGGTCCACCCCGAAGTACTGGTCGAGCGTGGCGTTGAATTCGCTGCGCGTGGTGACGCGATAGAGCAGCTTGCGCTTGGGAAAGACGTTGGCGACCACGCGTCCGGCGCGCACCCGCTCCGGATCGGTGGTTAGCACCACCAGACCCTCGGACGTGTCCTCCAGTGGCAGCCAGTTGCTGCTCTTGAGGAACTCGCGCTTGAGGTTCTTGAGCAGGTCGATCGGCTTGACCCGGTCGCCGCGCAGGGGCTCATACGGTACGCCGAAGTAGTGCGACAGCGCGTTGCCCAACGCCTCGGCGCTGACCTGGAACTCGTCCACGAGCACACTCTCCAGATCGACGCCCTTCTGGCGCGCGGCACCCAGCGCCCGTTCCAGCTGCTCCGCCTCCAGCACACCATCGGTGACCAGCGCGGCGTAGGCGCCGCGCACCACCGGCTGCGGCTTCTGGCGCTGCTTGAACGCGATCGCCAGGGTCTCGCACAGGTTCTGCACGCCCTCCACTGCGAGCGGCGAGAACGTCTCCCCCGATCGCGTGTTGATCGCCTGCACCACGCCGATCACCTCGCCCGACGGGATGTCCACCACCGGAGCGACCAGCATCTGCCTGGTGCGGTAACCGGTCCGGCGGTCGACTTCCTTGAGGAACCGGAGCAGGGGGGAGTGGCTGCGCAGTTCCTCCTCGTCGTAGACGTCGCGGATATTGAGCAGGACCTTGTTCAGCGCGACGAATCCGGCCAGGCTCTGCTCACTGATGGGAAGGCGCAGATCCTTGAACGAGGCCAGCCCGGTCTTGACCTTGGAGATGATCGCGCTGCGGTCCTCGGACAGGGCATAGACCGTGAGGCGATCCGCACCGAGCAGCTCGCAGATGTCCTGCCCGAGCTCGAGCATGATCTCCTCGGCGTTGCGCGTCGCATGGATCTTGTTGGTGACAGCCTGAAGCTTGCGCTGGAACTCCAGCCGGCTGCGCACGTCGCCTTCAGCCTGCGGTCGCGACTCGAACACGGTACTCATCTTTGATCCCCGGGAATTCACCCGTCCGTTGTCAATGCACGAACGTCCCCGCCGGCGGCGCCGGGGGAACCCCTCCTCGCTGCGTCAGAACTCCAGCACCTGACCGTGCTCCAGCATCCGCGGCATCCACGCCGCGGCGACGCGGCTCACCTCCTGCATCGTCGACCTTCCGTCGACTGGCTTTAGGTGCGTGATATAGATCTCCGGCCTTGCATGCAGCAGAGCCAGTTCCTGCGCCAGCAGATCGGGCGTCAGATGTTTGGAGGCGGCCGCCAGCGCGCCCTCGGCATTCGAGAACGCGGTCTCGACGATCAGGTAGCGCAGGTTGCCGATGCGGTTGATCGCCTCCCATCGCGCCTCGCACGGACCGGTGTCGCCGGTGAACACGAGGCTGCCCGTGCCGCTGTCGACGTGATAGCCGACTGCCGGCACCACGTGGCAGGCCGGCAGGCTGCGCAGCGTACGGGCGCCGAGGTGCACGGCTTCGCCCAGCGCAATCGGCTGGAAGCGCATGATCGGCGCGGACGCGTTCGGGATGACGGAGAAATCCGGCCACAGCTTCCAGTTGAACAGGTGCGCGCGCAGCGTGGCGATAGTCTCGTTGCTCGCATACAGGGTGACCGGCCGCTCGCGCAGGGCACCCACACTATCGAGCAGGAAGGGAATGCAGGCGACATGATCGAGGTGCGAGTGCGTGACGAACACGTGGTCGATGCGCCGCAGTTCCTCCAGGGTCAGGTCGCCCACGCCGGTGCCACCATCGATCAGGATGTCGTCGTCGAGCAGCAAGGCGGTGGTGCGTAGCCCCCCGCCGATGCCGCCGCTACAGCCGAGCACGCGCAGTTTCATGGATCACTTGCTGTCGAAGGTCCAGGCCCCGTCCCAGTCGGGTCCCGGCGGTTGCGCACGCAGGACGTCCACGCGACGCAGGAATTCGGCATACAGGATCGACTCGGGACGATCGCGCTGAAGTGCCTCCAACGCCTTTCGCGCCGCGTCCCAGCGCTGCGCGCGGTAGTGGTCGAGCGCCGCGTGCCAACGCTCGACCTCCTCGGCGAGAGCGCCCTCCACGTCCCGCTCGCGTCCCAGCGGCTCGTAGACGACCACCGGCTCGCGCTTGCCCTTGACCCGGACCCTGTCCAGTTCGCGGAACGCGACGCCCTGGCAGGCGGCGCGCGTGGCTTCGCCCGCCATCATGCCGACGCCATACCGTTGGGTCAGGCTCTCGAGCCGGGAGGCGAGGTTCACCGCATCGCCCATCACGGTATAGGCCATGCGGATCTCGGAGCCCATGTTGCCCACCGTCATGCGTCCGGTGTTGACGCCCACGCCCACCTGCAGTACGGGCCAGCCGCGTGCGGCGAAGCGGTGCTGCAGTGCCTGCATGGTCGAGAGCATGTCGAGTCCGGCGAGTACCGCGTTGCGCGCGTGACCGAGATCGGCCAGCGGGGCACCCCAGAAGGCCATGATACTGTCGCCCATGTACTTATCGATCGTACCCCGATGGTTATAGATGACCTGGCTGAGCGCAGTCAGGAACTCGTTCATCATCTGCGTCAGAACCTTCGGATCCAGGCCCTCCGAGACAGCGGTGAATGCGCGCACGTCCGAGAACAGCACGCTCATCTCCCGGCTCTCGCCCTGCATGGAGAAGCGCTCCGGGTGGCGGCTCATCACCTCCACCAGCGCCGGCGGCACGTACTGTCCGAACAAGCGCGTGATCCGGCGCTTGGCCCGCGCCTCCACGAAGAAGCCGTAGGACATGTTCAGCGCGAACAGCGCCGCGATCATCAGCAGCGTCGGCGCCAGCGGCAGCACGGCGTTGGCGCGCGCCCACAGCGCCAGGTTCAGCCCGACCGCCGTCGCCAGCACCACGAGGCTCAGCAGGGTTGAGGGAAGTGGCGTAAGCAAGGGCAGCACCAGCGCGAGTACCAGCCCGCTACCCGCCAGGACGAGAAGCTCGACTCCCATCATGTAGCCGGGCATGTGCCGGATGCGTCCGTCGAGCGCCCCGGCAATCAGGTTCGCGTGCACCTCCACACCCGGATAGACGGGCCCCACGGGGGCGGCGCGCAGGTCGGTCAGCCCGGCCGCCGTGGTGCCGACCAGTACCACTCTGCCCTCGAGGGCCGCCCGATCTGCCTTTCCCGCCAGCACGTCGGTCGCCGACACGTAGGGGAAGCTGCGCGCCGGGCCGCGATAGGGCACCAGTGCCGTCGCCTGCTCGTCCAGCGGAATGCGCACGTCGCCCACGTCGATCCACTCGAGGCTGTGCGCTCCATCCGCCGCCTCGGCCAGTCCGGGCGCGATGGCCGGCACGTCCATCAGCACGCGCAGCACCGCGAGCGCGAGCGCTTCATAGTAGGCGCCGCCGCGTTCGGCCAGCATCGGCACCCGACGCGTGATGCCGTCCTCGTCTGGCCAGGCATTGAAGTGGCCCACCGCCGCCGCTGCCTCCTGCAGTTCGGGCAGGTTGGCGCCATACCCGGTCCACCCGGTCGGGTGCGTGCGCACGCCATCCAGCGCACCGGCCGGCAGGACCGGCCGCGGCAGGGCATTGACGCGCGTGGCCGCACGCGGGTCTTCGCGCGTGAAGTAATAGCCGAGTACCACCGGCCGGCCCGCCATCTTCTGCGCCAGGATGCGGTCGTACTGCAGGGTCGGTGCGATGGCGTCGAGCGCCGGACGGAATCCGTCCACCCGCGCCAACGCCCCGTCGGCGAGGTCCTGTAGCACGTGCAGACCGGAGCTGTGATCGGGCTCGGCGAACACCACGTCGAAGGCCACGAGCTGGACGCCGTAGTCGTCGAACAGGCGGTCGAGCAGCTGTGCGACGCGCACCCGCGGCCACGGCCAGCGGCCCTGTTCGGCCAGGCTCCTGTCGTCGATGTCGACGATGACGATGCGTTCGTCCAGCGTGGCCGGCA
>JAEZCG010000176.1 GCA_023430065.1 Pseudomonadota bacterium | reverse complement strand
GCCCTGCGGCGCGGCGCGCACTCGTTCGACACCTCGGACAGCATCCGCACCACCACACAGCTTCTGATCGACATCTACGACGATGCCGGGGT
The DNA here is from genome assembly GCA_023430065.1 of Pseudomonadota bacterium. Classification (GTDB taxonomy): domain Bacteria; phylum Pseudomonadota; class Gammaproteobacteria; order Burkholderiales; family SHXO01; genus SHXO01. Next base: position 4,043 of record JAEZCG010000176.1, on the reverse strand, counting down.
GCTCTACCTGCACCCCCTCAAGGTGTGGCAGCGATCGTCGCCCACGATGTTCCTTCCGCATCGGCATCAGGACGGACGGTTCAATCCGATCACCGTGAGTTGCGAGGCGACGGGATTGTTCCATCGCCTCCTGGGAGGGGGCGCAGCGCCGACTGAGCGCCGCCTGGATTCGTGGGAGCGCCTGTTCATGCGGGCCGAGGCGCTGAGCGCCTCGGCGGTCACGGACCCGGAACGCTGCAGCATGGTCGATCAGATCTGCCGCCTGCTCATCGGAACGGACAGCCGCATCCTCGCGCTCGCACACCGCTATCTGAGACTGGAGAACCTGCTGCACATCAAGGCACGTCTGATTGGCACCGGTTTCATCGGCGGCAAGGCGGTCGGCATGCTATTGGCACGTGCCATCCTGCGCGCAGACACCGAACACGCATGGCAGGATTTTCTGGAGGAACACGACTCGTTCTATGTGGGTTCGGACCTGTTCCACGCGTTCATCGTCGAGAACGGTTGGTGGAGCGCGTTCATGTGGCAGCGAAGCGACGCAGGCTACCTCGACGGGGCGGTCGAACTGCGTCGACTGATTCTGCAGGGCCGATTCTCCGATGAGATCTTGCGCGAGTTCCAGAAGATGCTGGAGTACTTCGGCCAGTATCCGATCATCGTGCGCTCCTCGAGCCTGCTCGAGGACGGGTTCGGCAACGCCTTCGCCGGCAAGTACGACAGCTACTTCCGCGTGAACCAGGGTACTCCGGAGGAGCGCCTGGCCGAGTTCGTCGATGCCGTGCGACAGGTCTATGCGAGCACGCTCAGCGAGGAGGCGCTGCGCTACCGACAGCAGCGGGGACTGGCGCATCGGGAGGAACAGATGGCGCTCCTGGTCCAGCGCGTCACCGGGACCTACTGTGACGCCTACGTGCTGCCGGCATTCGCCGGCGTCGGGGTCTCGTACAACACGTTCGTGTGGCGGCACGACATCGACCCGGCCGCCGGCATGCTGCGCATTGTCGTCGGACTGGGCACGAGGGCGGTGGACCGTGTCGAGGGGGACTATTCGCGCATCGTCGCGCTCGATCAGCCGTTGCTCGTGCCGCAATCGGACCCGGAGGACCGCCGCCGCTTCACCCAGCATGACGTCGACGTGCTGGACACGGCGCGTAACGACATTCGTACCGTACCGATCGGCGCGATGCGCAGCCAGGAGCCGACTCTGCCGCTGGACCTGTTCGCCGAACGTAGCGAGGCCGGCTGGCTGGTCACGTTCGATCGCCTGCTCGGCCAGACCGACTTTGCGGCAACCATGCGCCGGCTTCTATCCACGCTCGAGCGCGCCTACGAGTATCCGGTGGATGTCGAGTTCGCCGCCACTTACGCGAGCGACGGGACATTGCGCCTCAACCTGATCCAGTGCCGACCGCTGCAGACCCGCGGGGTGCAGTCGATGCGCGTCGAGATCCCGGACGGCGACGCCGCGAACACCCTGCTACGCGGCGCCGGCAACTTCATGGGAGGAAGCATCGTCCAGCCGATCGGACGCGTGGTGGTGGTCGATCCGGCGGCTTACAGCGGCCTTTCCATCTCGGACAAGTACGTCGTCGCGCGCGTGATCGGGCGCATCAACCGCCGGATCGTCGCGGGAGACGGAATACCGACGCTGCTCATCGGGCCCGGGCGCTGGGGCACGTCCACGCCGCGACTGGGTGTTCCGGTCCGATTCGCAGAGATCGATGCGATGACGGCGATCGCGGAAGTCGCGTTCTCCGCTGGAGGGCTCCATCCCGAGCTGTCCTTCGGCAGTCACTTCTTCCAGGATCTGGTCGAGACGGGGATCTTCTATCTGGCCCTGGAACCCGAACGGACAGGCTGCTTCCTCAACCTTCCGCTGCTGCAGTCCCTGCCGAACCTCCTGCCCGTGCGCCTGCCCGACGATGCACAGCTGTCCGGTTCGATCCGGATCGTCGACCTTCCGGCAGGCCATTGCCTCATGGCCGATATCGTGACACAGCGTGTGGTGTGCTGCGTCATCCCGCCTTGACTGCAGCGCGCACCGATTCATCGTCCGAAGCGCAGGTGGCGGGAGTGTTAGAGTTAACGGTTGCACAGGCGCCCCATCGGCGCCAGGCTTCCCATAGCAATCCGCCGGCGCGAGTGCATGCTCTACACCGAGCATTCGCGCGGGTTGGTCGGCATCATCCGGAGGAAATATGGCAGTCGTAATGACAGAAAAAATAGAGGCCGTCTACCAGCAGATCAAGGCGCGCAATCCCGGGGAGGACGAGTTCCACCAGGCGGTGCGCGAGGTGCTGGAGTCGCTCGGACCGGTGCTGGTCAAGCACCCCGAGTTCGCGCATCAGAAGATCATCGAACGCGTCAGCGAACCCGAGCGGCAGATCATCTTTCGCGTGCCATGGCAGGACGACCGGGGTGAGATTCACATCAATCGCGGATTCCGTGTCCAGTTCAACAGCGCGCTGGGCGTCTACAAGGGCGGCCTGCGGTTCCATCCCTCGGTGTACCTCGGCATCATCAAGTTTCTGGGCTTCGAGCAGGTGTTCAAGAACGCCCTGACCGGCATGCCGATCGGGGGAGCGAAAGGCGGATCGGACTTCGATCCCAAGGGCAAGTCGGATGCGGAGGTGATGCGGTTCTGCCAGAGTTTCATGACGGAGCTCTACCGCCACCTCGGCGAGTACACCGACGTCCCGGCGGGAGACATCGGCGTCGGCGGGCGCGAGCTGGGCTATCTGTTCGGACAGTACAAGCGCATCACCAACCGCTACGAATCGACCGTGCTCACCGGCAAGGGTGTGGGCTGGGGCGGCTCCCTCGTGCGCACCGAGGCAACCGGCTACGGCGCCGTGTTCTTCGTGCGCGAGATGCTCAAGGTGCGCAACGATTCTTTGGAGGGCAAGACCTGCATCGTTTCCGGATCGGGCAACGTCGCGCTCTACACCATCCAGAAGCTGCAGCAGCTGGGCGCCAAGGTCGTCGCCTGTTCCGATTCCAACGGCGTGATCGTGCACGACAAGGGGATCGATTTCGATCTGCTCAAGCGCCTCAAGGAAGTCGAGCGCCGGCGCATCTCGGATTATGCAGAGCACCACCAGGATGCAAGGTATCTGCCTGGCGGGAATATCTGGGACATCCCCTGCGACATCGCGATGCCCTCCGCCACGCAGAACGAGATCACCGGCCGGGACGCCAGGAGCCTGGTGGAGAATGGCTGCATTGCCGTCGCCGAAGGGGCCAACATGCCCACCACCCCGGAGGGCGTGAAGGTGTTCCTCGACGCCAAGATTGCATACGGTCCCGGCAAGGCCGCCAATGCCGGCGGCGTCGCCACCTCGGCGCTCGAGATGCAACAGAACTCCAGTCGCGACTCGTGGAGCTTCGAGCACACCGAGCGCAAGCTCGACACGATCATGACCAATATTCACGCCAGCACCTACGAGACGGCGCAGGAGTTCGGCGCGCCCGGCAACTACGTGCTCGGCGCCAACATCGCCGGCTTCGTCCGGGTGGCAAAGGCGATGCTCGCCCTCGGCTGCATCTAGGCAATCGACCGCGTACACGGGCCGCGGCCGGCGCAGGCAGACCGACCGTTCTCGAAACCGATGAGGACGGCGAGGACTTGCGCTTTCGCCGTCGCCTCAGGCGGTCGATCCGGCCACACCATTCGATCCAACCGCACCATCGGGACGCCGCCGGCGCGCGAGGGCGCGCGCCAGCGCGGTCTGCAGCATCTGCGGTGAGCAGGGCTTGGGCAAGACGTCCACCTTCAGCTGGGTGGCATTGTGCAGCTGCGCGGCGTATCCGGTCATGAGGACGATCTGCAAGCCGGGATGGCCGCGCAGGATCTCGCGGGCGAGCGCCAAACCGTCCATCGTCCCCGGCATGACGATGTCGCTCAGCACCACGTCGTAGTTTCGCTCTTCGCGACGCACGAGCTCCAGGGCCTGGTCCGCCGAGGCAACGGGGCGGACGCGGCAGCCGAGCGCCTCCAGGATCGGCCGCGTCGCGTCGGCCAGCGCCTCGTTGTCCTCGAC
>JAEZCG010000146.1 GCA_023430065.1 Pseudomonadota bacterium | reverse complement strand
TGCCGGCGAACGCCACGCCCATCGTCGCGGCCAGGGCGATGGCGAAGCACACGTAGAAGCGCGTCTGGTGCGCCTCGCCGTTGGCGCGCATGTATCCGATCGAATAGATCGAGTTGACGATCCACAGTCCGGATGCGACCAATGCGAACAGCATGCCGAGCGGCTCGATCCGCAGCTCGAACGCCAGCCCCGGCAGGGTGTCGAGCAGCACGACGTGCGGGGACGCGCCTGCCAGCACGGCGGGCAGCATCCCGGCCACGAGCGCGAACAGCAGCGTCGCGGTGAGCAGCGTGACCGCCTCGCGCAGATTGGGCGCGCGGCCACACAGCGCAATCCCGAGCGCGCCAACGGCCGGCAGCGCCACCGCGCCGGCGGGAGAGGCGAAAAGCGCCGCAATCAACGCAGTGCCCCCAGCAGCGCCCGCGCCGCCTCGCTCGCCATGCCGAGCGTGCGGGCGGTGTCGAAGCCAAACCAGATGCAGGCGCCCACGAGCACCCACGCGCATGCGAGCATCGATGCGGGGGCTTCGCGCGGAGGCGACTTCGGCGCGCGGAAGTAGCACACCTCCACCACGCGCCACACGTAGACCAGCGAGAGCAGGGAGCCGAGCAGCACGAGCAGCGCCAGCCACCACCAGCCGCGCTCCAGCGCCGCCAGCACCAGGTACCACTTGCTCACGAAGCCCACCGTGCCGGGTGCGCCGACCAGGCTCAGACCCGCGATCACCAGGCCTGCGCTGGTGAGCGGCATGCGCCGGCCCAGGCCGGCGATGCGCTCGAGCGTGGGGGGGCCCAGGCGCAAGGCGACGCCGCCCAGCAGCAGGAATACCGCGCCCTTGGCCATGGCGTGGTTGAACAGGTGCACGATGCCGCCGGTCAGTCCGGTCGTGGAGGCCATGCTCACGCCGAGCGTGATGAAGCTGATCTGTGCCACGCTCGAGTAGGCGAACATGCGCTTGACGTTCTCCTGGAACACGGCGACGGTGGAGGCGATCAGGACGCCGGCGAGGGACAGCACCATCAGCATCGGCGAGATGGGCAGGTTCTCGAACACGCGCGAGGTGCCGAACACGGTGAAGCCGAAGCGCAGCAGCAGGTAGACGGCGACCTTGGTTGCGGTGGCGGCGAGAAAGGCAGCCGCCACCGAGGGGGCGTAGGCGTAGGCGTTGGGCAGCCACAAATGCAGCGGGAACAGCGCGAGCTTGAGCGAGATGCCCACGGTCAGGAAGGCGAGCGCCGCCAGCTCGGGGCGCACCTGGCGCACATCGCCGATGCGCAAGGCGAGGTCGGCGATGTTGAGCGTGCCGGTGGTGAGGTAGAGCAGGCCGATGCCGATGACGATGAAGGTCGCGCCGATCGTGCCCATGATCAGGTACTGGTAGGCGGCCACCAGCGCCCGGCGGTCGCGGCCCAGGGCGATCAGCACGTAGGTCGCCAGCGAGGAGATCTCCAGGAACACGAAGATGTTGAACGCATCGCCGGTGATCGTGACGCCGAGCAGGCCGGCGAGGCACAGCAGCCAGGTGGCCCAGAACAGATAGTGCTGGTGCTCCGCGATCTCCTGCGCGATGCTCTCCCGCGCATAGGCGACGGTGAGCACGCCCATGACGCCGACCAGCACCAGGATCGGTGCATTGACTGCGTCGACGCGGTACTCGATGCCCCAGGGGGCGGCCCAGCTTCCCAGCAGATAGGAAATGGTGCCCTCGGCCTGCACGCGGACCAGCAGCGCGAGCGCAGCGGCCAGCACGGCGATGCTGGCGAGCAACGCGATCAGCCACGCCAGCGTTCCGCGGCGCAACAGCACGCACAGCGGCGCGGACATGAGCGGCACCACGACCTGCAGCGCGGGGAGATGGTTCGACAGGCTCACCGGCACGACACGCTGGCGGGAAGGAAAGCACTCGGCTGCATCACGGCACGTCTAGATTCTGGGCTTGGAGCTCGTCCTCCTCGATCGTGCCGTACGCTTCGTGGATGCGCACGACCAGCGCCAGGCCGAGCGCGAGGGTGGCCACGCCGACGACGATGGCGGTGAGGATGAGCACGTGCGGCAGCGGATTCGAGTAGGTGCGGAATCCCTCCGCGATGATCGGCGCGGTGCCGCCGAGGATCTTTCCGGGCGAGATGTAGATCAGGTAGACGGAGGTCTGGAAGATGGCCAGGCCGATCAGCTTCTTCACCAGATTGCCGCGCGAGATCACGATGTACAGGCCCATTACCAGCAGGAACATCGCGATCCAGTAGTTGACCTGGTCTACCACGCTCACCGGCGCTCTCCCTGCGGGCGGGTGCGCCCGCGGCCGGCGAACAGGTAGAAGATCATCAACATCACGCCCGACACCGTGATGCACACGCCGACCTCCACCAGGAAGATGCCCATGTGCTGCCCCGACACCGGATGGTGCGACAGCACGAAGTAGTCGAGAAAGTTGCCGCCCAGGATCAGGCCTGCGACCCCGACACCGGCGTAGATCAGCACGCCGAGCGCGATCATCGCCTCGACCACGGGCTCAGGGACCAGGCGTCTGGCCGCCGGCAAGCCGAAGATGAGGGCGTAGAAGATCACCGCCGCGGCGAGCATGACGCCGGCCTGGAAACCGCCGCCGGGGCCGAAGTCGCCGTGGAACTGCACGTACAGGGCGAACAGCAGGATGAATGGGATGAGCAGCTTCGCGGTGATGCGAACGACCGGAAGCGTCCTCACCGACGGCGTCCCCCGTGCGGCTCGTCGCGTCCCTGGCGGCGCCGCAGCAGCAGGATCACGCCCACGCCTGCCGTAAAGATGACGGTCGTCTCGCCCAGCGTGTCGTAGCCGCGATAGCTGGCTAGCACGGCATTGACGACGTTGGCTACGCCGGTCTCCTGCATGCCCTGCTCCAGGTAGCGCGGCACGACGTGTCGATGGATGACGCTGTCGGCGGCGCCGAATTCCGGCAGGCCCGACGTCCCGTATACGAGCAGTCCGCCCGTCACCGCGGCGACGAGCAGCGGCACC
>JAEZCG010000123.1 GCA_023430065.1 Pseudomonadota bacterium | reverse complement strand
CCGGAACTTGCTTGAGGCGCCTCTGACGTCGGCCCTGCCGGGCCGTTTCGGACCTTCAAGACCATGTTCCTGCTGCCCGTTCTCAAGCTGATGGCCGAGAAACAAGCCTCCGACCTGTTCATCTCGGCCGGCATGCCCATCTCCATCAAGATCCTGGGCACGATCATGCCGGTCAACGGCGACGTCCTCTCGCCCGAGCAGGTGAAGACGATCACCTACGAACTGATGTCGGAGAAGGACCAGAAGGACTTCGAGCAGACCTGGGAATTGAACTTCTCGTTCCCGGTGCCCGAGGTCGGCCGGTTCCGGGTGAATGTGTTCCGGCAGCGGGGCAACGTCGGCATGGTCATCCGCTACCTGCGCACCCAGACCCCGGGTCTGGAGGCCTTGCGCCTGCCGCCGATCCTCAAGGATCTGATCATGGAGAAGCGCGGGCTGATCCTGGTCGTGGGCGCGACCGGCTCCGGCAAGTCCACCACCCTGGCCGCCATGATCGAACACCGCAACAACACGCGCGGCGGGCACGTGCTGACGGTGGAGGATCCGATCGAATTCGTGTTTCGGCACAACCGCTGCGTGATCAACCAGCGCGAGGTGGGGATCGACACCAAGAGCTACCACAATGCATTGGTCAACGCCATGCGCGAGGCGCCCGACATCCTGATGATCGGCGAATCGCGCGACCGCGAGACGCTGCAGCAGGCGCTGCTTTACGCGCAGACCGGCCACCTGTGCATGTCCACGCTGCACGCGAACAACAGCTACCACGCACTCAACCGCATCATCAACTTCTTTCCGCACGATGCGCGCTCGGCGCTACTGCACGATCTGGCCTCCAGTCTCAAGGCCATCATTTCCCAGCGTCTGGTGAAAGCGGTCGACGGCAAGCAGGTCGCCGTGGTCGAGGTGTTGCTGAACAGCAAGCACATCCAGGAATTGATCGTGAAGGGGGAGATCGACCAGATCAAGGAGGCGATCGAAAAGAGCCTGTCTCCCGGATCCACCAGCTTCGAGCAGGCGCTGTTCAAGCTCTACGCCGACGGCCACATCACCAAGGACGAGGCCCTGCGCAACTCGGACTCGGCGACCAACCTGGCGTGGATCATGAACAACGCCGAACAGAACGCGCAGCGCATCGGCGCGAAGACGCCGGTGGCGATGGAAGCGAACGCCGCCTCGTTCAAGGACTTCCGCATCGACATTCACGCCGGCAACTGATGCGCCGGCGCAAGCCGGTTCCCCGGCGACGGGCCCGTGGATGCCCGCCCCGTATAATGCGCCTGCATGGCGACTCCACTTCCTGTTCCTGCCGACGAGAGCAATGCCGCGTGCGAGCTGACGCGCACGCTCATCCGACTGCCATCCGTCACCCCTGACGACCAGGGGTGCCAACGCCTGCTCGCACGGCGTCTCGAACCCCTGGGCTTCCGCATCGAGCCGATGCGCTTCGGCGCCGTCGACAACCTGTGGGCCCGGCGCGGCAGGCAAGCACCGCTGGTGTGCTTCGCTGGCCACACAGACGTGGTGCCGCCCGGGCCGCTGGAGGCGTGGCACTCGGATCCGTTCTCGCCGAGCGAACGCGAAGGCTGGCTATACGGTCGCGGCGCGGCCGACATGAAGACCTCGATCTCGGCCTTCGTCGTCGCGGTCGAGCGCTTCGTGCGCGAGCATCCCGATCATCCCGGCTCCATCGCCTTGCTGATCACCTCCGACGAGGAGGGTGTGGCGACGGATGGCACGGCGAAGGTCGTGGAAGCGCTCGCCGCGCGCAGCGAGAGACCCGATTTCTGCATCGTGGGCGAGCCTACCTGCACCGACCGGCTCGGCGACACCATCAAGAACGGGCGCCGCGGATCCCTGTCGGGGGACCTGCGCGTGAGGGGCGTGCAAGGCCATGTCGCCTACCCGCACCTGGCACGCAACCCGGTGCATCTGGCCGCCCCTGCCCTGGTCGAGCTGACGGCCCGCTCCTGGGACGAGGGCAACGAGTACTTCCCCCCGACGACATTCCAGATCTCCAACGTGCGCGCCGGAACCGGCGCGACCAACGTGGTGCCCGGGGAACTGCACGTCATGTTCAACTTCCGCTTCTCGACTGCCAGCACGGTCGACGGGCTGAAGCGGGAAGTGTGCGGCATCCTCGATCGGCACGCCCTCGATTACGCACTCGAATGGTCGCTCTCGGGCATGCCCTTCCTCACCCCGCGCGGCACCCTGGTCGATGCATTGAGCGGCGCGATCGAAGACGAACTGGGCGTGCGCACCGCGCTGTCCACCACGGGCGGCACCTCCGACGGACGCTTCATCGCAGGCATCTGCCCTCAGGTCGTGGAGTTCGGGCCGTGCAATGCCTCCATCCACAAGGTCGACGAGCGCGTGGCCATCGCCGACATCGATGCCCTGCGGCGCGTCTACCAGCGCGTCCTGGCGCGTCTGCTGCTGCAAGGCTGACCATGGATCATGCGGCCGCCACCTTCCGTACCCTGCGCGATCTGCTTCGCCATGCGGTGACCCGTTTCCAGCAGGCTGGACTCTCCTACGGACACGGCAACGACAACGCCTATGACGAAGCCGCCTATCTCTTGCTCCATGCGCTGCATCTTCCGTTGGACCGGCTGGACCCCTTCCTCGATGCACGCCTGCTCCCGAGCGAGGTCGATGCGCTGCTGCACGTGATCGACCGGCGCGTCACCGAGCGCCTGCCCGCAGCCTACCTCACGCACGAGGCCTGGCTGCGCGACTATCGCTTCTACGTCGACGAGCGCGTGATCGTGCCCCGCTCGCACATCGCGGAACTGATCCTGGAAGGCGTCGCCTCGTCTCACCAGGACCCCGAATTCGTGTCGAGTTGTCTGGATCTGTGCACGGGTTCGGGCTGCCTGGCGATCCTGCTCGCCCTCACCTACCCCGATGCCAGCGTGGACGCCGTCGACCTGTCACCCGAGGCGCTGGAAGTGGCCCGGCGCAACGTGGAGGACTACGCGCTGCAGTCGCGCGTGCGGCTGGTGCAGTCGGACCTGTTCGCCGGCCTCTCCGGCCGCCGCTATCAGGTCATCGTCAGCAATCCGCCCTACGTGGATGCGGCGGACATGGCCACGTTGCCGCAGGAGTACCGGCATGAGCCGCGCATGGCGCTGGCCGGTGGCGAGGATGGGCTGGAGATCGTGCGCGGCATCCTCGCGCGCGCGCGTGAACACCTGGCGCCGGAGGGAATTCTCATCGTCGAGGTGGGCAGCGGACGGCAGCGGGTCGAGGCCGCCTTCCCTGACCTGGAGTTCACCTGGCTCGAGACGAGCGCGGGCGGCGATCCGGTTTTTCTCCTCGAACGCGACCAGCTGCCGGGCTGACCCGCGCCTTGCCCGGGGCACCGCGGCCCGCCGCGGGGGCGGTGCGCGGCGCCGCCCCGCGGTGCTTCACGCGACCGGCAGCGGCAGGAGCGCTCATCGGTGCGGCCGCCGGCGGCGCGGCCGATTGCGGATCGACGAGCGTCTCGGACCACGCCATAATCCGGCCGGTCTGCACCTCTTCCAGTTCGCGCCATCCCCCGCGCCGCAGCCCGAACGGTAGCGACACGACGCCGAAGCGCACGCGCATGAGGCGGCTGACCTTGTAGCCGACCGCATCGAACATCCGGCGCACCACGCGATTGCGCCCCTCGCGCAGAACGACCCGGTACCAGTTGTTGGTGCCGCGTCCGCCGCGCTCCTCCAGTTCCTCGAAACGGGCCATGCCATCCTCGAGCCGGACGCCGCGGGTCAGGTCACGTACCTTGTCCTCGGGCAGCTTGCCGATGATGCGCACGGCGTACTCGCGCTCGACCTCGAAGCGAGGATGCATCAGGCGGTTGGCGAGTTCACCCGAGGTCGTGAAGATGAGCAGTCCCGACGTGTTGTAGTCGAGGCGCCCCACCGCCAGCCACTTTCCGCGCCGCATTGCGGGCAACTTCTCGAACACGGTGGGCCGTCCCTGCGGGTCGTCATGACTGACGATCTCGCCCTCGGGCTTGTGATAGAGGATCACGCGCGGCAGCTTGTCGTCGTCGCGCACCGTCACCTGGCGCCGCCCTACGCGGATGACATCCCCGGCGCGCACACGCATGCCGACCTGGGCCGGCTCGCCGTTGACGCGCACCTTGCCCTCGCGGATCAGCGCTTCCATCTCGCGACGCGAGCCGAGCCCGGCCTGTGCGAGCACCTTGTGGATCTTCTGTGGTCCATTGGCGGCGTCCGCGACCTCGCCCACCGGACGTCCATTGACGCGCTCCGGTGCCCGACGGGTCTGCTTGGCGCGCAACGGGCCTGGACGTCGCTGCGATGAGGATCGATTCGGTCGCGGCATGCGGCGTGTGACGTTTCGCTACTCTGATGCGTGGTGTTATCGGCTGGCCGCGCGAAACTTGTCGCGCTTCAAGCGCGACATGTTCGTTCGGATGGCGCTCGCGGTCAATGGGCAGCGCGCAGCCGATGCATCACTGTACGGCGCGCCGCTCGATGAGCGCCTGTGCAAGCGTGCCGCTGTCGACGTGTTCCAGCTCCCCGCCCACGGGCAGGCCGCGCGCGATGCGCGACACGGCGACACCGCGTGCACGCAACAGCTCGCCGATGTAGTGCGCGGTGGCTTCGCCCTCGACGGTGAAGTTGGTGGCCAGGATCACCTCCCTCACCTGCGCGTCGCCGGCCCGCTTGAGCAGGCGGTCGAGGTGGATGTCGCGCGGTCCGATGCCGTCGAGAGGAGAGAGCCGCCCCATCAGCACGAAGTACTGCCCGCGGTAGCACTGCGTCTGCTCCATCATCAACAGGTCGGCGGGCGTCTCCACCACACACAGGAGCGTGTTGTCCCGGCGCGGCGAAGCACAGGTCTCGCATACGGGCGCCTCGGTGAAGGTGTTGCAGCGCTCGCAGTGGCGGATCATCGACAGCGCACGCTCGAGCGCCTGGCTCAGGCGAGCAGCACCGGTCTGATCGCGCTGAAGGAGATGGTAGGCCATGCGCTGCGCGGACTTGGGTCCGACGCCGGGCAGGCAGCGCAACGCCTGGATCAGCGCCTCCAGGCTGGATGGACTTTGCATGCGGGCGACGCCCGGGAAGTTCGGCCTACGTTCAGAACGGCAGCTTGAAGCCGGGCGGCAGCCCCATCCCGGTGGCCACACCTGCCATCTTCTCCTGCGTCGTGCTCTCCACCTTGCGCACGGCGTCGTTCACCGCAGCGGCGACCAGATCCTCCAGCATGTCTTTGTCGTCCGCGAGCAGGCTCGGATCGATGCTGACGCGCTTGACGTCGTGCTTGCAGGTCATCACGACCTTCACCAGGCCGGCTCCGGACTGCCCCTCGACCTCCACGCTGGCAAGCTGCTCCTGAAGCTTGCGCATGTTCTCCTGCATCTGCTGGGCCTGCTTCATCAGCCCGGCCAACTGGCCTTTCATCATGGCGTAACCCCTCTCAAGTCAGGCGCGGCGTGCGGCGCGCATCAGGCATCGGATGGCCGGCGCGACACCGCCTCGTCCACCGGTCGTATGGATTCGTCCGCGACGCGGGCATCGAAGTTCTCCACCAGCTCGCGCACGAACGGATCGCGGTCGATCGCCTCCACGGCACCGCGCTGGCGCGCCCGGCGTTCGCGCTCCTCGACCTTCGCGGGTGTCGCGGCGGCGGGGTCGCCCAGGTGGAACTCGATCTGCACGGGATGGCGAAGGTGTTCGGCCAGCACGCTCTGCAGCTTGTCGCGATAGGGCTTCTCCAGCAGATGCCTGTGGGCCTCGGCAACGCGCAGGTCCACGCGGGAGCCGGTCACGCCGATCAGCTCGGTGTGCTGAGCGAGCATGCGCGCCATGCCGCCCAGCCGCAACGCGACTACCAGTTCGGCCCAGCCGGCCGGGTCGAGCGCGAGCTGCGGCGCGCCGGTCGCCGCGTCCCCGGCCGATCGCGCCGCCTTGCTCGGCGGCAGGGTCGACG
>JAEZCG010000086.1 GCA_023430065.1 Pseudomonadota bacterium | reverse complement strand
GCGCTGCGCCTGGTGCAGGAAGCGCTGCCCGACCTGGTGCTGCTCGACTGGATGCTGCCGGGCCTGTCCGGCATCGAACTGGCCCGGCGGTTGCGCGCAGACCGCCGCACCAAGGCGATTCCCATCATCATGCTCACCGCGCGCGCGGACGAGCAGGACAAGCTCACCGGCCTGGACACCGGCGCGGACGACTACATCACCAAGCCGTTCTCGCCGCGCGAGTTGACCGCGCGGGTGAAGGCCGTCCTGCGCAGGCGCGCGCCGCAGATGACCGACGACCTGGTCCAGATCGGCGCCCTGCGGCTGGACCCGGCCACCCACCGGGTCAGTGCGGGCAACGAGCACGTCCAGCTCGGGCCCACCGAGTTTCGTCTGCTCCACTTTCTCATGACGCATCCCGAGCGCGTGCACTCGCGCACGCAACTGCTCGATCAGGTGTGGGGCGACCACGTGTTCGTCGAGGAACGTACGGTCGATGTCCACATCCGCCGCCTGCGCAAGGCCCTGGAACCGTCCGGGCAGGACGCGCTCATCCAGACGGTGCGCGGATCGGGTTATCGCCTGTCGGGCGCCTGAGCAGGACGCCGCAACGCGCGCGCGCCGATTTGGGATAATCGCGGCGCTTCGTGAAGTCGCCATCGGGGCGCGCCGGGAGAGACCAGGTGTTGGGCACGTTGTGGGGACGGCTGCTCGTCCCGGTGATCTGGATCACCGCGGCGGCGGCGCTGTTGTGGCCGGCGATCGGCGCGGCCGGCGCGCTCGCCGTCTGGGCACTCGCCCTGCTCGCGCTGCTCTACCACCATCTGCACAACCTCTCGCAGCTGTACGACTGGCTGCAATCCCCGTCGCCGCGTTCGCTGCCGGATGGATCCGGCGCATGGGAGGAGATCTATTCCGGGCTGTCGCGGCTGCTGCGCCGGCAGACACAGATCGAGAGCCGGCTCTCGGCCACCCTGGTGCGTTTCCAGCGCGCCGGCGCCGCCCTGCCGGAAGGTGTGATCGTCCTCGACGAGCACGACCGCATCGAGTGGTGCAATCCGCGCGCAGAACACCTGTACGGACTGAACAGCCAGCGCGACCGCCATCAGCAGATCACCAACCTGATCCGCAACCCGCAATTCGTCGGCTACCTCGAGCAGGGAAGCTTCACCGAGCCGCTCACCCTGCGCGTGACCCGGGCCGGCACCGAAGCAGTCCTGTCGATTCAGCTGGTACCGTACGGCGGCAGCGACAAGCTGCTGCTCACGCGCGACGTCACGCACTGGGACCGGCTGGAGACCACGCGCCGCGACTTCGTCGCCAATGTGTCGCACGAACTGCGCACCCCGCTGACGGTCGTCGGCGGCTTCCTCGAGACACTGGGCGACATGCGTGAGCCGGACCCCGACGTGACGCGTCGCTTCATCAACCTGATGAGCGAGCAGACCACGCGCATGAACCGGCTGGTCGAGGACCTGCTCACACTGTCGAAGCTGGAGAGCACGCAGACGCCCCTGCGCGAGGAGCACGTGGACATCCCCGCGATGATCCTCGCGCTGCAGCGCGACGCCGCAGCCCTGTCCGGCGAGCGTCACCGCATCGAGTTGGAGGTCGGCAGCCCCGACGGGCTCGAGGGCAGTGCGGAGGAACTGCGCAGCGCGTTCGGCAATCTGGTCAGCAACGCGGTGCGCTACACGCCCGAGGGCGGCACCATCCGCATCGGCTGGCGCATCCGCGACGACGGCAACCCGGCCTTCGAGGTGCGCGACAGCGGCATCGGCATCGAGCCGCAACACATCCCGCGTCTGACCGAGCGCTTCTACCGGGTGGACCGCAGCCGCTCGCGCAGCACGGGCGGAACGGGACTGGGACTGTCCATCGTCAAGCACGTCCTGTCACGCCATCAGGCCCACCTCGAGATCGACAGCGAGCCCGGACAGGGCAGCACGTTCCGCGCGGTGTTTCCCGCGGCACGCCGACGCCCGGCGCGCGAGACCGCGCGCACTGTCACGCAGCCGGCGTCGACCGGCTAGCCGTCCGCGCCGCCCAGGCGCACGCGCAATGCCTCGGCCATACGCCGGGCGAACTCCGGCGGAAGGGTGTGCGGCGGAGCGTCACGCAGCCGTTCGCCCCAGATGGCGTTCGGAAAGTGCGCATCGTCCTCGAAGCGCGGGATGACGTGCCAGTGGAGGTGCGGCACGACGTTGCCGAAGCTGGCCAGGTTGATCTTGTCCGGCGCCAGCACCTCGCGCAGCGCCTCCTCGACCGCCAGCACCGCATCCATGGTACGTGTGCGTGCGGCGCGGTCCAGATCGCTCATTTCCTTCACGTGCTCCTGTGCGATGACGCGGCACAGCCCGGGATGGTCGGGCTGTGCGGCCCATACCACGCGGTTGCCGGCGTCGTGCCAGAGCACTTCGCCGCCGGACTCCCGACACAGCGGACAGTGTGTATCGCCGCTCACAGCAACACCCGTTCGATGCCGCCGCGATTGGCTGCCTCCACGTATTCGCGCATCCAGTTCTCCCCGAGCAGGTGGCGGGCAAGCTCCACCACGATGTAGTCGGCGCTCGTCCCGCTGTCGGCATCGTAGCGCGACAATCCCTGCAGGCAGGACGGACAGGCGGTGAGCACCTTGACCGGCCCCTGGTGCCCGCTCGCGCGGATGCGCGCGGCGCCCGCCTCCATCTCCTCCTGCTTGCGGAAGCGCACCTGAGTGGAGATGTCGGGCCGCGACGCGGCGAGCGTGCCCGATTCCCCGCAGCAGCGATCGTTGCGCTCGACGTCCTGTCCCATCAGGGTCGTCACGACCTTGATCGGCTGGTGCGTCTTCATCGGCGTGTGGCAGGGATCGTGGTACATGTAGCGCACACCGCTCACGCCATCGAGTCTGACGCCCTTCTCCATCAGGTACTCGTGTATGTCGAGCAGCCGGCAACCGGGAAAGATCCGGTCGAACTCGTAGTGCTGCAGCTGATCGTGGCAGGTGCCACAGGAGACGATGACGGTACGGATGTCGAGGTAGTTGAGTGTGTTGGCCACGCGGTGGAACAGCACGCGGTTGTCGGTGCTGATCTGCTGTCCCTTCTCCGCCTCGCCGGCCGCGCGCTGCGGATAGCCGCAGCACAGGTAGCCCGGAGGCAGGACGGTGATGGCGCCGATGTGGTAGAGCATCGCCTGGGTGGCGAGGCCGACCTGGCCGAACAGGCGCTCCGAACCGCAGCCAGGAAAATAGAACACAGCATCGGACTCGTCGTTGACGGTGCGCGGATTGCGAATCACCGGCACCATCGAGCGGTCCTCGATGTCGAGCAGCGCGCGCGAGGTCTTCTTCGGGAGCCCGCCGGGCATCGGCTTGTTCACGAAGTGGATCACCTGCGCCTTGAGCGGCGCTCGCCCCACCGTGCTCGGCGGGGCCTTCAGCTGGGATTGAATCAGGCCGAGCCGCCTGGCCACGTGGTGACCGGTTCGCTGTGCGCGGTAGCCCAGGTCCACGAGCAGCTTGCGCGTCATCTTGATCGTTCCTGGGTCGGTCGAGTTCAGGAACAGCATCGCCGCTGCGGCGCCCGGGTTGAACTTCTTCCTTCCCGCCCTGCGCAGCATGTTGCGCATCGCCATGGAAACGTCGCCGAAGTCGATGTCCACCGGGCACGGGCTCTCGCATTTGTGGCAGACGGTACAGTGGTCGGCGACGTCGCCGAACTCGTCGAAGTGACGAATGGAGATGCCGCGCCGGGTCTGTTCCTCGTACAGGAAGGCCTCGATCAGCAGTGAAGTGGCGAGGATCTTGTTGCGCGGGCTGTACAGCAGGTTGGCGCGCGGCACGTGGGTGCTGCACACCGGCTTGCACTTGCCGCAGCGCAGGCAGTCCTTGATCGAATCCGAGATCGCGCCGATGTCGCTCTGCTCGAGAATCAGGCTCTCCTGCTCGAGCAGGCTGAAGCTGGGCGTGTAGGCGCG
>JAEZCG010000005.1 GCA_023430065.1 Pseudomonadota bacterium | reverse complement strand
CCGGATTTTCCTCCATCGGCTCGCTGCGCAGCTTCCCGCTCGACCGGCTGAAGATCGACCGCTCCTTCATCCGCGATGTCGCGACGAATGCGGACGCGGCGGCCCTCGTGCGGTCCTTCATCGCGGTGGCCGACGCCTTGCGGCTCGATGTCGTGTGCGAGGGCGTCGAAACGCAGGAGCAGGCAAAGACCGTCGCGGCCGGTGGCGCCGCTTTCCTGCAGGGCTATTTCCTGTCGCGCCCGCTCGAAGTGGACGAAGCGCGGGCCTATGTCGGGCGTCGGAAGAAATCGGCGGCCGCGTAATCGGAATTAAAAAGCCCCGCCGGAGCGGGGCTTTGCTACTGCAATGCCTGAGTCGGACTGGGACTCAGTAATCCATCCCGCCACCCGGCGGCATGGCAGGCGCTTCTTCCTTCTTCGGCAGTTCCGCCACCATGGCATCGGTGGTCAGGATCAGGCCGGCGATGGACGCGGCGTTCTGCAGCGCATAGCGGGTGACCTTGGTCGGATCGATAACGCCCATCTCGAGCATGACGCCGTAGGTGTCGTTGGCAGCGTTGTAGCCGAAATTCCCCTTGCCTTCGACGACCTTGTTCACCACCACCGAGGGCTCGGCGCCGGCGTTGGAGACGATCTGGCGCAGTGGTTCTTCCAGCGCGCGCAGGACGATCTTGATGCCGGCATCCTGGTCGTGGTTGGCGCCCTTGAGCTTGCTGATCGCGGCACGCGCGCGGATCAGCGCGACGCCGCCGCCTGCCACCACGCCTTCCTCCACCGCCGCACGCGTGGCGTGCAGGGCGTCCTCGACGCGGGCCTTCTTCTCCTTCATCTCGACTTCGGTCGCTGCGCCGACCTTCACCACCGCCACACCGCCGGCCAGCTTGGCCACGCGCTCCTGCAGCTTCTCGCGGTCGTAGTCGGAGGTGGTTTCCTCGATCTGCTGACGGATCGACTTGATGCGTCCCTCGATCTGGCTGTGCTCGCCGGCACCGTCGATGATGGTGGTGTTCTCCTTCGCCACCTCGATGCGCTTGGCGCGGCCGAGGTCGTTCAGGGTCACGTTCTCGAGCTTCAGGCCGACTTCCTCGCTGATCACCGTGCCGCCGGTCAGGATGGCCATGTCTTCGAGCATCGCCTTGCGACGATCGCCGAAGCCCGGGGCCTTGACGGCGACGGTCTTGAGGATGCCGCGAATGGTGTTGACCACCAGCGTGGCGAGCGCCTCGCCCTCGACTTCCTCGGCCACGATCAGCAGCGGCTTGCCGGCCTTGGCGACCGCTTCCAGCACGGGCAGCAGGTCACGGATCGCCGAGATCTTCTTGTCGTGATAGAGAATGAATGCATCCTCCAGCACGGCGATCTGCTTCTCGGGGTTGTTGATGAAGTAGGGGGAGAGGTATCCGCGGTCGAATTGCATGCCCTCGACCACGTCCAGTTCGTTCTGGAGGCTCTTGCCGTCCTCGACGGTGATGACGCCTTCCTTGCCGACCTTGTCCATCGCGTCGGCGATGATGTTGCCGACCTGCTCGTCGGAATTGGCCGAGATCGAGCCGACCTGCGCGATCTCCTTTCTGGTGGAGCAGGGCTTGGACTGCTTCTTCAATTCCTCAACCACCGCCTCGACCGCCTTGTCGATGCCGCGCTTGAGGTCCATCGGGTTCATGCCAGCGGCGACGTACTTCATGCCTTCCTGCACGATCGACTGCGCCAGCACGGTGGCGGTGGTGGTGCCGTCACCGGCTACGTCGGAGGTCTTGGAGGCGACTTCCTTGACCATCTGGGCGCCCATGTTCTCGAACTTGTCCTTCAGTTCGATTTCCTTGGCCACCGACACGCCGTCCTTGGTGACGGTCGGAGCGCCCCAGGACTTCTCCAGGACGACGTTGCGGCCCTTGGGGCCGAGGGTGACCTTCACCGCGTCGGCCAGCACGTTCACGCCGGCGATGATGCGATGACGGGCGGAATCGTGGAAACGTACTTCCTTTGCTGCCATTTCTTCAATCCTCCATTCGTTCCGGCGTTTACTCGATGACGCCCATGACGTCTTCTTCGCGCATGACGAGGATTTCCTCGCCCTGCACCTTCACGGTCTGGCCGGAGTACTTGCCGAACAGTACCTTGTCCCCGACCTTGACCTGGAGCGGACGGACCTTGCCGTCGTCCATCACCTTGCCATTGCCCACGGCCAGGACTTCGCCCTGATCGGGCTTCTCCGCAGCGGTGTCGGGGATCACGATGCCGGAAGCGGTCTTGCGTTCCTCTTCCAGGCGTTTGACGATGATGCGGTCGTGCAGAGGACGGATCTTCATCAGTCACCTCAATGAATTCAACGATAGTTGGCTGATTGGTGTTGCTTGGAGTGATGCTGGTGCCGTTGCACCAACGGCGCGTAGGTATGGGCGCGGTCAAGTGGGTTTCAAGGGCCGCGCGACAACTTTTTCGTGTCAGCGCTCATACTCGCGGGCATGTCCCGCAACCCCTTGCCGCAACTCGACCTGTTCGGTGAGACGTCCGACCCGGCGCGCCGATCCCACGCCGTCCACCCCGCGCAGCCGGATCGACACGTCCTGGAACTGGCCGAACGCCTGCCCGCCGCCATCCGCCTAGGCACGTCGTCCTGGCATTTTCCCGGCTGGGCGCGGCTGGTCTACGACCATGCGGCCGAGGAGCGCGTGCTGGCCCGCGACGGGCTGTCGGCCTATGCGCAGCACCCGCTGCTACGTTGCGTGAGCCTCGACCGTACGTTCTACGCACCCATGGGCGTCTCGCAGTATCGGGCCTATGCGGACCAGGTACCCTGCGGCTTTCGCTTCATGGTGAAGGCGCCCCTGCGCTGCACCGCGGCGTTCCTGCGCGGGCACGGTGCCGCGGCGCCGGTGGCCAATCCACGGTTCCTGGACGCGGGCTTCGCCATCGAACACTTCGTCGCACCCTGCCTGGATGGCTTGCAGGACCGGGCCGGGCCGCTGGTATTCCAGTTTCCGCCGTTGGGCCGTGAGGTCACCCGCCGCCCCGAGGCGTTCGCCGCCCGGCTCGGGGCATTCGTGGGTCAGCTGCCCCGGGGCGCGGAGTATGCGATCGAACTGCGTGACCACGCGCTGCTAGGTCCGGCCTACCTGGACATGCTCGGGCGCACCGGGGCGCGTCACTGCCTGAGCCTGCACCCGAGGATGCCGGTCGCCTCGGAACAGGCGCGGGAAACCGGTGTGGATCGAGCTGGCGCGCTGATCGTGCGCTGGAACCTGCACGCGGGGTTCGGCTACGACGAGGCGAAGGCGCGCTACCGCCCCTTCGCCCGCTTGGTGGACGAGGATCTGCCCAACCGGATCGCCCTGGCGCGGCTGGCGCTCGCTGCGGTCCAACGGGCCGACGCGGTAACGATCGTTGTCAACAACAAGGCAGAGGGCAGCGCGCCGCTGACGCTGGTCAAGCTGGCCGAGCAGATCGTCTCGATGGCGGGCTCGGACGAGGCTCGGGTCTGAGCCGTCAGCGCGCGAGCAGGTCCCGGCCTTCGCCCAGGCTGGGATACGTGAGGTCGTCGCGGGGATCGCGCAGGTGGTCGGCGATGGGTACGCTGATCGCCGGCAGGCCTTCGCCACCCGCACTCAGCACGCTGCGCCCGAGCACCCCTCGCGCACGGAACTGCGGATCGTGCAGCGCCTCCTCCAGGGTCTTGACCAGGTTGCAGCACACGTCCTTTCCCGCAAACGCCTCGTTCCACTGCGCCGCGCTGCGGCTGCCGATGCGCTCGCGCACGGCGGCAATCGTCGCCGCGGGATCGGCGCGGTCGTCACGGTGTGCGTCCGGCAAGCCGATCGCTTCGCAGAAGTTGGCCCAGAACTTGTCCTCCAGGGGGGCAGCCGCCAGAAAGCGGCCGTCGGCGGTGCGGTAGATCTGGTAGCGCGGGCTGCCACCGCTCAGTTGCTCGCCGCCCGGACGGGGCCAGCGGCCCTCGCTGGCGCCGTTGCCGATGCCCCAGAACAGAAAGGGCAGCAGGCCGTCGGTCATGGCCACGTCGACGTGGCTACCGGTGCCGGTCCGGTCGCGCATCCGCAAGGCCAGCAGGATGTTCATCACTGCCGGGTA
>JAEZCG010000150.1 GCA_023430065.1 Pseudomonadota bacterium | reverse complement strand
CCCGGACGTCGATCCAGTGCGCGCCGGCATCCAGCGAGATCAACGATTCGCTCAGCACGCCTCCGCCACCTACGTAGCGCAGGAAGTTCGGGCCACTCGCCGTCGTGCCCGACTTTTTCCACGTGCTGCCCAGATCGCTGGACCGATACAGGTCGTAGGCGGCACCGCTGGGGGTGAGCGCGGAAACGATCAGGTCCCCGCCCGACACATACTTGGCGGCAACGGCACCGACGTTGCCCGCCTCGGGACCTTCGTTGCCCATCTCCCCGTTGAAGACGAGCATGTACTCGCCGGGAAAGCGCGGTGCGGGATCCGTCGGCGGCACGAAGGTCAGCCCGTCGAGCTGCCCGCCCGCAGGCACTTCGAGGTACACCCAGGTCTGATCGGGCAAGGTCCCCGGCACGGGGTGGCGCTTTCCGTCGACGCCGTCGTAGTGAAGGGCGAATCCGCCTTTCATGTCCTCCGTGCCCAGGTTGCGAAGCACCCAGGCCGACGGTTGCTCCGGGTCGGGTTGGAAATCGATGCGGCCGCGGAAGAAGTAGTCGATCAGTCCGGCGGAGTACGCGACCGCACGCGGAATCAGCAAGCGCGCCTGATCGTCGTACACCTGCCGGTTCATCGTGTACTGGGTGTCAACCGGCACGATCCCCAGGCCCGCCCAGGCATCGAACACCGATTCGGTGGTCATCCGGATGTTGTCCTGTGTTCCCGTGTGGCGGTCGTGCACGTTCCTTCTCAGGTAGCTGACCTCCGCCGCGAAACTCGCACCGACTGCCGTCGGCGCATCTTCCTTCTCGTAGTGGTTCGTCACGGAAGGCGGAGACGGATACTGCAGCGCCGCCGCCGAGCCGAAGTTCGAATCCTCGGTGAAGAACTCGCGATTGCTGTAGTCGGCAAGGCCCAGTCCGCTCGCACCCGTGCTCCAGTAGGCGCTGTAGCGATCGAAACGCGGAACCGGGTGATTGCCGTACTCGAGCGGCGGCGCCGGCTGAACACCGGCGGCGAGGCTGTACACCGGCGTGCCCAGCGCGCGCGCATCGATCCACCCCTCGAACACGGAACCGGGGTGGGCGTCGTTGCGCGTGTGCTGCGGCTGGGCCATGTCCTGCACGAGATGAACCGCATCGCCCAGCGCGCGGAATGTGGTGGCCCAGTAGGCGTTGCGAATCTGCTCCGGCGTCTTTGCCTTCCCGTCGGGAAGCGGCTCGAGCAGCTGCCGGTCGGTGGAGCGACGTCCGGTGAGCGCCCTGTACATCGCTTCACGGGCAGACATCAGGGAAAAGTGATTGCGGCTGACGAGGTAGGGATGATTCGGATCGGTGAAGGCATCGATGCTGCCGGTGGCCCAGTCCGGCGCCTTCTCGCCGCCGATCAAGCCGCGCCTGATGTGCGGGTCGTAGAAGTGATGCAGGACACGGTCGAAATCGCCGTGCGGATCGCCCCCGTCCGGGCCCCACGGATTGCACTCGGTGGTTCGCAGATGGACGGCATTCGCGACGGTGGCGCCGATGCATCCGGCCAGGGTCAGGTCGTCTTCACGGATGGCACCGCGAACTAACCACCCCTCTATCGCGAGCGTACTCGATGTAAGGAATAGTGGTTCCTTGCTGTCGAATCGATGAACATACCTTTCCCGTACATTTTGGCTGTCAGCAGGAACAACGTCATAGTAAATGTCACCACGCGACGTCATTGCGCCCGGGAGGCCCAGATCCGGCAAAAGCTGAGTATCGGTCTTTAGTGAGGATCTTGTGAGTGCATTGGCAGTAACTCGAGCATGCGCAGCAAGTTCATAGGCGAGCGTCGTGGAACTCCCGAGCGCTAGCACACCGCTAATCATCAAAGTCAAAGCGCGCACTGGAGACACACGTCTCATCGTTCACTCTCCCATTTCACCGCTTTTCATCCGATCGAATGCTTCCTGCCACCCGCGCTCTAGGACTTCAGCCTCCATGCGGAAACTCTTTTCTGCCGCATCTCGCCGATCTGCCGGAGCTATTCGCGTGGCCTCTGCGTACAGACTCTTATACAACCCAAGCACCTTCCGTCTAAGCTCCCGATCGCTTCCGCATCCGTTCAGATTGAAATAGCGATACAGCTCTTCCAACCGCTCTTCGCCGTTGCTCGGCGCCGCCCTGACCGTGATCGTCTCCGGCCAACCCGGCTCGAGCCGGGATAGCGACTTGCCCTCGGCATACACCATGAGTCCGCTTCGCATCGCCTGCAGCAGCGGATCGCGCCGAATGGCGACACCTGCCCATGCAGGGGTGATGAAGTAGCGGCCGGCCTGGTCGGTCTGGGTCACGCGGAATGCGATGCAACTCGGACGTCCTCCTGCCAGGTTCATGCCGAAGGCATTCCAGTACCGAACGACGTAGGCGCCGGCAACCGGCTTGCCGCTGGCCTCGTCCACGACTCGACCGGATTTCGGCAACGTCCATCCCGCCA
Organism: Pseudomonadota bacterium; assembly: GCA_023430065.1. GTDB lineage: Bacteria > Pseudomonadota > Gammaproteobacteria > Burkholderiales > SHXO01 > SHXO01. The sequence goes on along the minus strand of JAEZCG010000150.1, from coordinate 3,605 downwards.
CCCACCATAGGACGATCAGGCCCGCCGACCACTTCGCCCAGGCCGGCCATTGCCGGATTCGTCGCCAGCTGCGCGCGCTCACATCTGCTGGATCCGCCACAAGCCGTCCCTCGCCCTGATCAAATGGACGAAATAGGCTTTCGGCCCGGTAGGCCGATCCTGAACCATCACGTACTCCGCCAACGGGCCGGCGATGCTGCCGTCCTTCACTATGCCGAGGCCATCCACCGCGCCGGCAAGGTTGGTACGCGCAAGCTCGAACAGCGCGCGATACCGCGAGCGGACACCGGGAGAAAAGGCGTGCAGCGCGGCCTCGAGATCTCCCGCCCGCAGATCGGACAGCATGGTGCCGACGAGCGCTCTCAAGTCCTGGTCCAGTGTTGCCAGGTCCTGCACGACGACCTGGACGTCATGGCTCTCCTGTTCTCCGGCAGCGTCGGTGACGGTCACCCTGGCCGTGTAGACCCCGGGCACCTGATAGGTGAACCGAGGCTGGGCGGTGGGATCGGTCGTCGAGAAGTCCACCGTGCCGTCGCCCTGATAGTCGATCCGGATCGTTGCGGCGGCTCGCACCCCCAGTTCGTCGACGTCGAAGCTGACGTCATGGGGTGCGATCCCCACTGCCGGCCACGCGCGCGCCTGGAACGATCGTTCCCCCTGGCGCGTGACGGTCACCGTCCTCGTAAGCAGGACGCCGTCGGCCGAGGTGACGCGGATTTCGAGCAGGTTGGAACCGGGATGCAGCGCGACCTGCGCGTAGAACCCATTGCCGATCAGCGTGGCGGGTTCTCCGTTGATGCTCACGCCTGCGCGCTGTCCGCCGGCGTCGAGCGTGCCCTGGACGATGACCGAGTCGGCCTGCACGGTCGTGCCATCCGACGGACTGGCCACCACGACTCCGATCGCTGCGCCGATTCGGTCGATCCGCAAAGCTCGGCGGGTCACGTTTCCGGCCCGATCGATCGCACTGAGCACGAACTGGTTGCTACCGGGACGCAGGGGGACCGAGAACGCGAACTGGCCGGCTTCCGCCGGCAACACCGTCCCGCCGATGGCGACCAGATTCTCGAGCACCACGCTCGCCTGCCGATCATCCACGGTGCCCGTGATGGTGGCGCGGGCGCTGTCGACGATCGTGCCGTCCGCCGGCGTGACCGCCAGAAAGATGGGGGCCACCGTGTCCACGGTCACCACCGTCTCGAGTGGCGGCGAAGCGTGTCCGAAGCGGTCCAGCATCCTCGCGATCAAGCGGTGCGCGCCATCCGCGAGAGCGGTGTCCGGGCGATAGACGGCCGATCCTTCCATCGTATCGACCGTGAATCGTGATCCGACCTCGCGCGCATCGAGGCGGGCATCCAGTCGCAGCCGGTCGAGATAGCCGCCCAGCGGGGGACAGGGAGTATCCGGGCATGCCGGGGACAGCGCGAGTTCGAAGGCGGGACGCGAATCCCCGGTCAGCGCATCCCGCGGCGGCTGCACGAGCCGAACCGCCGGTCGAACGTGAAAGGCGACCGGTTCCACCCGTGCAGGCGCATGCAGTCCGATGCCTCCCACGAGCGCTCCAGCCGGGTCGAGGCGCGCAATGCCGGCTTCGTGCAGGAGCCACACCTCCTGGCGGAGCCAGTGACAGACGAGACCGATCGGACGGGTGAGGGCAAGGGTCGACCAGGCGATACGATCGTGCACCGTGCCGTCCAGGCCACGCCGTTCGAGTGCGGAGGCGCTCGACGTCCACAGGGATTCGCGCCCTGGCATCACGCACGAAGCGAGGCTCGGTTCGGCAAGCGAGAAGCGGCCGTGCAGCTTCCCGGTGAAGTCCAGCGCCACGCCGCGACGCATGCCGAGGATCCACACACGGTCGCCGAGGTCGTCCAGCACCAGTTGCCGCGCGTCGGATTGCAGGGCAGCACGCAGGTCGTGCGCCGATGCGAGCGATCCATCCCGTCGCAGGCGCAGTACCCGGCCCTTCTCCAGAATCCACAAGTGCTGATCCTGCGCCACCGCCAGGGCAATCGGCCGTGCGGACAGCACACGGCGTATCCGGACTGCACCTTCGCGGCCGATGGCGAGCAGGCTCGAACCATCCGTCACCCACGCCTGCGCCGCGTGGGGGTCCGCCGCGATCCAGTCGACGCCACGCGAGATTCCCAGTCGCTCGAGATCGACCTTCAGTTGCAGCGCCCCGGAACTGTCCCGGCGTAGCAGTGCGCCGGGGGTCGAATACCAGAGTCCTCCCCTGCCGTCCGAAGACATCGCATCGACGCGGCCGACGGCGATCGAGTCGATGGCCTCGAAGGTGGATGAATCGAGCACCGACAGCACGCCGAGACGGTACACCCACTCCGCCGCGTCGGCGGGCCCGCCCAGAAGCAGGAAGAGCGAGCACGTCGCTGTCAGCAGGAAGTTGCGCATGGCCGCTCCGAAGTCGGTTCGTCGAGCAGGTGAGTCGGTTAGTCCAGCAGATGATATGCCCTATGCATTGCCGTTGTAAATGCTTATGACATATCTCGGCAACAAAAAAGCCGCCCTCCGGGCGGCTTTCTCTTCTCACGCGAATCGGATGCTCAGAACATGCACACCCTCTGCAGCCACTTCGCTTCCTGCGTTCCCTGCTCGGGCTTGCTCGGATCGACGGCACCGGGCGGCGACACCATCGTCTTGGCGAGCTGACCGCTCGGGTCGTACAGCCCCACGGCGGCAACCGCCATCGTTCCTTCCTGGCAGTTGACCATGAAGCGGACGGTTCGGGGGGTGGTGCCGTCGGGCGAGCGTGCGCCGTCTTTGCGTGCAATCTTCACGTCGAAGCGGCCCTGGATATCGCCGAACTTGCGGATGCTCGGCGTATCGAGCTCGGCAACTTCACCCTCGCCGATCTTGGCGAGGAACTCGGGATCCATGGTCTGCTGCGCGAGAGCCGGTGCGCCGGTCAGGGTCGCGACAACGACGGGAAATGCGAGACGGATACTCATACGGACTCCATGTCGAGGGGAAAGCTGCCTCTGTGCTGATCGGCTCCGCGCCGGTTCCGACAGGCGCAGGGACCATCGAGGGTTGGAGCGCGCGGACGAGGGCTTGTTCCCGTGGTGCAGCGTTCAAACCCGAATCCCGCATGCGATCGGATCGCACAGCGATGTGGCAGCCAGCGCGCACAGGCAAGGCATGACCCGCGCCGCGGTGTGTCACCTCGGCCGTGGCACCGGGGAACCGCAGAACCGGTCAGGCGCCCAGAAACTGCGCGATGCGCGTGTTCAGGAACACCCCGTCCGAAGGACTTGCCGTGGCGGCAGCCTGATGACCTTGCAGCGAGGGGATCTCCGCGAACGTCGCATCGGGAATGGACGCTGCCGCCTCCCTGGCCGATTGCACCGGATTGAACATGTCCAAGGGCGGCGCCAGGATCAGCGTCGGCACGCGGATCGAGCCGAGCGCGGCCTTCGTGTCGCCATCGAAGCCGGGGGTGGTGCCGACGTCGTGTGCTTGGTAGGCCCAGCTCTGGTACAGCCAATCGGTGGCGTCGAAGCCGTGAGCGCGGTTGTCGGCGGTGAGCTTGTCCATCCAGGCGAGCACGTCGAGCGGTTCGTCGAACATCTCGTGCAGGGCGGCCG
>JAEZCG010000128.1 GCA_023430065.1 Pseudomonadota bacterium | reverse complement strand
GTTTACCGCCTTCGTCGGCGCGAACCTACTGCAGAGCGGCATCACCAAGTGGTGCCTGATGGCGTCGATCCTGCGCAAGCTGGGCGTGCCGGACATCGGCAAGCAGGTGTTGGTTCGGGGGTAGGCGCGAGCGGACGCCGGCCGTGCACGCGGCCGCGTCCTGCCGGCTATAGCGGGATGTTGAGCGATCGGCCTGGATGGGTGAAGCCGGGATGGGGGCGAGCGCCGCGCCAACGGGAGCCTGCGCTACGGTTCGTGCCTGGATGACCTGGGCCCGGGCGCGCACACGACGCGTGTGCGAGCGACGGGGAGGTTCAGGCCGCGCCCCGGCCCACCAGCTCGCGCAGCCCGCCGGCGTTCACGATGCGGATGTTCTTCTGCTGCACGGCGATCAGACCCTCCTCCTGGAACCTGGAGAACACCCGGCTGACCGTCTCCAGCTTCAGCCCCAGGTAGCTGCCGATCTCCTCGCGTGTCATGCGCAGGTTGAATTCGTGGGCAGAATAGCCCCGTGTCTGCAGCCGCTGGGACAAGTTGAGCAGGAAGGCCGCCAGGCGCTCCTCGGCGCGCATGCTGCCCAGAAGCATCATCACGCCGTGCTCGCGCACGATCTCGCGACTCATCACCTTGTGGAAGTGATGCTGGAGCGCTTCCATCTCCCGGCTCAACCCCTCGAGCCGGTCGAAGGGGATCACGCACACTTCGCTATCCTCCAGCGCGACGGCATCGCAGGTGTGCTTCTCGGTACCGATCCCGTCCATCCCCATCAGTTCGCCGGCCATGTGAAAGCCGGTCACCTGCTCGCGCCCGTCCTCGAGCAGGAGCTTGGTCTTAAAGAAACCGGTGCGTGCGGCATAGAGGGAATCGAAACCCTCGCCGACACGGAAGAGGTATTCGCCACGCTTCACCGGACGCCGCGTGAAGACCAGGCCGTCGAGTTTCTCCATCTCGCCGTCGTTCAGACCGACCGGGAGGCACAGCTCGCGCAGACTGCACGTGGAGCATGCGGTCTTGAGCCGGGATAGATTCACATCGGGAGCGATTTTGAAGGCGGTCATATTCGAGGACACCGAGTTCGCCGGCTGATGCCTTTGATCCACGTCAATTGACGGCCGCGGCCGCGATGGCACATTGCTAGGCACTGAAGGAGTAGTGCCCAAACCATGCAACAAAACCTGCCGGGTCCGCCGGTTCCCCTCGAGTTGCTGAAGCGCTTCGACGTCAGCGGTCCCCGTTACACCTCGTATCCTACTGCGGATCGCCTGATCGAGGCGTTCGACGGCTCCACCTATGCAGACTGGCTGCGCAAGCGATTCATGGCCGGGCCGCCGAAGCCCGTGTCATTATATTTCCACATCCCCTTCTGCGAAAGCATCTGCTACTACTGCGGGTGCAACAAGGTCGTGACCAAGGATCACGCCCGTTCGGCCCGCTACGTCAAGTATCTACAGCGGGAGATGGCCCTGGTGCGTTCGCTGCTCTCCGGGTCGCGTGCGGTGGTTCAGATGCATTTCGGGGGTGGCACGCCCAACTTCCTCGACGAGCGGGAAATGCAGGGGCTGGTCCATGCGATCCGGGAGAATTTCACCCTGATCGAACGAGGGGAATTCTCCATCGAACTGGATCCGCGCACGGTTAAGCCCGGCTCGGTCGAACGCCTGGCCGGCCTCGGCTTCAACCGCGTCAGCCTGGGGGTGCAGGACTTCGATCCCGTGGTGCAGAAGGCGATCAACCGCATTCAGAGCGAGGCGCAGACGCTGGGGGTGATGCAGGCGGCGCGGGATGCCGGCTTTCGCTCGGTCAATGTGGATCTGATCTACGGGCTCCCCAAGCAGAACGTCATCGGCTTCAATCGCACCCTGGAGCAAGTGGTCGCCGCCGGCCCCGACCGCATCGCCCTGTACAACTACGCACATCTGCCCAGCGTGTTCAAGCCACAGCGACGCATCGCGGAGGCGGACCTGCCAACGCCCGACGCGAAGCTCCAGCTGCTGTCGCTGGCGATCCGGCGCCTGTCGGCCGCGGGATACGTGTACATCGGCATGGATCACTTCGCGAAGCCGAATGATGAGCTCGCGATCGCGCAGCGCCAGGGGCGCCTGCACCGCAACTTCCAGGGCTACTCGACGCACGCCGACACCGATTTGATCGCATTCGGCATCTCCGCCATCAGTCAGGTGGGGCCGACGTACAGCCAGAACGTCAAGACCCTGGACGAGTACTACTTTCGACTCGACCAGGGCATGCTGCCGGTGATGCGCGGTATCGAGCTGACCGCCGACGATCTGCTGCGGCGAGCGGTCATTCAGGCCTTGATGTGCCATTTCGAAGTGCCGATCCAGTCGCTGGAAGTCGCTCATCTCATCGACTTCCGCAAGTATTTCGCCGCGGAGCTGGACGACTTGCGGCCGTTGTGCGACCTCGGACTGGTCCGCCTCAACGATGAGTACGTGACCGTCACCCCACTGGGCCGGTACTTCATCCGCAACATCTGCATGGTGTTCGACCGCTATCTGCGCGAAGGCCGCGAGCGCGCGCGCTACTCCAAGGCCGTGTAGTCTGCCGGCGATGACCCTGACCATCTTCGCTGCCGTCTTCGTCACCGGGCTTCTCGGGGGCGTCCACTGCGCCGGCATGTGCGGCGGCATCGTGGCGGCCCTGTCGGGACGGGCAGGGGGGCGCCGATGGGGGCTGCATCTGGGGTACAGCGCCGGACGCGTGGCGTCCTACGCCATGGCCGGTGCCATTGCCGGAACGGCGGGGAGCATCGGTCTGATGTTCGACGGCGTGCTTCCCGTCCAGATGACGTTGTACGTGCTGGCCAACCTCATGCTGATCGGGCTGGGTCTGTACCTTGCCGGCGTATCGCACATCGTCACCCGCTTCGAGCGGCTGGGTCTGGCGCTGTGGCAGCGGTTGCAGCCGCTGACGCGGCGGCTGCTGCCGGCCGACACCTTGCCTCGCGCGGTCGGCCTCGGTGTGCTCTGGGGTTGGATTCCGTGCGGACTGGTCTATGCGGTCCTCGGCACGGCGCTGTTGGCCGGCAATGCGCTCGACGGCGCCGCCATCATGGCTGCGTTCGGGCTGGGAACGGTTCCCAACCTGCTGCTCGCCGGGCTGGCGCTGCACAGGCTAGGCGGGGTGACCCGCTCGCGCCGGGTGCGTGTGGCGGCCGGCGGACTGGTGCTCGGGTTCGGCGCCTACGGACTCGCCAATGCCGCCACGCTGGCCGAGCACATCCGCGGCGGCTTGCTGTGCCTGACCTAGGCAGAAAGATGCCACCCCCGCGCCTTGTCGCGGCTCGTGATTACCCCGTATAATCCGCGGCTTCCTTCGATCCGCCAGGGGTGTTCCCGGCAACGGATCCTCAATCCTTGCCCTACCGGCCCGCATCCGGAGGGCTGACCAACCCACAAGGAGATTGAATGCGACATTACGAGATCGTTTTCATCGTCCACCCCGACCAGAGCGAGCAGGTGCCCGCGATGGTGGAGCGCTACCGCGGGATGATCTCCGGCCGCAACGGCCAGATGCACCGCCTCGAGGACTGGGGCCGCCGTCAGCTCGCGTATCCCATTCAAAAGATGCACAAGGCGCACTACGTGTTGATGAACATCGAGTGCGACCAGGAGACGCTGGACGAACTGGATCATGCGTTCCGCTTCAACGATGCGGTGCTGCGTCACCTGATCGTGCACAAGACGGCCGCCGTGACGGAAGCTTCGCCCATGATGCGTGCCGAGCGGCCCCGGCCGGCCGGCGACCGGGAGCGCAGCGAGGGTCCCGCACCGAGCGCCGCACCCAGCGCCGCACCGAGCGCGGCGTAAGGAGCGCGCGGCGCATTGGCAGAACGCGGCAGCCCGCCTGGACGCAATCGGGTGGTCCTGACCGGGCGGATCGTGGCACGCGATACGCTGCGCTTCACGCCCGCCGGGATTCCGGCACTGGACCTGACGCTCGAACACGAGTCGGTCCAGAGCGAAGCGCAGCTGCCCCGAACCGTGAAGGCCGTCGTGGATGCGGTGGCAATCGGCGAACTGGCGCGCGCACTGGATGCGCTGGACACCGGGCGAACGGTCAGTGTCGCCGGCTTCCTGGCCAATCGCAGCCGCCGCAGTAGCCGCGTGATCCTGCACATCGACGAATTCGAATCACACTAGAGGACGACATCATCATGGCATTCGGACGAGGCAAGCCGAAGGACAAGCGCCGCGACGACCGCGCGAACCGCCCGCTGTTCAAGCGTCGCAAGTTCTGCCGTTTCACGGCGGAGAAGATCCAGGAGATCGACTACAAGGACATCGAGCTGCTCAAGGACTTCATCAACGAGAACGGCAAGATCATTCCGGCGCGCATCACCGGCACCAAGGCGCACTACCAGCGCCAGCTCTCGGTTGCGGTGAAGCGCGCGCGTTATCTGGCCCTTCTTCCCTACACCGACGTGCACTGAGGGGGCTGGCATGCAGATCATTCTCCTGGAGAAGGTGGCCAACCTCGGCCAGCTCGGCGAGATCGTCAAGGTCAAAGACGGCTATGCCCGGAACTTCCTGATTCCCAGCGGCAAGGCGCGTCGCGCCACCGAGGCGAACATCGCCGAGTTCCAGCAACGCCGTGCCGATCTCGAGAAAAAGCAGAACGAGATACTCGCAGTCGCACAGGACAAGGCCGCCAAGGTCGATGGACTGGTCCTGCAGATCTCGCAGAAAGCCGGAGTGGATGGGCGTCTGTTCGGATCGGTCACCAACCATGACGTGTCCGAAGCGCTGAAGAAGCAGGGCTTCGAGGTCGCGAAGGCGTCGGTGCGCATGCCCAGCGGGCCGCTCAAGCAGATCGGCGAGCACGACGTGATGCTCGACCTTCACACCGACGTGAAGGTGCAGATCAAGGTCGTCGTCGTGGCCGAGTGAGGGACGCGGCAAGCGCCGCCAACCCGGCACGCGCAGGAGGGGCTTCGGCCCCTCTTGTCATTCGTGAGGCCGGTCGTTTTTCTCGGGCAGGCGATTTCGCGCGCCTAATGCCCCCGCAGTAGAATGCCCCGTCTCCAATTGAGACGCGACGAAAGGTCGCGTCTCCGCTCCGTCCAGAACACGACGCATGGCCACTCCGACCGCCGACGCCCAAGTCGAGTCCTTGAAGGTTCCGCCGCATTCCGTCGAGGCCGAGCAATCCGTACTGGGCGGCCTCCTGCTCGACAACGCGGCGTGGGATCGCGTCGCCGACATGATCGCCGAGAGCGATTTCTATCGCGCGGACCATCGGCAGATCTATCGGCATATCGTGAAGCTCATCGGGGCCGCGCGTCCGGCGGACGTCGTCACGGTCGCCGAGAGTCTCGACAGCACCAAGGATCTCGCCGCGGTCGGCGGACTCGCCTATCTGAGCGCACTCGCCGCCGGCACGCCTTCGGCCGCCAACATCCGTCGCTACGCCGAGATCGTGCGCGAGCGCGCGATCTTGCGTCAGCTCGCGGCGGTGGCCACGGACATCTCCGACAGCGCGTACAGCCCGATGGGGCGCGATGCGAGCCAGATTCTCGACGAAGCCGAGTCGAAGGTATTCGAGATCGCGGAGCAGGGGGCGCGCGGCAGTCAGGGCTTCCAGGACATGCCGCACCTGCTCACGCAGGTCGTCGAGCGCATCGACATGCTCTACAACCGCGGCGGCAGCAACGAGGTGACCGGTGTCCCGACCGGATACATCGATCTCGATCGCATGACGTCCGGATTGCAGCCCGGGGATCTGGTGATCGTGGCCGGCAGACCCTCGATGGGGAAGACGAGCCTCGCCATGAACATCGCGGAGCACGTGGCGCTCGAGGCGAAGCTGCCCGTGGGCGTGTTTTCGATGGAGATGGCGGGTACGCAGCTCGTACTGCGCATGCTCGGCTCGGTCGGTCGGCTCGACCAGCACAAGCTGCGCACCGGCCGACTGCACGACGATGACTGGAAGCGGCTCACCGACGCCGTGGGGCGGCTCAACGAAGCGCACATCCACGTGGACGAGACGCCGGCGCTCAATCCCCTCGAGCTGCGCGCACGCGCGAGGCGACTGCACCGGCAGTACAAGGGGCTCGGGCTGGTCGTCGTGGACTACCTGCAGCTCATGTCCTCCTCATCGCAAGGGGAGAACCGCGCCACCGAGATTTCCGAGATCTCGCGCTCGCTGAAAGGGCTCGCCAAGGAACTGGGATGTCCGGTGGTCGCGCTGTCGCAGCTCAATCGCAGCCTCGAGCAGCGTCCCAACAAGCGACCGGTGATGTCGGACCTGAGGGAATCGGGAGCGATCGAACAGGATGCCGATCTCATCCTGTTCATCTATCGCGATGAAGTGTACAACCCCGAAAGCGCCGACAAAGGTATCGCCGAAGTGATCATCGGCAAGCAGCGCAACGGCCCCATCGGCACCGTGCAGCTCGCCTTTCTCGGCGAGTACACGCGATTCGAGAATCTCGCCAACCCGAATCGCTACTGAAGCGGGTTCGGGGGGGTCACATCGCCTTCGCCCACGGCCGCCAGGTTCCCGAGTCGGCGGCCGTCCACAGATCGAACAGCGCGTCGTTGAAGGCCTCGATCTCCTCGAGGTTGATGCTGTGGCCGCTGTTGGGCACGACCATCAGGGCCGCGGTGCGGATATGCCGCTTCATGAACAGGCCCGGCTCCAGGCACGGAGCGTCGTCGTCCCCGGTGACGATGAGGGTGGGCAGGTCGATGTCGTGCATCGGTTCCTGAAGTTCGTAGATGGTCGGTCGGCGTAGCTGATAGCCGCGCATGGTCAGGGCGGAACCGATGTTCGAGTGCTCCGCGAACTGCCTGCGAAACTCCTCGAAGCCCCGGGGATCCTTCCAAAGCAGGGGCTGGCGCGTCGGGCTGCGCGCGTAATTCGCGATGCCGGCGTCCATCCCCATCGCGACCATGCGTCCCGCCAACTCCTCCGCGTCCTTCAGGAATTGGTCGCGGGTGGTCGGATCCGACCCGTGTCCGGCGCCGCAGATGGCGAGCGACCGGGCGCGTTGAGGATAGCGGATGCCGAAGTGCAGCGTGGCATAGCCGCCCATCGACAGTCCGCAGATGTGCGCCTTGTCGATCTGCAGGTGATCGAGCACCGCCACGGCGTCGTCGACCGCCTGCACCTGGCCATAGTCGTCCACGCCCTGCGGCACGTCGGACGGCGGATAACCGCGCGCGTTGTACACGATGCAGCGATAGCGCCGCGAGAAGCGACGGACCTGCGGTTCCCAGCTGCGCATGTCGCCGCCGAACTCGTGGATGAAGAGTACCGGCGTGCCGGACCCGGTCTCCTCGTAGTACAGCCTGGCACCACTGGCCTGTGCGTATGGCATTGCAGCCTCTCCCCTGTAGCGATGATCGATGGTAGCCTAAGGAGCCCTTGCCGTTGCGCGCACTGCTGCCCGCCTCGCGCAATCCTTCGTTGGCTATCCCGAGAGAATATGACCCGAACATTGCTTCGTGCCTGCGTCGTCCTGCTGGCCCTTGCCGCTGCATTCGCACAGTCCGCGATCGCTCAAACCCAGCGGCCGATCCGGATCGGTCTGGTCACCTTCCTGTCCGGACCGGGGGCGGCCACGTTCGGCAAGCCCTCGCGGGGCGGCGCCGAGACGCTGGTGGCCGAGCTCAATGCGGGGAGGGTGCCCGCACCGTATCGGACACGCGGCTTTGGAGGGGTGCCGCTGGAGCTGGTGGTGATCGACGAGGCAGGTGCGAGCACCAAGCAGGTGACGGAGTACCGCAACTTGGTGCAGAAGCAGCAGGTTGATTTCGTCGTCGGCTACATCTCGAGCTCGAACTGCCTTGCCGTGGCACCGGTTGCCGATGAGCTGCGCAAGCTGACGATCTTCTTCGACTGCGGGTCTCCGCGGCTGTTCGAGGAGAACACCTACGAGCACGTGTTTCGCACGCGGGCCACGATGGTGATGGACGCGGTGGGCGCAGCGATGTACCTGGCCGAGACGCGCCCGGAGGTCACGCGCGTGGCGGGCATCAACCAGAACTACGCGTTCGGTCAGGATTCGTGGCGCGACTTCGAGAGCGCGCTGAAGGTGTTGAAGCCCGACGTGAAGATCGTCGCCGCGCAGATGCCTCGCTTCGGCGCCGGGCAGTACGGAGCCGAGATCTCCGCGCTCGCCCGTGCACGGCCGCAGGTCATCCACAGCAGCTTCTGGGGCAGCGATCTGGACAGCTTTCTGGCCCAGGCGGGTCCGCGCGGCCTGCTGCGCAACAGCCAGCTCGTGCTCGTGACGGCCGAGCCTCACCTCGATCACCTGGCCGGGATTCTCCCGGATGGCACCATCCTCGGCGCCCGTGGCCCGGTCGGGGTGTTCGTTCCCGACAATGCGCTCAGCCGCTGGTTCAAGGCCGCCTACCGCAGGCATCTCGGCGGCGGCGACCCGCCCTATGTGGCCTACAGTCCGGTGCTGGCGATCCTCGGTCTGAAGGCCGCGTACGAGAAGGCGCAGGTTGCCAACGGCGGCAAGCGTCCGTCGCAGGACCAGATCATGGCCGCACTGAAAGGCTCGAGCTTCGAGACGCCGGCGGGACGGGTGGACATGGCGCGCGCCAACGGCCACCAGGCGATCCAGGGCACGGTGTACGGCATGACCAAGACGGTCAACGGCAGGATCACGATGGTCAACGTGCGTCACTACCCGGCGGAAAAGGTGCAGCCGCCGGCTGGCATGAGCAGCAACGACTGGATCGCTGCCGGAATGAAGCCGTCGCGCTGACGGCGCACGGGCGATCGCCCTCGAACGATCCCGTCGGCGCGGGGTCGCACCAGCTTGGACAATGGAAGGAGAACGACATGCAGGTCCAGACGCTGCATCGAGGCCGGCTGATCGACCACGTTCAACTGGTGGTGAGGGAAATCGCGGCGAGCAGGCGCTTCCATGCCGCGGCGCTGGGCGCGCTGGGATGATTGCGCTCAGCCAGCAACGCCCCGACGCAGTTGCGTCCAGCGGCTGGTAGCCAGCCATGTTTCGAACTCATTCCGAACCGAGGCTTTGCCCGTGCTCACCATCCGTTTTCGTCTTGCCGGCCCTCTGGCGCTGCCGGCCTGCATCGGTCTCGCGCTCTCGTCCCTGACTTCGACCACGCACGCACAGGAAGTCACGCAGGTCAAGGAGGTGGTGGTCACCGCCACCCGTACCGAAACCGCCACCGAGGAAGTACCGGCGACCGTCACCAGCATCACCAGTGGGAAGGTGAAGCTGCGGCTGCCGGCCGATGCCTCCGAGCTGTTCGAGGACGAGCCGGACGTCTCCTTCGGCCGCGATGCGCGCCGGTTCGGCGCGACCCGGCCGAACATCCGTGGCATCGAGGACAATCGGGTGGTGCAGATGGTGGACGGCGTGCGCCTGCCGGACTTCTACAACGGCAGCGGTCCGGCCAACTTCACCATCAACGCGCCGATGGGGCCGTCGTTGGAATTCCTGCGGCGCGCCGAAATTCTGCGCGGGCCGGCGTCCAGCTTGTACGGATCGGATGCGATCGGCGGCGTGGTCGGCTATCTGACCCTCGAGCCGGAGGACATCCTGCAACCCGGACGCCGACTCGGCGCGCGCGCGAGCGTGGGCTACACCGGCGCGAATGACGGCATCACCGGTGCCTTGATCGGCGCCGGGGGCAGCGACAGCGCGAAACTGCTGCTCGGCTATTCGCACACCGAAGCATCGGAGTTCGACAACGAAGGCGACGTCGGCGGATCGTCGACCTCGCGCACCAAGCCCAATCGCGAGGACGTGCGCGACCGCGGCGTGCTCGCCAAGCTGCTGCTCACGCCGTCGTCCAGCCACCGTATCGCGCTCTCCTTCGAAGGCCGCGACCGCGAGGCGTCGATCGACGTGCTGCGCCTGCACCCCTCGCTGCCGAAGGTCACTGCGACCACCGGCGAGGACGACGTCCAGCGCCTGCGCGGCACGCTGGAATGGCAGCACACGCCGCAGGGCGGCTGGTACGACCGCATGACCGCGCGCGCCTACCGGCAAACCAGCGAGACGCGCAATTTCAACGTGCAGACGCGCACCAACACCTCCGCGACCTGCTCGGGCTCGGTCGGTTCGGGCAACGACTGCCGCATCGACCAGTACTTCTCCTTCGACCAGACCCTGACCGGCGGCAGCCTGCAACTGGAGAAGGTCTTGGGCGCGCGTCACAGTGTCACCGGCGGCATCGATCTGTGGCGGCTGGAGACCGAGGAATCCCGCGATGTCAACGTGTTCAACCTGACCACGGGAACCACCAGCAAGTCACTCACCGGAGACGTGTTTCCCTTGCGCGACTTCGCGCCTGGCTACACCGACACGCTCGGGCTGTTCATCCAGGACGAGATCGTCGACCTGGCAGGCGGCAAGCTGACGGTGACGCCCGGCCTGCGCTTCGACGTGCGACGGCTCAAGGCGGAGCCGGACGCGCTGTCGAGCGCGGTGCTGGCGGCGAACGGCAAGCAGGCCGTGTCCCAGACCGACAGTGCGCTGTCGCCCAAGCTGGGCGTTCTGTGGGCGTTCACCGCCACCTTCGCCGGCTACGGGCAGATCGTGCGCGGCTTCCGGGCGCCCAACTACGAAGAGGTGAACGGGCATTTCCGCAATACCGCGCTGAGCTACGCCATCAGCCCCAACCCCGACCTCGATCCGGAAACCAGCACCGGGGTGGAGGTGGGACTGCGGCTGACGCGCGAACGGCTGCGCGCGCAGATCGCCGCCTACGACAACCGCTACCGCAACTTCATCGACAGCGTGCGGCTGAACTGCCCCGGCGATCCCAACTGCGTGAGCGGCATCGGCAACACCTTGATGTCGGTCAACCTCTCCAAGGTGCGCATCTACGGCGTGGAGGCGCGCCTTGCCTGGGAGTGGGCGCCGGGCTGGCGTCTGGACGGCGCCGTCGCCTATGCCCACGGCGAGGACGAGAGTGCGGACCAGCCGCTGGACACCATCGAGCCGACGCGGGTGTCGCTGGCGTTGATCCGCGATGCCGGCAGCTGGGGCGGCGAAGCGCGGCTGCGGGCTGCAGCTGGCGTCCGGCGCGTCAACGACATGGACGGCAACGTGTATTCGCCGTGGTTCCGTCCGCCGAGCTACGAGGTGCTGGACCTGGCTGCGTGGGTGGCGCCGATCAAGAACATGCGCCTGTCGCTGGCGGTGAACAACGTGTTCGACGCCAAGTACTGGCTGTGGAGCGACATCCGACTGGCCGACTCGCGCAATCCGATCGGCGTGGATTTCTACTCGCAGCCGGGGCGCAACATCGCCGCGCGGGTCGAGTACCTGTTCTGAGCGTGCGACCGTCCATGCAATCGCAGCAGTGAGCCTGGCCCGCTACAGAACCTCCGCCGCGTGATCCGCCAGCCGCGACCGCTCTCCGCGCTGCAGGGTGATGTGCCCGCTGTGGTGCCAGCCCTTGAAGCGGTCGACCACGTAGGTCAGCCCTGAACTGCCTTCGGTGAGATAGGGTGTGTCGATCTGCGAGATGTTGCCCAGACAGACCACCTTGGTGCCGGGACCGGCCCGCGTGATGAGCGTCTTCATCTGCTTGGGCGTGAGGTTCTGTGCCTCGTCCAGGATCAGGAACTTGTTGATGAAGGTGCGTCCGCGCATGAAGTTGAGCGACTTCACCTTGATGCGCGAGCGGATCAGATCGCGGGTGGCGGCGCGGCCCCATTCCCCGGCTTCGTCGTCGGTCTTGTTGAGCACGTCCAGGTTGTCCTCCAGCGCCCCCATCCAGGGCGTCATCTTCTCCTCCTCGGTGCCGGGCAGAAAGCCGATGTCCTCGCCCACGGGGACGGTGACCCGCGTCATGATGATCTCTGAGTAGGCCTTGTTTTCGAGCGTTTGCATCAATCCGGCGGCCAGCGTGAGAAGCGTCTTGCCCGTACCGGCCTGACCCAGCAGCGTCACGAAGTCGATGTCCGGGTTCATCAGCAGGTTCAGGGCGAAGTTCTGTTCGCGGTTGCGCGCCGTGATGCCCCACACGCCGTTGCGCGCGTGGTTGTAGTCCACCAGAGTCTGCAGCACGGCGCTCTTGCCCCTGATCTCGCTGACCAGCGCGTAGAAGGGTTTCTCACCCTCGAGCCACACGAACTCGTTGACCAGCAGGCTGGGAACCAGCGGACCGTGCACGCGATAGAAGGTCCGGCCAGCCTGCTGCCAGGACTCCATCTCCTTTGCGTGCGTCTCCCAGAAATCCGGGGGAAGCTCGCGTACCCCCGTGTAGAGGAGATCGGTGTCCTCCAGCACCTTGTCGTTGAAGTAATCCTCCGCAGCCAGGCCCAGGGCACGCGCCTTGATGCGCATGTTGATGTCCTTCGACACCAGGATCACCTGCCTGCGTCCGTGCGTATCCTGCAGGTGCCGGACCACGCCCAGGATCTGGTTGTCGGCCTTGCCGCTGGCGAGCGTCGCGGGCAGGTCGCTGTCGATGGCCTGAGTCTGCAGGAACAGACGCCCGCGCGCGCTGCGATCCCCCTGGTTCTCCAGGGGGATGCCGTCGTCGATGTCGGCCTCGCCGATCGACAGCAGGCCGTCCAGGAAGCGGCTGACCTGGCGGGCGTTGCGCGCCACCTCCGACATGCCCTTCTTGTTGGCGTCCAGTTCCTCGATCGTCGCCATGGGCAGGAAGATGTCGTGCTCCTCGAACCGGAACAGGCTGGTCGGGTCGTGCATGAGGACGTTCGTGTCGAGCACGAACAGCTTCGTGTCAGCGTGCAGGCGGGTGACGGAAGCGGGTCTTCGCTGAGCCATTACAGCCTCCGCACTTCATCCAGCACCGCCTGCGCGTGTCCCGCCACCTTCACGCCACGCCACTCCTTGCGCACCACGCCCTTGCCGTCGATGAGAAAGGTGCTGCGTTCGATGCCACGGACCTGCTTGCCGTACATGTTCTTCATCTTGATGACGCCGAACAACTGGCACAGCACCTCGTCGGGGTCCGAGATCAGTTCGAAGGGGAAGCCCATCTTGGCTTTGAATCCCTCGTGCGACTTGAGGGTGTCGCGCGACACGCCGTAGACGTCGCAGCCGCTCTGCTGGAACTGCTGGTAGAGGTCGCGGAACTGGATCCCCTCGTCCGTGCAGCCCGGCGTGTTGTCCTTGGGGTAGAAGTAGAGGACCAGGGGCCTGCCGCGCTGACCGGCCACACTGACGGTCTTGCCCCCGGTGGCGGTCGCCTCGAAGGCGGGGACGGGAAGGTACTCGAGCATGGTCGCTCCTTTGACGCTATCGGTTAGAGGAGGAATTCGGCCTGTTGCATGGTCGCCAGCCCGCCGTCGGAGAGCGCGTCGATGCGGACTTCGTGCCGGCGCAGGTTCTTGTGCGGTAGTTCGTCGAAGTAGTCGGCCAGGCACAGCAGCCTGTCGCCGCGTCCCTTCCAGGTCTGCAGCATGCGCTCGAACACCCGCGCGTAGCGCATGCCTTCCATCTCCACCCGGAGCGTGTACACGTGGCCGCCACCCGCGGTGTCGGCGCTGCGCTCGAGGATGGCTTCGGCCGCCGCCTCCGCACTCGCATTGCGCATGCGCATCGCCTCGTCGAGCGTGGGAAGACTGGTGGGCAACTGCGGGCAGGCGACCAGTTCCGCCTGCCACACCGGCACGAAGGGGTCCACGCCCCGCGTATCCGTGCCATACCCGAAACCGAGCTGCTGCGTCAGCCGGAACGCATTGCGGTTCATGCGCCAGCCCGGTGCGCCATGCACGTTCGCATCCTCGCCGAACACCTCCCGGAAGGCCGTGCGTGCACGCTCCATTTCCGTGCGCGTCCAGGCGCCGTCGGCGTCCAGGGCCCGTTCGATCCAGGCAGTACGATCGTATGCGTGGATGCCTACCTCGAAGCCGGCATCCCGGGTCGCACGCATGGCCTGGGCAGCGCGTCGGGCAATCAGCGGCGCGGGCAGCAGCCAGCCGTCCAGCAGGGCGCGCCGGGAGTACGACGCGATCAGCGGATCGCGCTCGCGGCGCAGCAGGCGCCCGAACAGGTAGCGACGCAACTGACGGCCGCTACCATCCGGGCCGAGCGTGAACAGGAACGTCGCGCCCGCCTCGTGCGCGGTGAGCAGCTCGACGAGCGGTGCCAGTCCATCGCGCGTACCGGCCAGGGTGTGCACCTCCACGCGCAGGCCGATGTTCATCCGTGGTGCGTGGCGTTACCGCACGTATCGGGCGCTATGCCGCTCATGCTGCCGCCGCCTCGTGCTGCGCGAGCGCCCGGGCCGCCTGAGCGTAGACCTCCGCGTCCGCGCTGTCGATGCGCAGCATGGCGGCATCAGCCAGGCGTGGGTAGTGCGACACGATCGAGCGGCCATAGGCCGGATCGTAATGCCGCACCAGCAGGTCCTCGATCAGGGCATCCCACGCGCCGCGCGTTGCCTGGTCTTTCCAGCGCGCAATCGTCTCGCGGCCGTGCAGGGCGACCAGGCAGTCGAGCTGGCGATGCAGCGTATCGACGTCGTCGAAGAAGTGCGCATACTCGTGCTTGAGCAGTTCGGCGCGCACGTGCACGGCAACGTCGAGGCGCAGGCATTCGCTGCCCCACAGGCAGTCCATCAGACCCTGCGGCACCTGCAGCCGGCCGATCTTCCTGCTCTCGGATTCGACGAACACTTCGCGTCCTGGGTCAAGCTCGCGCAGCGCGGCCCACAGCAGGCTCTCGAACATCTTCTGGGAGGGCTGCCGGCGATCGGGCAGATTGCCCAGGACCGATCCGCGGTGTGCTGCGAGCCCTTCGAGGTCGAGTACCTGGGCCCCGTGCTCGCGCAGCCGCTGCAGAAGGCGGGTCTTGCCCGAGCCGGTGAGACCGCACACCACCCGGTAGCGCAGGCGCTGCGCCATCGCCGGCAGGCCGGCGACGACGGCGCGCCGGAACGTCTTGTAGCCCCCGACGAGCTGGCGGGCATCCCAGCCGATCTCGCGCAACACGTGGATGAACGAGGCGCTGCGCTGTCCGCCGCGCCAGCAGTAGACCAGCGGGCGCCACAGACGCGGATGATCGCGTAGCGGTCCTTCGAGGTGGCGGGCGATGTTGGTCGAGACCAGGGCGGCACCCACCTTGCGCGCGGCGAAGGGGGACACCTGCTTGTACAGCGTGCCGACGTGCGCCCGCTCGAGGTCGGACAAGACCGGCAGGTTGATGGCGCCGGGGATGTGGTCGAGGGCGAACTCCGACGGCGTGCGTACGTCGATCAGCGCATCGAATTGTGACAGCTGTGCAACGGTGGCCCTGTCGCGGGGCAGGGGCGGTTCGCTCACGTCATCGTTCGGGGTGGCTACGCGCAGAGCGTAGCACACCTCTACGGCCGGACTCCGTTGCGTCTCAGCGCAGCCGGTCGAGCACCGGCTTCAGCTCGTTCCACACCGTGTCGAGCATCAAGGCCTGGGCCTCGGCCGTGGGGTGAATGCCGTCGGACTGGAACAGCGTGCGCCGGGTGGCGAACCCGTCCAGCAGAAAGGGCACGAATGGAACCTTCTCTTCGCGCGCCACCTGGGCAAAGACCGACTGGAACTTCCGCGTATATTGCTGGCCGTAGTTGGGTGGAATCTGCATGCCGACCAGAACGACCTCGGCACCGGCTCCCCGGCTCGCCTTCACCATCGCCCTCAGGTTGTCGCGCATCCGCTCCAGCGACTGTCCGCGCAGCGCGTCGTTCGCGCCGAGTTGAAGAACGACTGCCAGCGGCCGATGCTGGGAAAGCGCCGCGGGCAGGCGGTTGCGGCCGCCGAGTGTGGTCTCTCCGCTGACGCTGGCGTTGACCACCTCGAACGGCTGATCGTTCTCGGCCAACCGCCGGCGCATCAGATCGACCCACCCACTGCCCAGCGGCAGGCCGTAGCCGGCAGAAAGACTGTCACCGAACACCAGGACGGTGGGGCGCGAGTCGGCGGCGAACGCCGGACCACCGAGGCACAACAGCAGGACAAGGAAACGAATGACGGACACGAAGCCGATCGTGCGGGCGGTCAGACTCACCAAGAAAGTCGATACGGGTCGCAATCAACTCACCATTCTGCAGGATGTCGATCTGGAGGTCGCGCCGAGCGAGGCGGTGGCCATCGTCGGTGCGTCCGGTTCGGGCAAGACGACGTTGCTCGGTCTCCTCGCCGGGCTGGATCTCCCCAGTCTCGGCCGCGTCGAACTGGACGGCAACGATCTCTCGCAGTTGGACGAGGATGGGCGCGCGGAGTTGCGTCGCCGGCTGGTGGGCTTCGTGTTTCAGTCCTTTCAGTTGCTGCCCGCGCTGACGGCGCTGGAGAACGTGATGCTGCCGCTCGAACTGGACGGTGACGCGGATGCGCGCGCAACGGCGGCGTCGCTGCTCGCGCGGGTCGGACTGGGCGGACGACTCGAGCACTACCCGCGCCAGCTGTCGGGCGGCGAGCAACAGCGCGTCGCGATCGCACGCGCGTTCGCGGGGACGCCCCGCCTGCTGTTCGCGGACGAGCCCACCGGCAACCTCGATTCGGTCACCGGCGAGGAGATCATCGATCTCATGTTCGAGCTCAACCGCGAACAGCGCACCACGCTGCTGCTGGTCACCCATGACGAGCGCCTGGCCGCGCGCTGCGGGCGCAGGGTGCGTCTGGACGCAGGGAGAGTCGCGGCATGACGCAGGGTGCGCAGGTGCTCGCCCGACCGGCTGGTGGCGGTGCCCGGACGGGGCCCGGGCGGCGGCTCTCCTGGGGACAGGGGGCTGCGCTCTCCGCACGCCTGCTGATGCGCGACTGGCGGGCGGGCGAACTGCGGGTGCTCGCCATCGCCCTGGTCGTTGCCGTGGCGAGCCTGACCACCGTCGCGTTCTTCGCGGATCGCGTGCGCCTGGCGCTTGGGGTAGAGGCCAGCCAGTTGCTCGGCGCCGATCTGATGGTCCATTCGGATCGGCCGCTGGATGGCGCGATCGAACGCAGCGCCAGAGCCCTCGGCCTGCAGACCGTGGGACTGCTGCGCTTTCCGAGCATGACCGGAAATGGCGACGAGAGCGTGCTCACCGAAATCAAGGCGGTCGAGCCAAGCTATCCGCTCAAGGGCAGATTCAGCATCCGCTCGCGGCCGGATGCGCCGGCGGTCCGTCCCGACGGCATCCCCCAGCCGGGCACGGTGTGGGTGGACGAACGGCTGCTCGCCCGCCTCGCCGTCTCGATCGGCGACGACCTGCAGGTCGGGGACCGGACACTGCGCATCGGTGCGTTGGTCCTCGAGGATCCGGAAACCAGCGTCGGCTTTCTCAATCTCGGCCCCCGGCTGACCATGAACCGCGATGACCTGGCATCCACCGGTCTGGTCACGACCGGCAGCCGCGTGAGCTATCGGCTCGCAGTGGCCGGGCCGATGCCGGCGGTTGCCCGGTTCCGTTCCGAGGTCCAGCCCCTGCTCGGACCGGGGCAGCGCGTCGAGGACGTGCGCGACGCGCGTCCCGAGATCAAGTCGGCGCTGGAGCGTGCGGAGAAGTTCCTTGGGCTGTCGGCCTTGCTCAGCGTCGTCCTGGCGGCAGTCGCGGTCGCGCTCGCCGCGCGCCGCTATCTGCGCCGGCACCTGGACGGCGTTGCCGTGATGCGCTGCCTGGGAGCCACGCAGCCGTTGATCCTGCGGCTGCACGTACAGCAGTTCGTGATGCTGGGCGTGGCGGCGAGCGCGCTCGGCTGCCTGCTCGGGCTCGGCGGGCAGGCAGTGCTGGCGGCGCTGCTCGCACCACTGGTCGACGTCGCACTGCCCGCGCCTGGCATGCGGCCGATCGTGCAGGGGTTCGTCGCCGGCTTCGTACTGCTGCTGGGCTTCGCCCTGCCGCCCATCTTCGCACTGCGCCGGGTGCCGACGCTGCGCGTGCTGCGGCGAGACCTGGGATTGCCCGACACGGCCGGCTGGCTGGGCTACCTCGTCGGGGTGGCCGCGCTCGCCGCGCTCATCCTGTGGCAGGCGCAGGACGCCAGGACCGGCTGGACCGTCTTGCTCGGCGCGGTGGCGACCATGATCGCATTGGCATCGTCGGCCCTGGCCATCCTCGGCCTGTTCGCGCGCCTGGGTCGGCGTGCTCCGTTCGCTTGGCGCTTCGGACTGGCCAACCTGCGCCGCCGCCGCTTCGGCACGGTGACGCAAGCGGTCGCGCTCGGCATCGGCATGCTTGCGCTGATCCTGCTGACGTTGGTGCGAAGCGATCTGCTGACCAGCTGGCGGCAGACGCTTCCCGCCGATGCGCCCAACCGTTTCCTGGTGAACATACAGCCTGATCAGATCGACGAAGTGAAAGCCTTCTTCGCGGAGGAAGGCTTGTCCGCCCCAGCGCTCTACCCGATGATTCGCGGCAGGCTCACGGCCGTCAATGGACGTCCGATCTCGTCGGCCGATTTCGGCGAGGAGCGTGCGAAGCGGCTGGTGAACCGCGAGTTCAACCTGTCCTGGGCCGAACGCGCGCAGGTGGACAACGTGCTGATCGCTGGTCGCTGGTGGGGAACCGCCGGTCACGGCCAGCCGCAGTTCTCGGTGGAAGAGGGGATCGCCGCCACGCTCGGGGTCCGGTTGGGCGATCGGCTGCGCTATGACATCGCCGGGAGCGTCGTGGAGGCGCCCGTGACGTCCCTGCGGCGCGTGCAGGGGGATTCGTTCCGGGTCAACTTCTTCGTCGTGGCACCGCCCGGCGTGCTCGAGTCCTACCCGGCGAGCTACGTGACGAGCTTCCATCTGCCGGCCGAGCGCTCCGCGCTCATGGATCGACTGGTGAAGCGCTTCCCCAATCTCCTGGTGATCGACGTCGCTGCAGTGATGACGCAGGTTCAGCGCATCATGGATCAATTGGTGAAGGCAGTGGAGTTCGTGTTCCTCTTCGGCCTGGTGGCCGGTCTGGTGGTGCTGTTCGCCGCCATCACGGCGACGCACGACGAGCGTGTGTTCGACGCAGCGGTGCTGCGCACGGTCGGTGCGACCGGGCGGCAGATGCTGGCCGCCCAGGCGGCGGAATTCGTCGTGATCGGCGCACTGGCTGGGCTGGTGGCGTCCATCGGTGCGTCCGTGCTCGGCTGGGTGATCGCGACGCGCATCATCGGTGTTGGCTATCAGATCGACCCTTGGGTGTGGGGCGTGGGCCTGCTGGGTGGGATCGTCGGTGTCACGTGCGCGGGGCTGGCGGGGACGCGTGGGATCCTGCGCACGCCGCCGATGCAGATCTTCCGGTCGGTGTCGTGATCGCACCAACGCCGTAAATCGGACGTGCGGGATGGACCGACGGCGCTGGCGCCCGTATGACACCGATGGGGCCGACGCTCGAGACGACGTTCGTTGCACTGAACGCAATGACGTTGCATGGCCGGATGTTGCACTGCAATCTGGCGGCATCCCGGCTATGTTAGA
>JAEZCG010000122.1 GCA_023430065.1 Pseudomonadota bacterium | reverse complement strand
CTGTCGTAGTGCAGGTCGGCGTAGTGGCGGTTCTCGCCGGAACCCGAGTACACCGTGATGCGAAACGGATCCTCAGCATTCCGCGGCGCGGGCTTGCCCGGCGGCATTCGCACCTCGATGTCGAGCTCCAGCGGCTGGCCGGGGAGGGTTGGCCGGACCGGGGCAGTGAGCCAGGCGAACACGAGAATCGCTGCCGCAACGCCCACGGTCCACGCAAGGGCGTTGCGCAGTGCCTCGGCAAAGTTGCGGGCGCGCTGATGGCGCGCGACGAAGAGGCCAAGCACGAAGGCGGCGATGAAGGCGCCGGGGATGAGGACGAATACGATCAACATGCCGCGCCCGCCTTCGAAATCGGATACGCGATGCAGACCCGTGGCCCAATCGCCGCCGAACGCGGCGACGAGTGCGGCCAGCAAGGCGCAGATCAGAGCGATACCGAAGGCACGCATACGGCATACGACGAAGGTCGACGCCGTATGCTAACGAGTGTCGCGTCCGAAGTCGACGGTGTTCGATACCCCTGGTGTGCGTCGACAGGCCACCCCTTTGGGGATGCCTTACTGATCCAGGCAGGCCTTCGCCATGCGGCAACGGCTACCCGAGTCGGCGGATTACCCGCTGCCACGCTTCCGCAAAGCGGCGGAATGCCATGTACCTGGAAGCACTGCGGGCAAATTCGGCCGCAAGAACCGGATGGTTCGCGTCGGACCTGCCGGGCACCATGCCTGTCACGTCAACGAAAGCGAGGAGCAGGCATGATCACAGTGGCGGGCAAGACGGCCCTGGTAACGGGGGCGAGTTCGGGGATAGGCTATGCAACAGCCATGTTGCTAGCTCAGCTGGGCGCCCGAGTAGTCGTTGGGGCAAGAAGGCAGCATGCCCTCGACGAACTGGTCTCACGGATCGCGGCGTCGGGCGGCACGGCCGTCGCACTGGCCGGGGACGTCAGGGACGAGGACTACGCGAAGGCGCTCGTGGCTCATGCCGCGTCGCGCTTTGGCGGACTCGACATGGCGTTCAACAATGCCGGGACGCTCGGGGAGATGGGGCCGGTACACGAGGTCTCACTGGCCGGTTGGGAGGAGACGGTTGCGACGAATCTCACGGCGGCGTTTCTCGCCGCGCGGCATCAGGTGCCGCTGATGCTGAAACGCGGCGCGGGGTCCATCGTGTTCACCTCCACCTTCGTGGGTTACACGGTCGGCTTCCCCGGTACGTCGGCCTATGCCGCCAGCAAGGCGGGGCTCATCGGGCTCACGCAATCCCTGGCTGCAGAACTGGGGAGTGCGGGCATCCGCGTCAATGCGATGCTGCCGGGCGCGACTGACACCCCCATGGCGCGGGGGATGAACCCCGGCGTGGAACAGTGGGCCTTCGTGGAGAGCCTGCATGCGCTGAAGCGTGCCAGCTCGCCGGAGGAACAGGCGCGCGCCGCGCTGTTTCTTCTATCCGACGCGTCATCCTTCATCACAGGCACGGCCATGCTGGTGGACGGAGGCGTTTCGATCACCCGTGTGTAGGGATCGGAGCGAGATCCCTCGCCCTTCGGGCTCGGGATGACACAGTAGGAATGTGGCTCGGAATGATCGGTAGGAATGTGGCTCCGAACGACCGGTAGGAGTATGGCTCGGGATGACCGGTAGGAGTGTGGCTCGGAAGGACCGGTAGGAATGTGGCTCGGGATGGCAGCTTCCCACTGGTGTCATTCCGACCAACGGGAGGAATCCTCGCGGTGAACGATGCACTGCGAGGCTCCCACGCTGCCGCTCCACCGGACGCAGTGGGGAATCTCGCCCTGAATCGCGCAGAGCCTTCAAGCGTCGCCCGGCTGCGGCCCTTCGTAGCCCTCGACGATCACCACGTCGCCCGTCGCGACCGGCTCGCGCAGCCGGACAGCCGCCTGATACTCGGGCGAGCGATAGCAGTCGAGGGCCGCCTGATAGGACGGAAACTCGAGCACCACGTTGCGCGAGCGGCTCTTTCCCTCGGGATTCTCGAACTGTCCACCCCGCACGAGGAAGCGTGCGCCGTACTTGCGAAACGGTTCCGCGTTCGCCACCACGTAGGCCTTGTACCGTTCCGGATCCGAGACGTCGATGTGTACCACCCAGTAGCCCTTGGGCATTGCCGTACTCTCCTCGATGCGGCGCGCCGCAGGCTGCGGCGCAGACAGCCGAAGTCTACACAAGCCGGCCGAGGCGAAGGCGCACGAGGCTTGAGCTCCTCCCCGGGCACCAGGTGATAGGGACCGCCGAAGTTCCATGCCCAGAGCCCCTGCATTCCGCCGCCAGGTGCGAAGTCGCTGGCGAATACGCGCCCATTGCGTGCAAACTGCGCTCAGCGACCACAGGAACGCGGTGCCTGGCAATCCTCGCCGGATGTCGTGTGCCGGGAACGTTTCTTGTCGCCTGCATCGATTTCCACAGGAGGACGCATGGACGCACGATGGATCGTTTCTGCCAACGCAGGCCGCGCACGCATCTTCGCTCAGGCTGACGCCAAGGCGCGCCTGGAGGAGGTGGCCGATATGGTCAACACTGCCGTGCGGCTGCGCACGGCGCAGACCGAGTCCGATTCGCTGGGACAGCGCGCGGCGTCGAAGAGCATCCACAGCGTCGGTGCGCCCACGCAGCCAAGCGGGTACGAACCGAACCAGTCGCCGGCGGAGCATCAGACCGAAATCTTCGCGCGCAGTGTGTCGGCCTACCTGCTGGAAGCACGGCAGGCTGGGCGGTTCCGGTCTCTGGTGCTGGTGGCATCGCCGGAGTTTCTGGGCGTGCTCCGTCGCGTGCTCGACGCCAACCTGCAGTCGAGCGTGGAGAGCGAGATCAAC
This sequence comes from Pseudomonadota bacterium, assembly GCA_023430065.1. GTDB lineage: Bacteria > Pseudomonadota > Gammaproteobacteria > Burkholderiales > SHXO01 > SHXO01. The sequence goes on along the minus strand of JAEZCG010000122.1, from coordinate 9,240 downwards.
AAGGACTATACGCAGCTGCGCGCCGATGAGTTGCGCGAGCACGTCGACGCGCACGCCAAGGGAGGCTGAGTGGCCCGGAAGCCGACGCGTGTCGAGCCCGGGTGTCGCCGGCCGGACCGCGTGTCCGCCTGTCCGATGCGTGCACCGATGGGACTCATGCGGGACAGCTGCCCTCCACGCCCTCGTAGTCGATGGTGAGTTCCTCGCCCGGCTCGATGTCGCGTGCCGCCACATCGATGCCGTAGCGGTCCACACTGCGGTCCGTTCGCAGATTGGGCGAGTCGCTGTGATTCATGAATCGGCAATCGTCGCAGCACAGGATGAACCGATTCAGCAGCGGATCGACGTACCCGTAGTGCAGCATGGTGTCTCGGAAGTGCGGCGGCTGGAGGTCGAGCAGGGCGGGATCGAGGTCGAGATCGAATTCCGGTGTGAATTGCCAGACCCGCGTCCCCCGAGCGATGGGCTCGACGGCGAACACGCCCAGCCCGTGGAGGGTGCTGGGTCCGATGCGCACGGGGACGAGCAGCATGGCGGTGACCCGACGTCGTCAGCGAATCGCCCATCCGCCGCAGATCGGAAAGACCTGACCCACGAAGCAGTTGGCGGCATCGCTGCACAGGTAGGCGGCGAACTCGGCATCCTCGTTGGCGGACACGAGCCGGCCGAGGGGCACTTCTCGCTTCAGGCGCTCCTGGAAGCGTGGATTACGCTGGACTTCCGGTGGAAAGTAGGTCGGATTGTCGACGAAGTTCTGCGCGATGGCGTTGACCTGGATGTTGTGCGCTGCCAGTTCGACTCCCACTGCCTGCACATAGGCGAGCTGCGCGCCGCGCGCGGCGCTGTAGGTCGAAGTCTTGCGCATGCCGCGCAGGGCCGAGGCGCTGCCGATGACCAGGATCTTGCCGTGGCCGCGCGTGATCATTCGCGGCACGGCCGCGCGCACCAGTCGTGGGAGCGGATCGACCAGCGCTGCGAAGACGTCCCTCCACTCGATGTCGGTCACTTCCGCCGCAGGCGTGCCGGGTGCGGGAATCGCGAGGTTCGCGACCAGCACGTCGAGGTCTCCCGCCGACGCGATCAATCGCTGCGCTGCTGCCGGCGAGGCGAGATCGGCGTGCCCGGGCACGACGTGAGCGCCATGCGACGCGAACACGTCGCACAGCACGGGGCCCATGAACGCCTCGGGCTGGGTGACGAGGATGCGCTTGCTCTCCAGCATTCGTGGCATGAATGTTCCTCGATTGTAGTGTGCACCACAGCCGCCAACGCAATCCGCCGCGTGTCGTTCCCTGCAAGCCGACGTGCGGTGACGCCCTACGGCATGCCGACTTCGGCCGGCAGGTCAGGATCGGCGCTCCACTCCGCCCAGCAGCCGTCGTACAGACGAATACGCTCGTATCCGAGATGCCTGAGCGCGAGCAGCCCGCAGGAGGCTGCATAGCCCCGGCCGCAATACGCGATCACCTCACGATCCGGCGTGACACCTGCATCCCGATACAATTTCGCCAGGGTCGCATCCGGAGCAAAGGTGAACGAGCCGAGCCTGGCGAGCAGGCGATCCCGTTCCTCGGTGCTGACGCTGGCGAGAGCGGGGTCGACGTTGGCCAGATAGGGCACGTTCCGTGCGCCCGGGATGTGCCCCGGACGCTGTCCCCACAGGTGGCGGTCCCCTCCGCCGGCAAACAGGTCGGCGGGCAGGCAATCCACGATCACGGTGTCCGGTCGATCGAGCGCGTCCACGACGTCCTGCTTGGAGGCGAGCCAAGATGGACGCACGCGCGGCGTGAAGAGCGCGGGTTGAACCAGTGGCGTTTCCGTCGTCAGCGGCCGGTTCTCGGCCCGCCACTGCCGCAGGCCGCCATCGAGGACGCGCACCCGCTCGTGGCCATAGTAGGACAAGGCCCACCACAGGCGCGCTGCGCCGAGCGGAAAGCCCATGTTGTCGTAGGCGATGACCAGCGTGTCGTCTCCGATCCCGAGGCGGCTCATCACCCGGGCGAACCGCTCGGGTTTCGCCAGCATGTCCGGCACGGGATGGTCGGGATCGGACAGATCCGCGGCCATTCCCGCAAACACCGCGCCGGGAAGGTGGCCCGCAAGATAGCCGTCCAGATCGTCGAAGCTGATCCCACGGCCGTTGTCGTAGCGTGAGCGCCAGCGAACATCGACCACGCGAAGGTCCGGATCGTGCAGATGCTCGGCCAGCCATGTGGTCGACACGAGCGGGGAAGCGGTCAGGTCATCCGGCATCGATCGTTCCTCTGCGGCGAAGAATCCAAGCTACACCGACTCGACACGCGACTATGCTCCAGCCGGGATCTTGGCGCGCATCTGCCGGCGGCGATCCAGCCGTCTGCCGTCGACGATGAAGGTGCCGTCGCCTACGGCATGCAGCATGCGTTTGTCACCTGGAGCGACGGCGACATGAGCCGCCACCGCCTCCAGCACGACGATACTGTGCCGCCGCACGATCTCGATCACCTTGCACTCGATGTTCGCCAGGCACTCCTCGATCAGGGGAGCCTGGATGACCTGTCCCGACACGGCTGTGAGCCGGAACTTGCGGAATTTGTCCGTATCGGCGCCCGAGCAGGTACCTATGCCCACCACCTTGTCCAGCATGTCTGCCGGCGGGATGGCGAGAGTGCATACGCGCGTCTTCTGCAGTGCCTTGAACGAGTGATTCCATGCGCCGGTGGTCATGGCAAAACGTGGGGTGAAGTCCAGCACCATGGTCCAGGAGATGGTCATGACGTTGTTCCTCGTCCCGTCGTTGGTGGTCACCAGGACGACGGGTCCGGGCTCGAGGAGGGTAAAGGCACGGCTCAGCCTCAATCTGCGCATGGCTGCCTGACGACGCTAGAAATAGTCGAGGAGAAAAGCCGCGGCTTCATCCGAGATCCCTGCGATCTTGTTCGTTGCCTGCCGATAGAACTTGAAGTTCAATTCCGTCTGAGGACGACCATCGCCCCAGTTCGCGAACTGCTTGAGATCGGATCGCCCGAGGCGCCGCTTGGGCAAGGCAGTGCGTCGGACCGTGATGCTGACACGCGGCGTCTGCCGGGACAGCCCAGGTATCCTCGGCGTTGGCACTGAGGACATGACGACACCCTGCGCGACGAGACCGACGCCGCCCTCGTTCTCGCTGGCGAAGACGAACACCTGGTCGCCCGAGGCAATGGCCTTGCCGCCGTACATGGTCTTCTGGTCACTGAACTCGAAGACCGAGGCGTTCGGGTCACGTACTGCCGCCTTGATGACGTAGGGCATGGGATCGATGAACAGCCGCCCTCCAAATCCTAACCTGATTGCCAGACGCATGCGAGGGTGGCCCGGATTGCGTGGCCGCTGCTCAGTCAATGCGCTGCCGCGTCGGCCCGAAGAACCCGATGATGCGCTCGATGCGTGAGCGGTCTGCGGACAGGAATGCCAGATCGATGCCTTCTGGAAGGGCGTTGCCGTCGGCCTCGATGGCACGCCATGCGAATCGTGCGACGTGATGATGTTCATCGATCTCGCTGGTGCGCACCACCCTCGAGCCTGGTCGGCGTGCCTGAACCTTGGCGATGTGTGCCAGAAGTTCGCGTGAACCGACCGCATGGACGGTGGGATCTGTATAGGTCGCGCCTGGAGCCCACACCGATCCAAGCAGTTCTTCCCGCCGGGCGAGGTCGACCTCGCCCCACACCTCGCAGTAACGATCGATCAATGCATCGACATCCACGGCTGCCTCCTGGTCGTTGCGAAGGCGTCAGCCGTGTACATCGCGGCTGTCCCGAGGCGCTTCACCCCGTTCGGTCAATCCGTAGTCACGCATCACCGTTGCGACCCGCAACCGGTAGTTGGCAAAAATGCCGCCTCGTCCCTTCGCCTGGGCAATGCGATGGCCATCCAGGCTGCGCCACGCCCGAATGGCTTCTTCATCACGCCAGAACGAAAGCGATAGATATTTTCCCTTGGTCGTCAGGCTTTCGAACCGTTCGACGGAGATGAACCCGTCTATGAGCTCGAGATCTGCCTTCAGGCGGGCTGCCAGATCGAAGTACTCGTCACTCCGCTGGGGGGTCGGCCATACCTCGAAGATCACTGCGATCACATCATGCTCCCATCTGGACGACCTGTGCTCCCAAGGGTAGCCCAAAGTGCCGAGCTGTTGCCAAGGAAACGAAGCGGATGATGGGTATCGGCCCGAAACTATCGAAGTGCCGCCGCTAATCCCATGCTTCGACGTCTACTTGCCGAATGATCTTGTCCCTTGCGAGATTCAGGATGACATGCTCGATGATGCGTTTGCCGTTGGGGAGGATGCACCAAACGCGGAAGGCAGCTCGTGCCGGGCTGACTACTTCATCCTCGATCTCGAGGCTGATGTTGCTGGCCTTCACCTGAGACAGGAACGCGGCGATCTGTGCTTTGCCGACCATTCGACGCGGCGAGTGAGGAGGATGCGAATGCTTGTACTCGATCCATTCGGCATCGTTGTCGAAGAAGTCTGCCCAGCGTTCAACATCCCGGGTCACAAATGCCTGTCGAAACGCCGCAAAATCGAACTCACCCTCTTCTGCGCGACTCATGTCGATTTGCCCTCCCGATGGACACAACGGACCGTTGCGTGACACGCATCGTTCAGTGACCGTGCGCGTCGGTGCTGAGGCTCTTCGTGGTGAACAGATAGTCCTTGAGTTCGTGTGAGAAGCGCTCGTCCTTGCGACGGATCCACTCGAGCACCATGGCGGCGTGTTCCTTCTCCTCGTCGCGATTGTGTTCAAGGATTTTCTTGAGAACCGGATCCTTGCAAGCTGCCGCTCGCTGGTTGTACCAATCCACCGCTTCCAGCTCTTCCATCAGTGAGACGATGGCGCGATGCATGTCGCGCACTTCATCCGAAAGCTCTTCGATGGGTTCGTGGTAGCCGACACTCGACATTGGGATCTCCTGGTTCGGATGGTGGAAATTGCATTATGACCGGCTCCGGAAGCGGGAGGAACAACGGCGGGGCAGTCGGGGTATGCGGTATCACATCCGCCTATCCGGCCCGCCCCGTCCTTGCGCGCGTCCGGTCACGCGGCGCGTCTGGCCGCAGTCCTTCGGACTTCCTTCTTCTTGCCTGCGCCCCCGCGACACGCAACAGGCGGCGGAAGGTGGGGCACTCCATGTGGCTGGGCGCGGAGCAGGCGGCAGCGTGCCGCAGGCCGTCGCGCATCGCACGCAATCTGCGGATCGTCGTGTCGAGCTCCTGCGCTTTCGCGGACAGCTTCTGCCGGTCGATCTGCGGGCGTCCGTCGGGCAGGAACGTGCGCCCGATCTCATCGAGTGAAAAGCCGACGGCGGAACCCAGCGCGATCAATGCGAGTCGCTCGAGCACGCGCGGATCGAACGTGCGCCGCAGGCCCCGCCGGCCGACCGACGCGATCAAGCCCTTTTGCTCGTAGAACCGCAGCGTCGAGGCTGGAACCCCAGACTGCCGCGCGACTTCTCCGATGTCCATTTCTGGCGCCTCTTGACTTCAAGTTGACTTGAAGTGGCACTGTGCCGTCTCTGCCGCTTGAAGGCAAGTCGAAGGAGACGGACATGGATATGCTGACGTGCACTGCACTCATCGGTGCGGGGGCGACGGTGGTGTTGGATCTTTGGGCAATCGCTCGCAAACGCCTCCTGGGCGTTGCGTTACCGGACTATGGCCTGGTAGGCCGCTGGCTCGCCCACATGGTGTTGAGCGGACGCCTTGGACACGACCGCATCGCGGCCGCACCGGCGGTGCGCGGCGAGCGACTGATCGGCTGGACCGCACACTACCTGATCGGCATCTGCTTTGCGGCTCTGGTGCCGGCGATCTGGGGCTTCGGATGGATCCGCCAGCCGACGATCGGCCCGGCGCTGCTGGTCGGCGTCGGCACCGTGGCCGCGCCCGTTTTTCTGATGCAGCCGGGGATGGGCGCCGGCATTGCTGCCAGCCGCACGCCGCGTCCCGGTCCAGCACGGCTGCAGAGCCTGGTCACGCACGCGATTTTCGGCCTTGGCTTGTACGCCGTCGCTCAGGTTATCCGCCTGTCTTCGAGCTAGGCGTCGGCAAGATGCCCGCAACGACAGCGCGCGCGGATGGGTCTTTCGGGGGCATGTCGAGGGCGGGGTGGCATTCGCCTTGCCCGTTCATCTCAGTCGAGTCCATGTCGTCTTCCATTCGAGAGTGCGATACCTGCCGTAACACTCTGATTCGGAGCATGAGATGCGTCCACGCCGCGATGGCGCGCTGGAATGCCGCGATGCGCGTGGCCGGCGGTGACGTACCCGTGCCACCACATGCTAAGGCGCGCCGGTGCGCCTCATTTCCGAGAAGCGAACAATCACATACGCGATGAGCGCGAACACGAAGAAGACCAGCAGCATCCAGGCGATGCCCTGAAGCGCTTCAATGACGGTGCGGTACAGCTCGAGTATCCAGCGCTCGGAGGTAAGTGCGATGATCCGAGCCTCCTTGTCGTGTCGCTCCGGCGTGATGTATTTCTCTATTTCGTAGATTCGCACGCCGGCCGAGACGCCCACCACTACGATGGCGAACTTCAGGTATCTCAGCCAAGCGGCACTGATGTCGTCGGCGATGATGCGCCTCAGGATAGCGTCGATGGGTCTCGCAAACAGTCCGACGACGATCAGAGAGACGGCGAGTGCGACAAGCAATGTGACGAGGAGCAGAAGCAGGAACATGGGATTGGACGCGACCGCTGCAGTGCTCAACGCTCACGGTTCATTGGATTCGCTCGGGAAGTCTGCTGTCCGAGCTGTTGCGCGAGCCCGATGAGAATCGCTTCGGGCCCGCGGACATAGCAGAGCCGATACATGTCTTCATACTGTGCCACTTCGCCGACCAGCTCTGCGCCGAGTCTTCCGAGTCGGTCGAGGGTATCGTCGATATCCTCCACGGTGAACATGATACGCAGGTAGCCCAGTGCATTCACTGGGGCGCTGCGGTGATCGGCGACCACGGGTGGCGCGAGGAAGCGGGACAACTCCAGCCGGCTGTGACCGTCCGGCGTGCGCATCATCGCGATCTCGACGCGCATGTCCTGCAACCCGGTTACTCCATCTGCCCAGTCTCCTTCGACGGTGGCACGCCCCTCGAGCTCGAGACCCAGCTCGGTGAAGAACTCGATGGCGCCATCGACATCCTCGACCACGATGCCGATGTTGTCCATACGCTTGACCGTCACGATGTCTCCTCCGCAATCCAGCGTCCCGGCGCAGCAGTGTACTGGCACGAAACCGCCATCCAGCCCGCCTTCGACGGTGGCGAGAGCATCCCGCGTCCGGTTTGTTGCGCGGGCATTTCCATCCGAGCCGCAGCGCACCCGGATACGGTTCCGGCTATCGCGGGCGCAGCGCTCACAGCATGGCACCTCCGAGAAGGGCGCGCATCGATGCCACGGGCGTTCCGCTACTTGGGTGGCGCGGCGGGCGTGCTCCCTTTACGGATGATCTCGATCAGCGCATTCAAGGCGTCGGTAGCAGTGAAGATGCCCAGAAACCGCCCATCCTCATCGTTGACGATCACGCTCCCGACCTTCTTATCGGACATTGCGAACGCGACTTCGTCCAGGGGCGTGCTGGCACTCACGGTCAAGGGGGCGGCCGCCATGATGTCGGCGGCCCGCACTTGGAGCTTTTCCGCGACCGTCAAACCCGACACGAGGCGCACGTCACGGTCGCTGATTACACCGACCACGATATTGCCCCGGACGACGGGGAGATGGCGGATGCCGTGTTTCTCCATCAGATGCCGTAGATCGTCGATCGACATCTCTTCGTTCGCGGTAACGGGATCTGGCGTGGTGAACTCTTCCACCGGAACACTGGTCGGCAACATGGCGATTCTCCTGTAATCGTTCCGCGGGACGCGGAAGGGGCTGGACGGGATGCTTCAGTAGAGTAGCCAACCGTCGTCCATGAGTTGTAAACGGTACCCGAATGCCCAGAACCGAGCGCCGCTGCGCGATGCGCGACGTACGTCGGCGCACCGGTCCAGGCGTCTGCCCGCATTCCTACCTCGGGTGTACACGAAGTCCTTTTCGAACCACCGGTTCAGCGAAGCCGGTCATCGGACCGCTACTCCAACACACCGGTCGGCACGATCGAACTCATGACGCCCTATCGTTGAAGGCCGGAAGATTATGCGCAACGCGTTCCAGTGCGCACTTGCCCTCTTCGATTGCCTCCTTCGATCGGTGAAAGTCGAGCAGGCCAAGGTGAGCTAGCCGCGGCGCGACGATCAGGTCCGGAGGCTCGCCCGCCATGCGGCTGCGCGTAATGCGTACCTGCATGATATTGATGCTGGACGCCAACACTTCGAGCATGGACGGCAACTTTTGCTCATCGTTCGAATGCCCAGGGATGAGCGTTGCCAGATTGTCTTGGAGCTTGCGTATCCAGTCGCCGACCTCGCCGTTCGACGCCCTACGTTGAGGAACCGCGTGAAGGTGGCGGCCCAGAATATCAGAGCCCAGGTCGACTGCAATCACCAGATCGGCTCCCATCGCACGCGCAAGCGACACCGGCACGGGGTTGACGAGCCCCCCATCCACGAGCACCGATCCCTCGTGGAGCACCGGCGCGAATAATCCGGGAAGGGCGATCGAGGCACGTACCGCATCGAACACCGACCCATGACGCAGCCAGACCTCCGCGCCCGTCTCCAGTGAAGTTGCAACGGTGCCGAAGGGCAGCGCCAGCTCCTCGAGCGGGCGGTCCGTGAAAGTGTGCCGGAAGAAGTTTGCCAGCCGCTCGCCCTTGAGCAGTCCGCTGCTCAGGCTTACGTCCAGGAATCCGATGACGTCCCGGATTCCCAATCCCAGTATCCATTGCTCGAAGCGGTCCAGCTCTCCAGCCGCATAGGCGGCACCGATCAGAGCACCGATCGAGGTGCCGCACACCAGATCCGGCCGAATACCCGCCTGCTCGAGCGCGCGGATGACCCCTATGTGCGCCCAGCCGCGGGCCGAACCGCTGCCGAGTGCAAGTCCCACCCGCGGTCTGCGTGGCGTGCTCATTCCAGGTTCTCGTTGGCGGAAGCGATCGGCTGCCGTAAGTGCTACGGCCTGCGGGTCATCCACTTGGCAGCATGCGCCTTGTGGAAGGCGTGCGGAGGCGCCGGCTCGGGGGGAGAGCGATCCCGCACGAAAACATGCGACCTCATTCGACGATCTTCCAGTAGGAGTCCTTGCGTATCACTTTTCCGCCCTCGAA
>JAEZCG010000116.1 GCA_023430065.1 Pseudomonadota bacterium | reverse complement strand
TGCTCGCGCGCGACGCTTCCCTGTACCTACCCGCCCTCGCGGTCGGGACCTTGGGAAACACGCTGGGTGCGCTCACGTCCTATGGGCTGGGGCGAATGATCCCGCAGCGCTACACGCCCTCGGCGCGGGTGCTGTGCTGGGCGCGCCGGGGCGGCGCACCGATCCTGCTCCTGTCCTGGGTGCCTGTCATCGGCGATGCGCTGTGCGTGGCGGCGGGGTGGCTGCGTCTCCCGCTCGCGCGCAGCGCGGCATGCATTGCGATCGGCAAATTCGCCCGCTATTGGGTCGTCGCCCAGGCGGCACTGTGATCCCCTCTGTACCGGAACCGGGGACGATTGTGCGCCGCAACAGTGCTATGATCGGCCGACTTTTATCACGCCATCTCAATCCCTTGGCATGACTGCCCGGCTGCGCGAGATCCCCTACAACTACACCTCGTTCTCCGATCGCGAGATCGTCATCCGGATCCTGGGCGAGGATGCCTGGCGCCTGCTGGACGAACTGCGGGCGCAGCGACGCACCGGACGTTCCGCGCGGATGCTGTACGAGGTGCTGGGGGACATCTGGGCGGTGGTGCGCAATCCGTATCTGCAGGACGACCTCCTGGCGAACCGGGACCGACGGCACGCGCTCGTCGGGGCCATGCGCCACCGGCTGCGCGAAATCGAGGCGCGCCGCACCAACCGCGATGACCAGGTGGGCGCGCTGCTCCAGATGGCAGCCGCAGCGGTGGATGGCTTCGCCGCGCAGTTCGAGCGCACGCGCGAACTGCGCCGCCGCGTGCTGCGGCGGCTCGCACGCGTCACGCGCAAGGACAACGTCGCCTTCGACGGCTTCGCCCGCGTCTCGCACGTCACCGATGCGACCGACTGGCGCGTGGAATACCCGATCGTGGTGGTCCATCCTGACACTGCCGAGGAGGTGCCGGAACTGGTGCGTGCCTGCATCGAGCTGGGTCTGACCATCATTCCGCGCGGAGGCGGCACCGGCTACACGGGCGCGGCGGTACCGCTCACCCTCCTGTCGGCCGTGATCAACACCGAGAAGCTGGACCGGCTGGGAGCGGTCGAGCGCATCGCCTTGCCGGGGGTGGATGGCGCAGTCGCCACCATCGTGTGCGGCGCGGGCGTCGTCACGCGGCGCGTGATGGATGCCGCCGACGCCGCAGGGCTGGTGTTCGCGGTCGATCCCACCTCGGCAGATGCCTCCTGCATCGGCGGCAACATCGCGATGAACGCCGGGGGCAAGAAAGCCGTGCTGTGGGGCACGGCGCTGGACAACCTGGTGTCGTGGCGCATGGTCGATCCCGCGGGACGCGTGATGGAGATCACGCGCATCGGGCACAACCTCGGCAAGATCCACGACTGCGAGGTGGCGCGGTTCTCGATCCAGCGCTTCGGCGCGGACGACCGCACCCCCGAGGCGCCCCCGCGCATGCTGGAGATTCCCGGCCGCGCGTTCCGCAAGACCGGGCTGGGCAAGGACGTGACCGACAAGTTTCTGTGCGGGCTGCCGGGAGTGCAGAAGGAAGGCTGCGACGGCCTCATCGTTTCGGCGCGCTTCATCCTGCATCGCATGCCGGCGCATGCCCGTACCGTGTGCCTGGAGTTCTTCGACCAGGTGCGCGAGGCCGTGCCCTCGATCGTGGAGATCAAGCGCTACCTGGACGCACATCCCTGCGCCGTACTCGCCGGCCTCGAGCATCTCGACGCGCGCTACGTCAAGGCCGTGGGTTATGCGACCAAGGCACGACGAGGTGTGCGTCCCAACATGGTGCTGCTGGCCGACATCGTCAGCGACGACGAGAACGCCGTGGGCGAAGCGGCGTCGCAGGTCGTGCGCATCGCCAACCTGCGCGGCGCCGAGGGTTTCGTCGCGGTCAGCGCCGAGGCGCGCAAGCGCTTCTGGCTCGACCGTGCCCGCACCGCCGCCATCGCCAAGCACACCAACGCATTCAAGATCAACGAGGACGTCGTCATTCCATTGGAGCGCCTGGGCGACTACTCCGACGGCATCGAGCGCATGAACATCGAGCTGTCCCTGGCCAACAAGATCCGGCTGTGCGACGAACTGGAACGTTTTCTCTCGGGCGATCTGCCGCTGGTGCAGGAGTCGGAGAGCCTCTCGCCGCAGGAGATCGTCAGCGGGCGGGCGGAGGCTGCGCTCGCCCTGCTGCGCGCAGTGCGCGTGCGATGGCAATGGCTGCTCGACCACCTGGATCACGCTGTTGCGGGCAGTCCTGCCACGGACGATCGCGCACAGGGGAACAAGAGCGCCTTCCGGGCGTTGCAGGACGGATCCCTGCGCACAACGTGGAAGAGCGAGGTGCGCCAGCCGCTGCTGGAGACGTTCTCGGGACGCGCGTTCCAGGAAGTGTGCCGCCAGTTCGACGAGATCCACCAGCGCGTGCGCAAGAGCCGCGTGTTCGTCGCGCTGCACATGCACGCCGGCGACGGCAACGTGCACACCAACATCCCGGTGAACTCCGACGACTACGCCATGCTGCAGCAGGCCAACCAGGTCGTCGCGCGCATCATGGCGCTGGCCAAGTCCCTGGGCGGGGTGATCTCCGGGGAGCACGGCATCGGCATCACGAAACTCGACTACCTGGAGCCGGCCGAGGTCGAGGCATTCGCCACCTATAAGCGCGAGGTCGATCCCCACGGGCGCTTCAACGCCGGCAAGCTGCTGGCCGGGGCCAATCTCGAGCGCGCCTACACGCCCAGCTTCAGCCTGCTCGAGCAGGAGAGCCTGATTCTCGAGCAGAGCGACATCGGCGCGATCTCGGATTCGATCAAGGACTGCCTGCGCTGCGGCAAGTGCAAGCCGGTGTGCA
>JAEZCG010000101.1 GCA_023430065.1 Pseudomonadota bacterium | reverse complement strand
GAGAGGCTCTGACACGGATCCCTGGCCCCGATGGGGTGCCGGCGGCACGCGGCGGGGCCGGTGTGGCGGACGCGGGCGGCCGCCCTGCCGCAGCCGGCGCAGGTTCGGCGAGGACGGCAGCCGGTCCGGCACTGCGCAGGGTGGCCAGGAGTGCCCCCACAGGTACTTGGGTGCCCGGCTCCACCAGCAGGGCATCGATGACGCCGCCTTCCCAGATCTCGACTTCCACTGCGCCCTTCTGGGTCTCGACGACCGCGATCGTCTGGCCTCGCGTCACGCTGTCGCCGGGGGCGACCAGCCATTCGACCAGCAACCCCGACTCCATGTCTGCCCCCAGAGAGGGCATGCGGAATTCACCCATTCTGCATGAGCCTGCGCGCGGCATCGACGATGGCGGGGACGCTCGGGAGGGCAGCCTCCTCGAGATGCCGGGCATACGGGATCGGAACCTCGCGCGTGCACACGCGCGCAACCGGGGCGTCCAGCTCGAAGAAGGCCTGCTCGACGATGCGTGCGGTGATCTCCGCAGACAGGCTGCACGTCTTCCATCCTTCGTCGACGATCAGTGCCCGATGCGTGCGCGCGACGGACTCGATGAACGTGCGATCGTCGAGCGGTCGTAGCGTACGCAGGTCGATGACTTCCGCCTCGATTCCCGACTGCGCCAACGCTTCCGCAGCCTGCAGCGACTTGTGCAGGCTCCCGCCATATGTGATCAACGTCAGATCGGTCCCGGCGCGGCGAACGGCTGCCCGGTCGATGTCGACCGGTCCTGCGCTCGCGTCGAGCTCTCCTTCCTGGTTGTAGAGCAGGGCGTGCTCGAAGACGATTACCGGATCGGGGTCCTGCAGCGCAGTCCAGAGCATGCCGCGGGCATCCTCGAGCGTGGCGGGCGCCACCACGCGCAGGCCCGGCACATGGGCGTACCAGACCTCCAGACTGTGCGAGTGCTGAGCGGCCAGCTGACGGCCACCCCCGGTCGCCATCCGGATCACCAGGGGAACGCTGAACTGTCCGCCCGACATGTGCCGCAGGGTCGCCGCGGTGTTCACGATCTGGTCGAGGGCCAGCAGGCTGAAGTTCACGGTCATGATCTCGACGATGGGGCGCATGCCGCCCAGGGCGGCGCCGATGCCCGCCCCGACGAATGCCGACTCGGACAGCGGGGTATCGCGCACGCGCGCCTCGCCGAATTCCTCCAGCAGCCCCTTGGAACAGGCGTACGAGCCGCCGTAGCGACCCACGTCCTCGCCCATGAGGAACACGCGCGGGTCGCGCAGCAGCGCTTCCCGCAGAGCCGCACGCACGGCCTCACGGTAGGTCGTTCGGTCCGCCGCTGCGGTGGCAGTCATGCTGCGCTCCTCGGCGTGTACACGTCACGCTCCAGACTCTCCGGCGCCTCCCAGCTCCCGGCTTCCGCAAAAGCGACGGCGCGCGCGATCTCCTGTTCCACCTCCGCCTCGAGTTGCGCACGCTGCGCGTCGCTCAGCATTCCGGCATGTGCGAGCGTCGCGCTGAACGTAGCGATCGGATCCCTGTCCTTCCACTTCTCGACCTCGGCCTTGGTCCGGTAAAGCTCCGGGTCGTACATCGAATGCGCCCGGAACCGATACGTCTGCACTTCCAGAAAGTAGGGAGTGTCCAGTCGCCGGACCGTCGCGACGGCCTCCATGGCGGCGCGATACACGGCCTCCACGTCCATGCCGTCGACGCGGGCGGTCGCCATGTTGTAGCTGGCCGCTTTCGTCACGAGATCGGTGTCCGACTCCGAGCGCCATAGTGCCGTGCCCATGGCATAGAGGTTGTTCTCGCACACGAACAGCACCGGCAACTTCCACAGTGCGGCGAGGTTCATCGACTCGTGGAACTCGCCCTCGGCCACCGCGCCCTCGCCGAAGAAGCAGGCGGTGACGCGCCGGCGCTCTTGCAGCTTGTCGGCCAGTGCGAGACCTGCCGCCAGCGGCAGCCCTCCGCCGACGATCGCGTTGCCGCCGTAGAAGCGCCGAGCCGCATCGAACAGATGCATGGAGCCGCCGCGTCCGCGGCTGCACCCTTCCTGCTTGCCGAACATCTCGGCCATGATAGCCTCGGCGCTCAGTCCGCGCGCCAGCGCATGCCCGTGCTCGCGGTAGGTCGCCACCACGGCATCCTCGGGCTCGAGCGTGGGCATCACGCCTGCCGCCACGGCTTCCTCTCCGATGTACAGGTGAAGGAAGCCGCGAATGTGGCCGGCGCTGTAGAGCTGCGCGCACGTCTCCTCGAAGCGGCGGATACGCAGCATCTGCCGCAGCAGCGAGAGGGCCGCGTCGCGCGGAAGGGTCGATTGCATGGGCTTCATGCGGACTCGAGGGTGGAAATGTCGCCCTCCGGCAGCCCCAGCTCGCGCGCCTTGAGCAGGCGGCGCATGATCTTGCCGCTGCGAGTCTTGGGCAGCGTGCTCAGGAATGCCAGCTCTTTGGGCGCGACCGCTGTGCCCAGCCGCTTGCGCACGAAGCCGAGCAGTTCCCGCTCCAGCGCGAGTCCCGGCTCGTGGCCGGGTTTGAGGGCGACGAATGCCTTGACGATCTCGCCGGCGATGGGATCGGGTTTGCCGATCACCCCCGCCTCCGCCACCGCCGGGTGCTCCATGAAGGCGCTCTCCACCTCGAACGGCCCGATCAGATGTCCGGAACTCTTGATGACGTCGTCTGCGCGTCCGACGAACCAGAAGTAGCCGTCGGCGTCGCACCTGGCAAGATCGCCGGTCAGATACCAGTCGCCGGCGAAGCACTTGCGATAGCGGGCCTCCTCGTTCAGGTAGCCGCGAAACATGGAGGGCCAGCCGCGGCGCAAGGCGAGTTCGCCTTCCGCACCCGGGGTGTCGAGCACGCGGACACTGCCATCGGCATTTCGCGCAACGATGACGGCGTCCACGCCGGGCAGCGGCTTTCCCATCGATCCGGGCTTGATCGCCATCGAGGCGTAGTTGGCAATCATGATCCCCCCGGTCTCGGTCTGCCACCAGTTGTCATGGATGGGAAGGCCGAAAGCCTCCTGTCCCCACAGCACCGCCTGTGGATTGAGCGGCTCGCCCACGCTGGCGATGAAGCGCAGCTCCGGAAAGCGATGACGCCGGACGGCCTCCGCGCCCCCCTTCATCATCATGCGCACCGCCGTGGGCGCGGTGTACCACACGCTGATTCGCTGCGCCTCGAGGATCGCATACCAGCGCTCGGCATCGAAATCGCCTTCGTCGATGACCAGGGTGACGCCGTTGCACAGGGGCGAGATGATGCCGTACGACGTGCCGGTCACCCACCCTGGATCCGCCGTGCACCAGAACACGTCCTCGGGATGCAGATCGAGCGCCAGCTTTCCCGTCGCGCGGTGCGCGATCACCGCCTCGTGAACGTGGACGGCGCCCTTCGGTTTGCCGGTCGTGCCGCTGGTGAAGTGCAGCAACGCCGGATCTTGGGGGCGCGTGTGGACGGTGTCGAAGCGGTCGGATGCGCGTGCGAGCAGTGCGGGAAGGTCGAGTGTGCCAGCAGGCAGTTCAGGGTCGAGCGCGTCGGGCACGACCAGCACGTGACGCAGCGAGGGCAGGGCATCGCGTACCGGAGCCACCTTGCGCACATACAGGCTGCTCGTCGTCACGAGCACTGTGCCCTCGCCGATCGCCATGCGGGTCTGGATGGGCTCGGGCCCGAAGGCGGAGAACAGGGGCGACACCACAC
>JAEZCG010000210.1 GCA_023430065.1 Pseudomonadota bacterium | reverse complement strand
CATGAGCAAGACGCATGTCAGCGAGATCAGCGCGAGGCGGGTCGGGTACATCGGGTTGCGCGTATGCTTGGTCGATCCGACGATGGAGGCAGAAATTGAACTTCGCACGATACCGAGTCAAGCCCGGCGCTGCCCCGCGGCTCGCCGAACGCGATCCCGCGGCCACCGGGGGCTTGCCGGGCACCAAGGAGGCGCGCGTCGCGCGGCTCGACGAACTGGCCGGACGCCTGGACGAGCTTCAGGATCTCTTCTATGCCGAGCACCGGCACCGGCTGCTCGTGGTGCTGCAGGGCATGGATACCTCGGGCAAGGACGGCACGATCCGCCATGTGTTCGCCGAAGTGGACCCGCTCGGCGTGCGCGCCGTGAGCTTCAAGGCACCGGTCGGTGAGGAACTGGAGCGCGACTACCTGTGGCGCGTCCACCGGCAGGTGCCGGGCAGCGGCGAGATCGTGATCTTCAACCGCAGCCACTACGAGGACGTCCTGGTCACGCGGGTGCACGGCTGGATCGACCGGGCGGAGTGTGCGCGGCGCTACGACCAGATCAACGCGTTCGAGCGCACCCTTGCCGAAACCGGTACCACCATCGTGAAATTCTTCCTGCATCTGTCCAAGGAGGAGCAGCGGGCACGCCTGCAGGCGCGGCTGGACGATCCGACGAAGCGCTGGAAGTTCGATCCGCATGATCTCGAGGAGCGCGAGAAGTGGGACGACTACCTGCGAGCCTACGAGGACGCCATCGCCGCCACGTCGTCTGACTGGGCGCCCTGGTACGTGGTGCCGGCCGACTCGAAGTCCGCGCGCAACCTGCTGGTGTCCTTGATCCTGATCGAGACGCTGCAGGGGCTCGAGATGCGCTATCCCGAACCGACCCAGGACTACTCCACGCTCGTGGTTGCCTGAACGCCGGTAGCCGATTCTCCCGCTAATGGTCGAGCAGGGCGTCGACCAGCCGCTGCACGTCGTCGATGCCGTGGGCTGCCGACAGCGACACCCGCAGGCGCGCCGTGCCGGGCGGAACGGTCGGAGGCCGGATCGCCGGCACCCAGATGCCGCGTGAGCGCAACGCTGCACTGAGTGCGAGCGCGGCTTCGTTGGATCCCACCACGATCGGCTGGATCGCGGTATCGGAGGCCATCAGCCGGTAGCTCGATCCATCCAACCCGTCCCGCAGCTGTGACGCGAGTTCCCGCAGGCGGGTGCGCCGCCACTCCTCGCGCTCGACGATGGCCAGCGACTCGCTCAGTGCGCTGCTGAGCATCGGTGGCGCGGCAGTGGTGAAGACGTAAGTGCGGGCGCGCTGCAGCAGCCACTCGATCACGAGCGCATGCCCGGCGGCGAAGGCGCCCGCAACCCCGGCCGCCTTCCCCAGCGTGCCCATGTAGACCAGGTGATCCGAGCGCATCGAGAAATGCGCCGCCGTGCCGCGTCCCTGGGGGCCGAGCACCCCGAAGCCGTGCGCATCGTCGAGCACGAGCCAGGCGTCGTGTGCCTCGCACAGCGCGATCAGTTCAGGCAGCGGCGCCACGGTCCCGTCCATGCTGAACACGGCATCGCTGACCACGACTTTCGCATTCGCCTCGCTGTCCTTCAGCAGTCGCGCGAGCGTCGCGACGTCGCGGTGCGGGTAGACATGCACGTCGGCCCGTGACAGACGCGCGGCATCGACGAGGGAGGCATGATTCAGCGCATCCGAGAAGACGGCATCGCCGCGGCCTGCCAGTGCAGGCACGATGCCCAGGTTGGCCATGTAGCCGGTGGAGAACAGCAAGGCCCGCTGCGCGCCGACGAAGCGCGCCAGCTCTGCCTCGAGGCGCTCGTGCGCCGCGCAGTGCCCGCTGATCAGCGCGGAGGCGCCTGAACCGGCCCCGCCGGCGCGTGCGCCGGCGCAGGCGGCCTCGACGATGCGTGTGTCGCCCGACAGTCCGAGATAGTCGTTGCTGCAGAAGCTGAGCAGACAGGTGTCATCGACCCGCAGGCGTACGCCGTCGACCGGCTCCACCGTACGCCGCGTACGTAACAGGTCCTCGCGATCGAGGCGGTCGAGATTTCGCGCGAGTCGAGCGAGGAGCCGATGCTCGCTGGAACGCAGCGGGGAGGGCAGGGGCATCGGACGCTGCGCTCGTGCTGGAGGCGGCAACCTGGTTCAGGCGGCCGCGAAACGAAACTGCACGGACGGGGTGCGGCCCGACACGATGTCGGCGATGGCGCGACCCGAGCCTGCGCAGAGGGTCCAGCCGAGCGTGCCGTGTCCGGTGTTGAGGAACAGGCCGGCAATGCGGGTTCGGCCGATCACCGGTACGTTGCCGGGTGTCGCCGGGCGCAGGCCCGCCCACGTCACGGCGGCGTCGAAGTCACCGGCACGCGGGAACAGTTCGCGTGCGCGGCGCAGGATTGCGCGGCAGCGCACCTCGTTGACGGCCGTGTCGTATCCGGCCAGCTCGGCCGTACCGGCGACGCGCAGACGGTCTCCCAGCCGCGAGAAGGCGAGCTTGTGGCCCTCGTCGGTGAGACAGACGGTGGGCGCCCCGGTCCCCGCTCCCGGGATGGTGACCGAATAGCCCTTCACCGGGTAGACCGGCACGGAGATGCCCAGCGGCTGGAGCAGGAAGGGCGAGCGCACGCCCAGGCAGACCAGCACCGCGTCGGCCTCCAGGCGCTCGCGCGCATCGACCCGCTCGACCGCCACCGCGCGCACGCGCTGCGAATCGGCCTCGATCGCCACCGCCGTGGTGTCGTAGGAGAAGGCCACGCCACGCTGCGCGCAGATCCGCGCCAGGTTGCGGGTGAAGACGTGGGCATCGCCGCTCTCGTCGTGGGGTGCGTACGTGCCGCCCGCCGGCAGAATGGCGCTTTCCGCGAGTGCCGGCTCGATCTCCAGACACTGGTCGGTGCTGCGCGCCTGGAGGTCGTAGCCCCCGCGGCGCACCAGTTCCGCCCGCAACGTGGCCGCCTCGAATTCCGCGCGGTCGTAGTACAGCTGCAGGATGCCGCGCTCCAGGTGGTGATAGTCGACGCCGCTGGCGGCCCGCAGTGCCTTGAGCTGCTGCCCGCTGTAGATCGCGAGGCGCAGGATCTGCAGCGTGTTGTCGCGCGTGCGCCCCGGCAGGCATTCGTAGAGGAAACGCGCGCCCCACTGCCACTGGCGCACGCTGGCGGTGGGACGGAACAGCAGAGGCGCCTCTTCGTTGCCGAGCCACTTCAGGATTTTTCGCGGGGCGGACGGATTGGACCACGGCTCTGCCTGGCTCACCGAGATCTGGCCGCCGTTGGCGAAGCTCGTTTCCAAGCCGGCGCCCGACTGGCGCTCGATCACGTGCACGTCGTGGCCCGCTTCGGCCAAGTACCAGGCGCTGGTGACGCCGACCACGCCGGCACCGAGGACGATGATCTTCAAGATTCAATGACTCTGCAAAAGCTGGGGAATGGAATGGTCGCGTCCTTCAACGGTAGAACATGCGCCGCACGGGGCGGGTGCACGCCGGTGGCGTCCATGGGCACACCGCTTCGCGGGTCCAGATCCCCGCGCGCCGCTGCGCGGCGGCGTGAACGCTGACCTGGCGTTCGGTACGCAGCGAGGGCGCCAGCGCACGCTCTTGCCCGTCCGCGGGCGCTGCAATTGCATCGGGAAATACCTGATCCAATGCCATTTTCAGAATCGACCGGGTCCTCAGTGGCGCACTTGTTGCTCGATGCGCACCGTTGCGCGCGACTCCGTGCCCTGGCCACGGTGGCGGCGCAACGGCTCGTCGACGACAGCGGCCACCCCAAGCGCAAGGGCTCGGATTATACGTTGCCTGCATGAACGACCCACTTCATTCCGTTCGCGACGTCGAGGACGACGAGCGTTTTCGCGCAGCCGTGGACCTGTCGCCCGATGCGATTCTCATGCACATGCATGGGCGCATCACCTACGTGAACGATGCGGCGGTCCGCCTGCTCGGCGCATCCGGCCGCAAGGTGCTGCTGGGCCGGCCGGTGATGGAGCGGGTGGCGCCGGAGTTTCGCGAGGTGGCCCTGTCACGCACCGACACGATCATCGACGGCAGGATCGCGCAGCCGGCGTGCATGCGCTGGCTGCGAATGGACGGCACCGCCTTCGATGTCGAAGTCAGTGCCTCGCCGTTCTCCACACCCGAGGGGATCTCCGTCCAGGTGTTCGTGCGCGACGTGAGCGAGCGCAGGCGCGCCGAACGCCGCATCGAGCGCGTGACGCACCTGTACCTCGCCCTCAGCCATGCGGCACAGCGGGCCGCCGCGGCGAACACGCGCGAGGAACTGTTTGCCGACGTGTGCACGACGGCGGTCGAGTACGGCGGACTGTCGACCAGCTGGATCGGGCTCACCGACGCGGCCGGTGCGCGCGTGGTGCCGGTGGCGGCGAGCGGACCGGGCCAGCGCTACAGCCGCCGCGTGCGTGTGTCGCTCGACGCGCACCTGCCAGAAGGCAACGACGTGCTCGCCGCCGTCATCCGGGAGCGTACGACCCTGGTGTGCAACGACATCGCCGCCGATGCGCGCGCCCGCGCGGGCCTGGAGCATGCGCAGGCGTTCGGACTGCGCAGCCTGGCCGCCTGCCCGCTCGTCGAGCAGGGCCGCGTGATCGGCGTCATCGCCTACTACGCCGACGAGGTCAACTACTTCCAGTCGGAACTGACCGATCTGCTGGCCCGCATCGCGGATCAGGTCTCGCACGCTCTGGACCGGCTCGCCTCCGAGCGACGCAAGCAGGAAGCCGAGGGCGCGCTGCGCGCGCAGCAACGCAGCATGGCGACGCTGATGGACAGCCTGCCGGGCATGGTCTACCGCTGCCGGTCCGACACACACTGGACGATGGACTTCGTCAGCGTCGGCTGCCTGGATCTCACCGGATACCGGGCCGACGAACTGACGCGCGGCGCCCCGTTCTCCTTCCTGCATCTCGTCCATCCCGACGATCGGGCACGGGTGGCGGCGGAGACGCTCTCGGCGTTGCGCGCACGCAGCCGCTACACGCTCGAGTACCGCATCGTCACGCGTGAGCGGGAAGAGAAGTGGGTGTGGGACAACGGCGTGGGTGTATACGACGGTGACGGAAACGTCGACTCCCTGGAGGGCTTCGTCGCCGACATCACCGCGGTCAAGCGCTACCGCGAACAGCTCGAATACCAGGCGCACCACGACCCGCTGACCGGACTGGCCAACCGCGGGCTGCTGCGCGAGCGGCTGCACCATGCGATCGCGCAGGCCGAGCGCCAGCAGCGCGCGCTCGCCCTCATGTTCATCGACTTGGACGACTTCAAGCTGATCAACGACAGCATGGGGCACAGCGTCGGGGACGAACTGCTCAAGCTCGCAGCGCATCGTCTGCAGGTGTGCGTGCGTGAGGAAGACACGGTCGCCCGCCTGGGCGGCGACGAGTTCGTGCTGCTGCTGGTCGACCAGGACGGGGAGCGCTCGGTCAGCCATGCCGTGGAACGGTTACGTGAAGCGACGTCGCAGCCCTACCGAGTGCTCGGCAAGGAATTCGTACTGACCTGCAGTGTAGGGGTGGCGCTGTTTCCGGGCGATGGGCGCGACGTGGAGACGCTGCTCAAGCACGCGGACGCGGCCATGTATCGTGCCAAGGCGCTTGGACGCAATGCGCACCAATTCTTCACCGAGGAGATCAACACCCAGATCGGCGAGCGGCTCGCCGTCGAGCGGGATCTGCGTCGTGCCCTGGTCAACGGAGAGTTCGCGCTGCACTACCAGCCCAAGGTGGCGCTGCGCTCGGGGAGGATGATCGGCGCCGAGGCGCTGCTGCGCTGGCATCACCCGGAGAAGGGGATGATTCCGCCCGCGCACTTCATCCCGATCGCGGAGGAAACCGGGCTGATCGTTGCACTGGGAGACTGGGTGCTGCGCGAGGCGGCGTGCCAGGCCAAGGCGTGGCGCGACGCCGGGCTGGAATTCGACTGTCTGTCGGTGAATCTGTCCGCGCGCCAGTTCAGGCAGCGCGACCTGGTGCAGCAGGTCGACGCGGCGCTGCGCGCCAGTGCCCTGCCGCCGCACTGCCTGGATCTGGAGCTCACCGAGAGCGTGATGATGGAGAACGTCGAGGCCAACCTGCACTGCCTGCAGGCGCTCAAGGCCCTGGGCATCCAGCTGTCGCTCGACGATTTCGGCACCGGCTACTCGAGCCTGAGTTATCTGCGGCGCTTTCCGGTCGACCGCCTGAAGATCGACAAGTCCTTCGTGCGCGATATCGTGCGCGATGCCGGCGATGCAGCGATCACCCAGGCGGTGATCCGTCTCGGCCAGATCCTGGGCCTCGCGGTCACGGCCGAAGGCGTGGAGAGCGAGGAGCAGCTGAAGTTCCTCGCCCGTCACGGCTGCGACGAGGCGCAGGGCTACTTTTTCAGTCCGCCCCTCACGGCCTCAGCGTTCGAGGCGCTGTGGCGACATGGACTGCTCGCGCCGTCCGGGTGGTCGGTGCCGCTGAACCTGCCTGCCGTGGTCTGACGCGCAGGTCCAGTCGGCGTGGGCCGTGGCCGCCCGGGTGGCAAAAATGTTCCCGTCATGCCCGCGCACGCCCCGAGCCGGCAGCAGCCGGAGCGGGCGCTATAGCTCGATGGGCCATGCCATGCCGGCGGAGACCCCGCCGTCCACGCGAATCACCTGACCGGTGACGAAGGCTGCGGCCTGCGAGGCGAGGAACACGCTCGCGCCCACCAGGTCGCGCACATCGCCCAGGCGCCCCAGCGGCGTGTTGGTCGTCGCCCAGTCGCGCATGGACGGCTGCTCCCACATCTTCGAGGACAGCGCGGTCGGGAAAAAGCCGGGCGCGATCGCGTTGACGCGCACGCCATGGGGTCCCCATTCCGCCGCCATCCCGCGTGTCATCATGGTCAGTCCGCCCTTGCTCATGGCATAGGGCGTGACGCCCTTGAGCGGCGCATAGGTGTTGAGCGAGTCGACGTTGACGATCGCGCCGCTGCCGCGTGCGATCATCCTGCGGCCCACCGCCTGCGCGGCCAGGAAGGCACCGCGCAGATTGGTGTCGAGGATCCAGTCGTAGGTCTCGACGTCGTATTGCTCGACCTTCATGCGCTTGTTCACGCCCGCCACGTTGAGCAGCGTGTCGATGTGACCGTGTTCGCCGATGACGGCCTCGACCATCGCCTCGATGTCCGCCGGCCTGGCGACGTCGCATACCACCGTGGTGACCGGGTGGCGGCCTCTGGAGATCTCGCCGGCCGTGCGCTCCAGCGTGCCCAGTTCGCGTCCCGCGATGATGACCCGGGCACCGCGTTCGACGAATCCTTCGGCGAGGGCGCGGCCGATTCCGCGGCTCCCGCCGGAGACGAGGACGATCTGGTCCGAGACGGAGAAGAGCGAGTCGTTGTGCATGGGTCGTTCGTTCGTGATGGAGAAGAATGAGAAGCGCCGGGTCAGATCTCGACCGCAGTGGCGCGCGCCAGCAAGCGACGCCACAGCTGGTCCGGCCGTGCGTCCAGGACGGTGTCGAGATCGGCCGGCAGCACGTGCCAGAAGCCCGCTTCGATCTCGCGCTCCAACTGAGCCGGGGTCCAGCCGGCATGTCCCACGAAGAAGCGCTCGATGCGGCCGCCGTCCGTGAGCCAGCGGTCCAGAAACGACGCATCGGTGCTCAGGTGCAGATCGCCCAGCACCGGAAAGCTGTCGTCGGGCGCCGCGGTGCTGCGCACCAGGAACCACAGCATGTCCTGGCGCACCGGCCCGCCCAGGTAGATGGGATCGCTCAGCTCGCGCAACACCTCGTCCTCGGCAAACGCCTCGGCCCAGGGGATGTCGATGCGCCGGTTCAGGACGACGCCGGTCGGCGCGCCGTTGTCCGGAAACACGACCAGAACGACCGTCGCGTGGAAATTGGGATCGGACAGTTCCGGCGAAGCGACCAGCAGCACGGGTTCGCGCGCGTGCGTCGGGATCGCGGCCAGCAGCGTCAGCGCGAGCAGCGCCGATAGCACCTGCACCGGGCGCAGGCGACGCACGGCGTGTGCGATCAGTTGCCGCAGGGGTCCGCAGGGTCGCTCGGCTGCGAAGGTGAGCGTTCCCGATGGGAAGGTAAACGTCATGGCGCAACGGTACAGGCGACGCGAGGGCTCGGCAAGTGCAATGCCCTCAGCGCAGCGCGATGCGGCGCCAGGCTCCCGAGCGCCAGCGCAGGAACATCACCGTGCCCAACATGCCGGTATAGAGAAGAAGCGCGGCCCAGCCTCCCGCCGCGCCGAGCCCGAACTGCGGAAGAAAGCCGACCAGACCCTCACCCGGCGCGAAACTCAGCATGTGCGTGAGCGGGACGAAGCAAAGCCAGGACAGCAGCAGCACCAGCAGGGTCGGCACGCGCACGTCGCCCGCCCCGCGCAGGCAGAAGCCCGCGCCGAGATTGAAACCGTCGAAGATCTGGTATGCCGCGGCGATCCACAACAGCGCGCGCGCCGACTCGACCACCCGCGCGGAGGCTGCGTCGTGCGCAGTCACGAACAGCGGCAGCAGCCAGGGTCCGGCCAGCGCCAGCAGCAGGCTGACCAGCCCCATGTACAGTACGTTGATGCGGATCGCTGCATCGCCCACCTTCGATGCCCAGTCGCGATTGCCGGCCCCGATCGACTGCCCGACGAGCGTGGTGCCCGCGCTGGCGATGCCAATCGCCGGCATGTAGGCGATCGAGGTCATCATCATCACGATCTGCGTCGCTGCGCCGGCGGCTGCGCCCAGGCCCGACAGCATCACCTGGAACATGGCCAGTCCGGTGAGGTCCGCCGCCGGCAGCATGCCCATCGGCACACCCAGTCCGACCAGGGCGCCGATGCGCCTGGCGCGCGGTCGCCAGTGCAGGTGCGAGCGATATTCTCGCCGCACGCCTGCGCTGAGGAACAGCGCCAGCCCGGTGGCCACGCCGATGAACTGGGCGGCTCCCGTGGCCCACGCCACGCCTTCCACACCCAGGCCGAGGTCGAACGCCAACCACTGGTTGAGCGCGACATTGCTCGACGATACGACCAGCATCACCGCCAGCGTCACGCCGGTGCGGCCGATGCCATTGAAGAAGCTGGTCACGGTCCATAGCGCCACCCCGGCCACCGCACCGAGCATGCGCGGGAACCAGAACTCGAGAGCGGCGGCGCGCACCTCGGGTGCGAGTGGAAACGGCGCGAGCAGGATCTCGCCGGACGAGGCCGCGAGGACGAACAGTGGCAGCATCAGCAGGGCGCTCCACAGGCCGCACCAGGCGATCTCGGCTGCCTCGGTGCGGGCGCCGGCCCCGTGGGCCTGTGCCACCAGCGTCTGCACCGCCATCGACACGCCGCCGAACAGCAGGATGAAGACGATGACGAACCAGTACACGGCGCCGACGCCGGCCATGGCGGCGGTGGAGATGCGTCCCAGGAACCAGGTGTCGGTGAGGTTTAGGATCGCCTGCACGCTGCTGTTGAGGAACAGCGGCGCTGCCAGGGCGAATACCGCGCGGTAATCGATCTGCAGGCGGCCGCGCGCGTCGTGACGCTGCGCCGGCAGGCGCCGCAACCCGTCGGCGGCCGAGGCGCTGCTCACCTTCCGCCCCTTCAGTCGAGACGCCGGATACGCCCGAGCGCGGGCGCGACCAGCGGGTCGTTGGCGCGGGCGTAGGCTTCCAGCGCCTCGACATCCAGCGGCCCCACCACGCGCTCGCCCGCGGCATCGAGCACCGCGAAGCGTGACCCTGCGCCGAGCAGGTAGTCGTTCACGGTGACCCGATAGAGCTTCTTCGACGCCAGCGGTCTGCCGTGGAGCCGCACGTCACGCACCCGCTTGCCCGGCGGTGCGCTCGCTCGCCAGCTGTAGCGCAGACCTTGCGAGATCTGCAGGACGCGCGGCGAACGTCCTGCACGATCGAATTGTCGCTCGAGCAGCTGGCGCAGCTGTGCGCCGGTCAGGCTGAGCGTGACGAGATGGTTGGAGAACGGCTGTGCCGCGAACAGGTCGGAGAACAGCAGGCGAGCGTCGGCACTGCGCTCGAGGTCGGCGCGCAGTCCACCGGGATTGGTCAGCGCGATCTGGGCGCCGGCCGTGCGCGTGGCCCACAGCTGCGCGTCAGCGATCAGATTGCCGAGCGGCGATTCGCCCGATCCGCCCCGTGCGATGTCGATGGGAAACGCGCCCGTGCGCCGGATGTCCTGCGCCAGCGTGCCGACGACGCGGTCGTGGCGATCCGCCACGCGCACGGTGTCCTCGACGATGGCCGCCACCTCCGGGTCCGGAGGGATGTCGTGGGTGACCGCCTCGTTGTACGCCTGGGTCGCCAACACGTGGCCGGTGCGCGGGTCGATGTCGAGATCGATGCGCGTGACGAACTGGCCCGCGCTGCCTGCCGAGGTGACCGGGCGTCCCTCGATCACGCAGTTGTAGCGCTGATGCGTGTGGCCGGTCACGATGACATCCACCGCCGCGTCGATGCGCGCGACGATGCTGCGTATCGGTCCCGACAGTGCCGGGCAGTCGTTCGCGCCGCCGCCCGCGTAGCCGCCCTCGTGCAGGAGCACGACGATGGCCTCGACGCCCTGGGCGCGCAGCGCGGGGACCAGTGCGTTGACGCTGCGCCACGGCGCATCGAATCGCCACCCGGCGATGCCCTTCGCGTTCACCAGGCCGGCGGTGCCCTGCAGCGTGACGCCGACGAAGGCGATGCGCACCGCACCGAAGGCGATCAGCTCGTAGGGCGGAAACAGCGGTGTACC
Source organism: Pseudomonadota bacterium (assembly GCA_023430065.1). Taxonomy (GTDB): domain Bacteria; phylum Pseudomonadota; class Gammaproteobacteria; order Burkholderiales; family SHXO01; genus SHXO01. The sequence continues at coordinate 24,699 of JAEZCG010000210.1, read as the reverse complement.
GTCGTGTGCGCTCAGGACATTGGCGGCGAGGAAGCGGAAGCGCGCGCCATCGAAGCGCGGCCGGAAGCGGCAGCCGAAGCGGGCGTGACAGCCGCCACGCTGCATGCGCAGCAGCTCGTCCACCCCCTCGTCGAACTCGTGGTTGCCCACGCCGTTGACGGCCAGTCCCATGGCGTTCATCGCCTCGACGGTCGGTTCGTCCTGGAACAGGGCCGAGGGGAACGGGCTGGCATTGATCAGATCCCCTGCGGAGACGAACACATGGTGCGGCTGCTGCGCGGCGAGCCGCCGCACGTGGGCTGCAAGATACGCGGCGCCGCCCAGCGCCCTGCGGTCGGAGGCATCTGCGCCGCCGTGCGGCGCTTCGAGCTGCCCGTGGAAGTCGTTGATGGCGAGCACGCGCACGCGCACGCTGTGCGCCGCCGCCGCGATTCCAGGCGGCAGGCCGACGCTCACGGCGAGCAGGAGGAGGAAACAGACGACGCGCAGCATTCGTGCGTGGGAGAGGAGGCGAAGGGGACCGCGCATTATCGCGCGGCCGCCCGTTCGCATGCTGCCCCCGACGGGCGCGCACGGTACACTACGCCGCCATGTCGATTTCGTCCGGTCGGGATATTCCGTGATCAAACTCGTCGCGCTCGCACTCGGCGCTCTCGTCCTCGGCGTACCCATCGGCTCTGCCGCCTGCCCCACGGCCGAGGAGGTGGCGACCTACGTTGCGCAGTACGTGCAGCGCACGCCGTCTTCGGGGATGCCCTCGCTCGGGAACCTGCAGGACGGACTGTGTGCGCAGGAGCGCGTGACGCGGCAGCTTGCGCCCCAGCTGGGGGCGGTGGTGGGATACAAGGCGGCGCTCACCAACCCGGCGATGCAGGATCGATTCGGGCTGAAGGAGCCGTTGTACGGACGGCTGCTGAAGCACATGCTGCTGCCGGATGGCGCGGAGCTGCCCGCGAGCTTCGGCGCACGGCCTCTGTGGGAGGCGGACCTGATGGTGGTGGTGAAGGACCCGGGCCTGCTGCGCAGCGCGCGCACCCTGCACGAGGCGGCCGCCGGCATCTCACACGTCGTTCCGTTCATGGAGTTGCCCGACACCATGCTCGCGGACGGCGTCGGGGTGACCGCGCCGATGCTGGTCGCGATCAACGCGGGCGCGCGCTTCGGGGTCGTCGGCAAGCGTATTCCCGTGCGCGCCGACGACGCGTTCGTCGACAGCCTGGCGAGCATGACGGTCGTGTCGTCGGAGGACGGAAAGGAACTGGCGCGCGGTCCCGGATCGGCCATCATGGGACATCCGCTCAACGCGGCGATCTGGCTCGCGCGCGCGCTCGAGCGCGATGGCCTGCGGCTCAAGCCCGGGGATCTTCTCAGTCTCGGGTCGCTGCTTCCCTTGCAGCCGCCGCGCGCGGGCACCACCGCGAGCGTCCAGTACATCGGCCTGCCCGGCGATCCGGTCGTGAGCGTACGATTCCGCTAGGCGGGACCGGCCGCCGACTCGTTGGGGGAGATCTGACATGCGTTGGGAGCGGGGCAGGCGCAGCGAGAACATCGAGGACCGCCGCGGGATGCGCGTGTCCCCGCGCGTGGCCGGAGGCGGCCTGGGAGTCATCGTCATCGTGCTGATCGCGATGTTCCTGGGCGTCGACCCGCGCCTGCTCACGCAGCTCGTTCCCACCGAGCAGAGCGCGCCGCCGCAGGGGGTGGAGCGGTCGGCGGAGGAGGCCGATCCCTTGGCCGAGTTCGTATCGGTCGTGCTGGCCGACACCGAGGACGTGTGGAACGATCTGTTCCGGAGCGCGGGTCGAACGTACCGTGAGCCGGTCCTGGTCTTGTTCAGCGATGCGGTTCAATCGGCGTGCGGCATGGCCGACGCGGCGGTCGGGCCGTTCTACTGCCCGGCGGACGAGAAGGTCTACATCGACCTCGCCTTCTACAGGGATCTGCGCAGCCGCTTCCAGGCGCCCGGCGATTTCGCGCAGGCCTACGTCATCGCGCACGAGATCGGCCACCACGTGCAGAATCTGCTGGGCATCGCCGGGCAGGTGCATGAGCGCCGTCAGCGCGTGTCCGAGACCGAGGCGAACGCGTTGTCGGTGCGTCTCGAGTTGCAGGCGGACTGCCTGTCCGGCGTGTGGGCGCACCACGCGCATCGCGCGCGCGAGATCCTGGAGCAGGGCGACGTCGAAGAAGCCCTCAATGCCGCCGCGCAGATCGGCGACGATCGCATGCAGATGCGCGGACGCGGTTTAGTGGCGCCCGATTCCTTTACGCACGGTAGCGGCGAGCAGCGGGTGCGCTGGTTCCGGCAGGGACTGGAGAGCGGCGACCTGCAGCAGTGCGACACCTTCTCGACCAGCCGGCTCTAGGCCGGATCGGACGCGAGGTCGCCGCGCCAGGAACCCTCGCCCGGCCCATCGCTGAGATATCCACCGTTTCTGTGGATAACCGGGTATTGACAGGCCCGCAAGGCCGCGCAGCGCGCGGTGTGCGTTGGTGCCGACCAAGAAGTGCGCAGCCGCGTCGGCGCTCCCCCGCAGTTGACGCGCTGGTCGTGCATGCGATACTGCCGCACCTCGTTCACGCCATGGACCTGCCTCATGTCGGCGCTGGTGATCGGATTGATCGTGTTCCTCGGGACCCACTCGGTGCGCATCGTCGCCGAAGACTGGCGGCGTGCGCGCATCGAGGCGATGGGCACGCGCGCCTGGAAGGCGGTGTATTCGGCGATCTCCCTTGCGGGGTTCGTGCTCATTGCGTGGGGCTATGCACAGAGCCGTGCCGCGCCGATCGACGTGTGGCATCCAGCGCTATGGACGAAACACGTCGCCGCGCTGCTGACGATCCCCGCTTTCGTCCTGCTGGCTGCGGCATACGTACCGGCAACGCGCATCAAGGCAGCGGTGAAGCATCCCATGCTCGTGGGCGTGAAGCTGTGGGCCTTCGCGCACCTGCTGGCCAATGGCAGGCTCGCCGATATCGTCCTGTTCGGCGCGTTCCTCGCCTGGGCGATCCTGGATTTTCGCGCCGCGCGGGCACGCGACCGCGCCCTGGGCGTGGTGGTCGAACCCGGTTCGCTCACCCGTGACGCCATTGCGCTGGTGGTCGGCGTGATCGCCTGGGCGGCGTTCGCGTTTTATCTGCATGCCGCCTGGATCGGCGTGCGACCGTTCGGCTGAGGAGCGCCTCACATGATCTGGTTCACCACGCCGCCGTCCGCGCGCAATGCAGCGCCGGTGGTGGCGGAGGCCCCGGCGCTGCAGAGATAGACGGCGAGGTTGGCCACCTCTTCGGCGGTGGTGAAGCGCCGCAGCAGCGAGGTCGGACGGAACTCGACGAAGAAGTCCCGTTCCAGTTCCGGCACGCTCACTCCCGCGGCCTTCGCCCGCTCGCCACGCAGCCGCTCGGTGTTCTCGGTCCGCGTCGGCCCCGGCAGGACGGTGTTGACCGTCACGCCGGACCCTGCAAGTTCGATCGCCAGCCCGCGCGAGATGGCCAACTGCGCGGTCTTGCTCATGCCATAGTGGATCATCTCACGCGGAATGTTGAGGCCCGATTCGCTGGAGACGAACAGCACCCGCCCCCACCCCTTGCGGGCCATCGCCGGTGCGTAATGGCGCGCGAAGCGTACGCCGCTCATGACGTTCACTTCGAACATGCGCTGCCAATCCTCGTCGGGAATCTCGAAGAAAGGTTTGCGTTCGTAGATGCCCAAGTTGTTCACCAGGATGTCCACTTCCGGCACGGCGGCGAACACGCACGCCGCGCCCGATACGCTCGCGCAATCGGCGGCGATGCCGATGGGGGACGCGCCGGGCACCGATGCCGCCAGGCGGGCCAGGGCAGCGTCCACCTTGGCCTGCGTGCGGCCGGTGATCACGACACGCGCGCCTTCGCGCGCCAGACCCTCGGCGATGGCGTAGCCGATTCCGGCGGTCGAGCCGGTAATCAGCGCCAGGCGGTCGTTCAGTTGCAGATCCATGGCGTACCTCTCACACGTTGCAGGGTGGTCCGCAGTGTACGCAACCTGTCGCCCCGGGCGGAGACGGTGTTACGCTCGCGCCTGTGCGAGTCCCCGACAAGGAAGATCGCCTCTAGCGGCGAGGGCCTCCGCGCGGAGGCGGATCGCGTTCCAGGCCGACGCGTGCTCGCATCATCGAACGGAGCCATGCAGTGAGCGAAGACAAGGACACCGGCACCGACCAGGCACTTGGGGCGAACCTCCCTTCGTACCGGCTCGACGGGCGCCTGGCGCTGGTCACTGGCGCCAGCGCCGGACTCGGTGCGGCGATTGCCATCGGCATGGCGCAGGCCGGCGCCGAGGTCGCCCTCATGGCGCGCTCGCGCGAGGGCCTGGAGCGCGTCGCCACCCGCATCCGCGCCGACGGCGGACGCTGCACGCCGATCGCTTGCGATGTGACTGACATCCCGGCACTGCGACGAGCGATCGCAGGCCTGGCGCGCCTGGACGTGCTGGTGAACAACGCCGGAACGAACTTTCCCGAGCCGATCGTGGAGGTGAGCGACGAACATCTCGATGCCATGTTGGCGCTGAACGTGCGGTCGGTCTACCTCGCCGCCCAGGCTGCGGTGCGCAAGATGCTCGAGGATCCGCAGCGCCGCGAACGCGGCGGTGTCATCCTGAACATGTCCTCGCAGATGGGACATGTCGGTTCGCCCAATCGCACCGTTTACTGCATGACCAAGCACGCGGTCGAGGGTCTCACCAAGGCGCTCGCGGTGGAGCTCGCGCCGCAGGGCATCCGGGTCAACAGCATCGCTCCGACCTTCGTCGACACGCCGCTGGTGCGTCGGGTGGTCGATACGCCCGAGCGGCGCGAGTTCGTCCTGAGCCGCATTCCGATGGGACGCCTGGCCACGCTCGAGGAGATCGTGGGCGCCGCGGTCTACCTCGCCTCGCCGGCCGCATCGATGGTGACGGGCACCTCGCTGGTGGTGGACGGCGGTTGGACGGCGCAGTGAGCGGCTCGGCCGACGCGCTCCACCCGCGCGAGACAGGGGGCGACCGCGTGGCTAGAATGCCGGCACCGGTCACACAAGAACATGGGGGCACGAAATGAGCACCTTTGCCGACGTTCAGGCCATGCTGACGAGCAAGTTCGACGTCAAGGCAGAGTTGATCCGGCCGGAGGCCAAGCTGGTGGATCTCGGTCTGGATTCGCTTTCGATTGCCGAGCTCATCTTCGATATCGGCGACAAGTACGACATCGAGATACCGGAAGACGATCTAGAGTTCCAGACCACGCTGCAGGAGGCGGTGGCGCTGGTGGATCGGCTGCGCGCGGCCAAGGCGGCCTGAGTCGGCTGTGCGCCGGCGCGTCTTCATCACCGGCATCGGCATGGTCTCGCCGCACGGCCGTGCACCGGAGTCGGTCTTCGAACGGCTGTGCGCAGGGGAGTCGGCGATCCGCAAGCTGCGCAGCGGTACCGAGGAACTCGGCGCGGACGTGTTGCTCGCGCCGTCCGAGCTGAACATCGAAGGGGTCATCCCGAAGACGCAGGCCTTTGCCATGGACCGTGTCGCGCAAATGGCGGTGGTCGCCGCGCACGACGCGCTGCGCGCCGCCGGCCTGATCGAGGCAGAACGCAGCACGGCACCTGCCGAAACCGCCGTGTACCTGGGCTGCGGGCTCGGCGGTTCGCAGGCGATCCAGGACGCCTACCGCACCTATTACGAGCGTCGCAGCCGGCGCATCAAGCCGACGACGGTGCCGCTTATCATGGCCAACGCGCCGGCCGCACACGTGTCCATGCGCTTCGGCCTGCGCGGGCCCACCTACACGTATTCCATCGCCTGTGCGTCATCCGCAGTCGCGATCGGCGAGGCCCTTCGTGCCGTGCGCGACGGCTACATCGACACCGTCGTCGCCGGCGGTGCGGAGTCCATGGTCAACGACGGCGCGCTGTGCGCCTGGGAGATGCTCGGCGTGCTCGCGAAGGAGCATCCGGAGGGCGCAGCGGCCTCCAGCCGGCCGTTCTCCGTCGATCGCAGCGGCTTCGTGCTGGGCGAGGGCGCGGCCTGCCTGGTCATGGAGTGCGAGGAGTCGATGCGCGCCCGCGGTGTGGCGGCCATCGCCGAACTGGTCGGCTATGGCTGTGCCAGCGACGCGCACAATCTCACGCAGCCCTCGGTCGACGGCCAGGTGCGCGCCATGTCGATGGCATTGCGCGACGGCCGCGTGGAGCCCGCGCAGGTCGGCTACATCAACGCGCATGCGACCGCCACGCCGACCGGCGACAACGTCGAGATCGCGGCCATCAAGCAGACGTTCGGCAGCCATGCGAACGCCCTGGCGATCAGTTCCACCAAGTCGATGCATGGGCACCTCGTCGGTGCCGCCGGAGCGCTGGAATGTGCCATCACCGCCATGGCCCTACATCGACGGCGCATCCCGCCCACGGCGTTCCTGCGCGAACCGGATCCGGCGTGCGACCTCGACTGCGTCCCGTGCGAAGCGCGCGAGGCGCGAGGGATCGAGTACGCGATGTCGAACTCGTTCGCCTTCGGCGGCACGGACGCGGCGCTGATCCTGCGGCGCGCGTGATCCCGAGTGCCGTTCTGATCATAATGTGACGCCCCCACATCGGAGACGACCTCATGAAAGCAGACGACATCCTCCAGACCATCGGCAATACGCCGCACATTCGCATCAACCGCCTGTTCGGCACCGGCCATCAGGTGTGGATCAAGTCGGAGCGCGCCAATCCCGGCGGGTCGATCAAGGACCGCATCGCGCTGTCGATGGTCGAGGCGGCGGAGAAGGACGGCAGGCTGAAGCCGGGCGGCACCATCGTCGAGCCCACTTCGGGCAATACCGGCATCGGGCTGGCGATCGTCGCTGCGGTCAAGGGGTACAAGCTGGTGCTCGTCATGCCCGAGAGCATGTCGCAGGAGCGGCGGCGCCTGATGCTGGCCTACGGTGCAAGCTTCGTGCTGACGCCGCGCGAGAAGGGCATGAACGGGGCCATTGCGCGCGCGAAGGAGTTGGTGGCGGAGACCCCGGGGGCGTGGATGCCGCAGCAGTTCGACAACCCCGCGAACGTCGAGGTGCACGCGCGCACCACCGCGCAGGAGATCCTCGCGGATTTCCCGGACGGTCTCGACTACGTGATCACCGGGGTGGGCACCGGCGGGCATCTCACGGGCGTGGCGCGGGTGCTCAAGCAGCGGTGGCCGCAGGTGAAGGCGTTCGCCGTCGAACCGTCCGCATCGCCGGTGATCTCGGGCGGCAAGCCCGCCCCCCATCCGATTCAGGGCATCGGCGCGGGTTTCGTGCCGAACAACCTGGATACCTCGCTGCTCGACGGTGTGATCCAGGTGGAGGCGGAGGCCGCCAAGGAGATGGCCCGGCGCTCCGCGCGCGAGGAAGGCATCCTGGTTGGCATCTCGTCCGGTGCGACGCTGGCCGCGATCGCCAAGCAGCTTCCCCAGATCCCGGCCGGCAGCCGCATCCTGGGGTTCAACTACGACACCGGGGAGCGCTACCTGTCGGTGGAGGGATTCCTGCCGATGGAGTAGGCCGCTCGGCGCGTTACGCGGGGGTCATCGAGGGGGGGCGGCGTTCACCGGACGACGCGGTGAGGTGGCTCGTGATCGAGCGGATCCGCGGGCCGGCCACGCCTTGCCCGGTCCGGCGCTGCGACGGCGCACTGACCGGATTTGCGACCCGTCAGGACGTCGCGGCCTGCGCAGGCATCTCGTTCAGCACCTGCTCCAGCATCACCAATGCGTCCCACATCGCGGGAAAGCCGGCGTAGACCGCCACCTGGAACAGTGCCTCGAAGATCTCCTCGACCGTGGCACCGTTGTTGACGGCCATTTCGAAATTGAGTTTGAGTGCGTTGATGCGGCCGAGGGATGCGAGGACGCAGATGCTGCACAAGGACCGCGTCTTGAGGTCGATGCCGCCTCGCGTCCAGATGCGTCCGCCCACCAGGGACACGACCTCGCGTTCGAAGTCGGGGCAGACGCTGGCAAAGCGCTGCAGCAGCGCGTCGATGCGCTGCGCGCCCACCATCTGCCGGAATTGCGCCAGCCCACGCTGGTAATCGTCCATTTCCGAGTCTCCCTGCTGACCAAGTGACCGGGCAGCGAGTTTACATGGGTCCGAAGACTCGGAAGCGCCTACCTTCTCGCCGAATAGGGACGGCGTGCGAAGGCGCGAGGGGCGGCTTCGTCCTTGTGTCGAAAGGTGATGCGAGCGATCGAGAGGTCGTAAGGCGTCATCTCGAGGGTGACGCGGTCGCCCGCGATGATGCGGATGCCGTGGCGGCGCATCTTGCCGCAGCTGTAGGCCATCACGCCGTGGCCGTTGGTGAGTGTCACGCGGAATCGGGAATCGGGCAGCACTTCGTCCACGACGCCCTCCAGTTCAATTACGTCTTCCTTCGCCATGTGTCTCCTGATCGAGCGTTTGAGGGTGCACGGGCCGGATGGCCGGCCCGCGCGCGTGCACTTACTCGGGCTGGATGGCCGTCGCTTGCGGGCCCTTGGCGCCCTGGGTCACGGTAAAGCTGACGCGCTGATTCTCCTTGAGGGTCTTGAAACCGCTACCCTGGATCTCGGAGAAATGCGCGAACAGGTCCTTGCCGCCGTCATCCGGCGTGATGAACCCGAAACCCTTGGCGTCGTTGAACCACTTCACGCTACCTGCTGCCATGTGAAACTCCTTGAAAACTAAGAACAAACAAATGTGCGGGCGAAGCCCGCGGGTCGCGCAGAGACTTCAAGAGGAGAAGGCAGGAAGAACAGGTAGCGCCGCGGACGCGGCACTGACGTGGCAACAGCGATTCAGCGCTCAAAGCATGCGGGTGGAAGTATACGGGTAAGCGGCCGAATTGTCTAAGGAATTCTCGCGATTGGGTATCATCCGGACGACCTGATTCGCAACACGCTTCATGAACGACTTTGCAGGCACCTAATCGATGCATCGAGCGGACGGTGAGCAGGCGGAGACGGCGTGCGCGCGCGCGATCGAGCTTCTCTATCGGACCGAGTCCCGGCGCGTCCTGGCGACCCTGATCCGCCTGCTCGGCGATTTCGATCGCGCGGAAGAGGCGCTGCACGACGCCTTCCGCGCAGCGCTGGAGCAGTGGCCCGGGGAAGGCATTCCGGCGAATCCCCGTGCCTGGCTGGTCTCCGCCGGGCGATTCAAGGCGATCGACGCGATTCGACGCCACGCGCGCTTCGATGCAATCGACGACCTCGCCGGGCTGGTCGACCGGCTCGCCGACGAGCGTGCCAGCGCCGAGCCGGCCGGCGTCGAGGACGACCGCTTGCGCCTCATCTTCACGTGCTGCCACCCCGCCCTTGCCCCCGAGGCGCAGGTCGCGCTCACCCTGCGCGAGGTGTGCGGCCTGACCACCGAGGAGATTGCGCGCGCTTTTCTCGCCGCGCCGGCGACGCTCGCGCAGCGCATCGTGCGTGCCAAGAACAAGATCCGCACTGCACGCATCCCGTACGAAGTGCCCGAACGCCCGCAGTTGCCCGAACGGCTCAATAGCGTGCTGCGCGTGATCTACCTGGTGTTCAACGAAGGCTATTCGTCCTCGGCGGGGGACACGCTCACGCGCCAGGATCTGTCGTCCGAAGCGATCCGGTTGGCGCGGTTGCTCGGGGAACTTCTCCCCCATCCCGAGGTGTCGGGTCTGCTCGCGCTCATGCTGCTGCACGAATCGCGGCGTGCGGCACGCACTTCGCCGGAGGGCGACCTGGTGCTGCTCGACGAGCAGGACCGCACGCTGTGGGATGCAGACAAGATCCGCGAGGGCGCCGAGCTGGTGCGCGGCCTCCTACTCGGCGGGCGCGTGGGGCCTTACGGGATCCAGGCGGCCATCGCCGCCGAGCACGCGCGCGTGCCCACCGCTGCAATGACCGACTGGGCGCGCATCGTCGCCTTCTACGATGCGCTGCTCGCGATGGAGCCTTCGCCCATCGTCGAACTGAATCGCGCCGTGGCGCTCGCCATGCGCAGCGGAGCCGAAGCCGGCCTGGCCGAGGTCGACACCGTGCTCGCACGCGGCGAGCTGACCGGCTATCACCTGGCGCACGCGGTCCGTGCAGACCTGTGCCGTCGCCTGGGCCGCGTCGAACACGCCGTCGCCGCCTATCGACAGGCGCTCGCCCTCACGCGCCAGGAGCCGGAGCGGCGCTTCCTCAGGCGCCGCCTGAGCGAGCTCGGCGCCACACCCTGAATTCTTTTCGACGGTCCTGTCGATTCACGGTCCGTGCATTCGACTAGGGACGAATGCGTCCGGATTTCCGGTCGGCACGACATTCATCCGAGGAGGGTTCACATTGAAGTACATGTTGCTGATCTACATGGATGAGCAGGCGATGGACGAGGCCGAGCGCGCGGCCTGCTACGTGGAGTCCGCGCAGCTGGCACGCGACCTGTACGACAAGGGTGCGTACCTGTCAGCGAACCCGCTGCATCCGGTGGCAAGCGCGACGAGCGTGCGCGTGCGTGAGGGGCGCCAGCTGGTCACCGACGGACCGTTCGCCGAGACGCGCGAGCAGCTTGGCGGCTATTTCCTGGTGGAGGCGGCCAATCTGGACGAAGCCATCGCCATCGCCGGCCGGATTCCCGGCGCACGCTACGGCACGGTCGAGGTGCGACCGGTGATGGACATACCCGGCCTGCCCGGCGCGCACGCAGGAGGCCAGTCATGAGCGGCGTGCGATTGCTGGTGGGCACGCGCAAGGGCGCGTTCATCCTGCACTCCGATGCCACCCGGCGCAACTGGGAGGTGGACGGTCCGCACTTCGCGGGCTGGGAGATCTATCACCTGAAGGGCTCGCCGGTTAATTCCGATCGCCTGTACGCGTCGCAGTCGAGCGGGTGGTTCGGCCAGACCATGCAGCGCTCGAACGACGGCGGACGAAGCTGGGAGGCGGTCGGCAACGCCTTCGCGTATGAGGGGGATCCGGGCACGCACCAGTGGTACGACGGCACCCCGCATCCCTGGGAGTTCAAGCGCGTCTGGCACCTCGAGCCGGATTTCACGGACGCGGACACGGTCTACGCCGGCGTCGAGGACGCTGCGCTGTTCGTCACCCGTGACGGCGGGCGCAGCTGGAATGAACTGCCGGGCCTGCGTGCGGTGAAGGGCAGGCTGTGGCAGCCGGGTGCCGGCGGCATGTGCCTGCACACCATCGTGCTGGATCCGTCTCGGCGCGGCCGCATGTTCGTCGCCATTTCGGCGGCGGGGGCGTTTCGCAGCGAGGACGCAGGCGAGACCTGGCAACCGGTCAACAGGGGATTGCATTCGCTCTACGAATTGCCCGATCCGGACGCGGAGGTCGGCCACTGCGTGCACCGCCTGGCCATGCATCCGGCCCGCCCCGATGTGTTGTTCATGCAGAAGCACTGGGACGTGATGCGCAGCGACGACGGCGGCGACTCCTGGCGCGAGGTCAGCGGCAACCTGCCGAGCGACTTCGGCTTCGTGATCGACGTGCACGCGCACGAGCCCGACACGATCTACGTGGTGCCGATCAAGAGCGATTCCGAGCACTTCCCGCCCGACGGCAGGCTGCGCGTGTATCGCAGCCGCAGCGGCGGCAACGAGTGGGAGGCGCTCACCGCGGGACTGCCGCAGCGCGACTGCTACGTGAACGTGTTGCGCGACGCGATGGCGGTGGATCGCCTCGATCCCTGCGGCGTGTATTTCGGCACCACGGGAGGTCAGGTGTATGGATCGTCGGACGCGGGCGACAACTGGACGGCGATCGTGCGCGACCTGCCGCCGGTGCTGTCCGTGGAAGTGCAGACGCTGTCGTGATCCGCGTACTGCTGCCTGCACATCTGCGCACGCTGGCGCGCGTCGAGGGTGAGGTGTACGTCGAATCCGGTGAATGCACGAGCATCGCCCAGGTGCTCGACGCACTGGAGACGCGCTATCCGATGCTGCTGGGCACGATCCGCCCGCACGGCACGCCGCAGCGGCGTCCGCTCATCCGCTTCTTCGCCTGCGAGCGCGACCTGTCGCACGAGCCCATGGACCGACCGTTGCCCCGCGAAGTGCTGGACGGGCAGGAGCCGTTGCTGATCGTAGGGGCGATCGCCGGCGGGTGAATCGAACCAATCGAGGAGAGCATGACATGAAGGTGGAAGCGTATTTGGGGTTCAACGGCCGCTGCGAGGAGGCGGTGCGGTTCTACGAGCGCGCGCTCGGCGCGAAAGTGGAGATGATGATGCGGTACCGTGAAGCGCCCGATCCGGCGCCGCCGGGCATGCTGCCGCCGGGTTCGGAAGAGAAGATCATGCACTGCAGCTTCCGCATCGGCGAAACGACGGTCATGGCAACGGATGACATGCGTTCCCAGGGCGCGCGCTTGGAGGGATTCTCGCTGGCCATCACGCTGATGGCGGAGACGGACGCCGACCGCGTGTTCAATGCCTTGGCCGATGGCGGGAAAGTGATCATGCCGCTCGGGAAGACGTTCTGGTCGCCGCGATTCGGCATGCTGCAGGATCGGTTCGGGGTGTCCTGGATGGTCAATGTGACGGCCGACCAAGGATGACGAGGAGGAACGCATGCGGTTCATGATGCTGATGATTCCAAAGGGCTACGAGAAAGCGCAGCCCGGCACGATGCCGGAGCCCGCGGCGGTCGAGGCGATGATGAAGTACAACGAGGCGTTGCACGAGGCGGGCGTGCTGCGGGGCCTGGAAGGCTTGCATCCCCCCTCCATGGGTGCGCGCGTCAGCTTCGAGGGCGGAACGCCGATGGTCACCGATGGTCCGTTCATCGAGGCTCGGGAAGTCCTCGGTGGCTACTGGATGATCGAGGTGGGTTCCAAGGCCGAGGCCATCGAGTGGGCGAAGCGCTGCCCGGCCTCGGACAACGAGATCATCGAGATCCGCCAGGTCCAGGCGTTCGACGACTTCCCCCCGGACGTGCAGAAGGCTGCCGAGGGCTTCAAGCAGATGCAGGAGGAAGCAGGGCGCTGACGCGCCGCCTCCCCGCTCTCTGCCCCGGCCCGCGTGCCGTGCAGCCGAGGGCGGGGGCGCGCGCGTGGATCGTGCGCCGGCTAGGCAGCCTGCGTCTTGATCCCGGCGAGGTGCTCGTCGAGTTCGGCAAGCTGGCGCCGGATCTCGCGCTGCCCGATCTCCGCATGGCGGATGATCTCGTCGGCGGCGGTGCGGATCGTGTTGCAGCGGATCCGTACGATGTCGAATTTGTCGCACTGCTTCTCGATGGCGCGCACCGCTGCGTCCATTCCGGCAACTTCGGCGGCGCGCCCCTGCGCCTGCACGCCGGCGCGCACGCACAGCGCCTTCGCGACCGTCAGGCCCGCGCGCAGCATGACGTCGGTCGCTTCGTCCTCGGCATCCCAGACCACGACGATGTCGTTCCCGTGCCGGGCGAATTCGCTCAGGCCCGCCGGGGCGGTGCGGCGCGAGTGCACGAACAGGGCAACCTGCGCAGCGCGGTTCTTGCGCGCGATTTCCGACTCCTCCAGCGTCGCCTTGAGGGTGTAGGACGCGTCCTCCTTGAATTCGACGACCACCTTCGCGCCGGCCGCCATGCAGTCGGCGCCCAGAGTGACGAGACAGTCGCCGGTCTTGCAGCGAGCAATGATCCCAGTGGTGTCACCCACGTCGTCGGCGACATCGCCGGCCTGCCCGCATAGACGCTGTACGAGGCGGAATCCCTCGTCCTGGAAGGAGCGTCCGTGCAGCGTCGAGCGCGCGGCCTCCTCCTTGCGCACGCGCATGCTGGACAAGGCCTCCTGCACCTGCGCCTGGAACGCGTCGTTACGCTGCTGCTGGGTGTCGAGCACGGCCAGCAGTTCGCGCTTGAGGCGGGCGAGCGCGGAATTGTCGGCATCCAGCGAGAACTCGCTGCTGATCTGCTTCTGCGCCAGCTCCACGCGGCGGATCAGGCGGCTCAGCGCGGAATCGTCCTTGTCCAGGGAGAACTCGCCGACCACGGTTTCGAGCTGGCGGGCGAGGTCGCCGGTCAGCTCGCCGTGGCGGGCCTGCAGCTCGCGCACCAGACGCGCGAGTGCGCTGTCGGGGTGGTCGAGCGAGAACTCGCGCAGGATCTGGCTGCTCTGCCCGGACAGCGCGGTCTCCAGACTCTGTCGCATGCCGGCGAGGAAGCGATTGGACTCGTCGGGCGTGAGTACCTGCAGCAGCGGGCTGCCCGCGCCGATGAACTCGGTGAGCACGTCGGTGATCGCGCGCTGGTTGTTCTCGATCTGCGCGCGCATCACGCGCTCGAGTTCGCCGTCCTGCTTCACCAGGCGTTCCACGCGTTCGCTGAATCGCCCATCGCCGGGATCGAAATAGGCCTTGAGCGTGCCCTGCAGCAGCGCCTCGGTCTGTGCGCGATAGTCGGCGAGCGTGCCGGCGAGGGCCGCAATGACGCGCTCGCCCTCGTTGCGTACGGTCTCGCCGTCGATGCGCCCCTGCGCCTGCCGCATCGCGATGATGCCGATGCGCAGCGCCTGACGCGCGAAGTCGTTGCGCATGCGGCCCTCGGGCAGGGAGGCGAGCGCGTCCACGCATTCGGGTTCGGTCACGTCCAGTTCCAGGCGCAGCCCGGCGGCTGCGTCAGGGCGGTCGAGGGAGGCGGCGGCAAGGTCGTTGGGGTGCATGCTGTCCGGTGGGTCGAGAGCGGAGGTCGGCGCAGTATACGCAGCGCCTGGCTCAGGGCATGAGCCACCGCCGGCGCTTGCGCCACGTTGCACGGGAGCTTGTCATTTGCTACATTTGACGTAGCATCAAGTAACCACCGCCATGGAAGCCATTGCCCCCCAACTCCCGGCGCCGGTCGATCTCAGGACGCGCGAGACGCGCGAGCGCCTGGCGCGCATGGTCACCCGCTTGTTCGACCTGTGGCAGGTGTCGGTGGCGGAGCAGGCGGCACTGCTCGGCCTGTCCGCCGACAACCGCTCGACGCTCGCGCGCTACCGCAAGGGCGATCCGCTGGCCGACAGCCGGGATCTGCTCGACCGGGTCGGTCACCTGCTCGGCATCCACAAGTCCCTGCGCATCCTGTTCCCGCACGACCGGGACCTCGCCTACCGCTGGATGACGACGCCGAACCGGCGTTTCGGATCCCGGCCGGTGGACGTCGTCGTCCAGCGCGGCTTCGAGGGCCTGCTGGCGCTGCGGCGTTATCTCGATTTCGAGCGCGGCACCTGATGCTGCCCGACCTGGTCGATACCAACGTCGCCTGGGCCGGCGATCTGGCGCGCAACATCAAGACCATCCGCGCCTCGCAGGACTTGTTCGACGACCTGTCGGCCGATCCGAAGGACTGGGCGGCGGCGATCAGCGCCGAGGCCGAGGAGCGCATTCCCACCGCCGCCTCGGTCATCACACGCCCGTTCGACTACGGCACGGTGATCAGCTATTCCTTCGATCCGTCGCACTGGCAGCAGACCCGCTTCGGCGACGGCAGCCGGTACGGTGTCTGGTACGGCTCCACCGACGCCATCACCACGGTGTACGAGACGGTGTTCCACTGGCACCGTTTCCTGATGGACAGCTTCGCCGGCGAGGAGCGCGAGATCGTCGGCGAGCGCCGTGTCTGCGACGTGCGCTGCGAGGCGCTTCTGATCGACCTGCGCGGCAAGGAACGTCGCTACCCCGATCTCGTTCATCGGGGCAGCTACGCCTTCACCCAGCGCCTGGGGGCGTTCCTGCACGGCCAGGGCAGCAACGGCGTGCTGGTGCGCTCGGCGCGCTGCAAGGGCGTCAACGGCGCCATCTTCCGGCGCGAACGGCTGTCCGACGTGCGCGAGCGCATGCTCTTGACCTATCGCTGCAGTCCGGCCCGCGACACGTGCACGGTGGAGCGCGAACCCGGGCGCGTGTGGATGAGGGTGCACCCGAGCACGCTCTACTGAGGGCGTTAGAATCTCGGGCTCGTCTCCTGGAGAACGCCGATGAACGCGCCCCACCAGCCCCCCCGCCTGACCAGCCTCGCCCACGGGGGCGGATGCGGCTGCAAGATCGCGCCCGGCGTGCTGCAGCAGATCGTCGCACGCGGTGCGGGCGGCATGCTGCCGCCCGGGCTGCTGGTCGGCATCGAGACCAGCGACGACGCGGCGGTCTATCGCATCAACGAATCGCAGGCCATCGTGGCCACCACCGACTTCTTCATGCCGGTGGTGGACGACCCGTTCGACTTCGGCGCGATCGCCGCGACCAATGCCATCTCCGACGTGTACGCGATGGGCGCCACACCCCTGTTCGCCCTGGCGCTGGTGGGGATGCCGATCGACAAGCTGCCGGTGGAGACCATCCGCCTCATCCTCGAGGGCGGCGAGTCCGTGTGCCAGCGGGCGGGAATTCCGGTCGCCGGCGGTCACAGCATCGACTCGGTCGCGCCGATCTACGGCCTGGTCGCGATCGGTCTGGTGGATCCGAGGCATCTCAAGCGCAATGCCGAGGCGCGCGCCGGCGACGTGCTGATTCTGGGCAAGGGACTGGGAGTCGGCATGTACAGTTCGGCGCTGAAGAAGGATCGGCTGGAACCGGGGCACTATCGGGCGATGGTGGCGAGCACCACGCAGCTGAACACGCCCGGCATCGAGCTGGGGCGCATGCCCGGCGTGCATGCCCTGACCGACGTCACCGGCTTCGGACTGCTCGGCCATCTGCTCGAGATCTGCCGGGGTTCCGCACTTTGCGCGCGCATCGAGTGGGAGCGTGTTCCCCTGCTGCCCGGTGCGCTGGAGTTCGCGCGGGCGGGCTTGCGCACCGGCGCCTCGGTGCGCAACTGGGCTTCGTACGGTGAGCAGGTCGACATCGGGGGGCACGGCGACGCCCAGCGGGACCTGCTCACCGATCCGCAGACCAGCGGCGGGCTGCTGGTCAGCTGCGCACCCGAGGCAGCGGAGCAGGTGCTCGCCCTGTTTCGCGCGCAGGGATTCGCGCGCGCCGCCGTGATCGGCGAGATGCGAACCGGCGATGCGCGCGTGGAAGTGCGCTGAACGCCCCCAACGACAAAGGGTATCGACCCATGACACTCAAGGTTTTCGACAACATTCTCGGTACCATCGGCGACACGCCGATGGTTCGGCTCAATCGCATCGTGCGCGGCATCCCCGCGGCGGTGTACGCCAAGGTCGAGACCTTCAACCCGGGCAACAGTATCAAGGACCGGATGGCGCTGCGCATGATCGAGGACGCCGAGCGCAGCGGCGCCTTGAAGCCGGGCGGCACCATCATCGAGGGGACCAGCGGCAACACCGGCATGGGCCTGGCGATCGCGGCCATCGTGAAGGGCTACCGATGCATCTTCACGACCACCGACAAGCAGTCCAAGGAGAAGGTCGACGCCTTGCGCGCCTTCGGGGCGGAGGTGATCGTGTGCCCCACCGACGTGGATCCCGAGGATCCGCGCTCCTACTACTCGGTGTCCTCCCGCCTGGTGAAGGAGACGCCCAATTCCTGGAAGGCCAACCAGTACGACAACCTCAGCAACTCGCAGGCGCACTACGAGACCACGGGACCGGAGATCTGGGCCCAGACCGAGGGCCGCGTCGATCACCTCGTGGTCGGCGTGGGCACCGGCGGGACGATCTGCGGCACCGGGCGGTATCTCAAGGAGAAGAAGCCGTCGGTGAAGGTGTGGGGGATCGACACCTACGGCTCGGTGTTCAAGAAGTACAAGGAGACCGGAATCTTCGACAAGGAGGAGATCTACCCGTACGTCACCGAGGGCATCGGCGAGGATTTCCTGCCCAAGAACGTGGACTTCTCCGTCGTCGATCACTTCGAGAAGGTGACCGATCGCGATGCCGCCCTCACCACGCGCGAGATCGTCAAGCAGGAAGGCATCTGGGTGGGAAATTCGGCCGGCTCCGCAATCGCCGGCATGCTGCAGCTCAAGGACCGCTTCAAGCCGGGGGAGACGGTGGTCGTCATCTTCCACGACCACGGCACGCGCTACGTGGGCAAGATGTTCAATCCCGACTGGATGCGCATGATGGGCTACGACGACGTGGCCGGACCGACCGCGCGGGACCTGGTGCGCAACAAGGAGGTGGCCGATCTGGTGGGGGTCGAGGTGACCGACACGGTCGCGCAGGCCGTGCAGGTGATGAGCCGGCACAACTTCTCGCAGATTCCCGTGACGCAGGACAAGCGCGTGGTCGGCTCGCTCAACGAGACCCAGGCCTATGCCGCGCTGGTGCAGGACCCGAGGCTGCGCGACGAGCCGGTGAAGTCGATCATGCAGAAGGCGTACCGCTTCGTCGACATCGAAACCCCGGTGCAGCTGCTCGCGCCGATGATCACGCCCGAGCACCCCGCCGTGCTGGTGCGTGACTTCAAGGCGGGCAAGACCTACATCCTGACCGGGTACGACGTGCTCAAGGCGATCTGACGCGGCGGCGCAATCACAATCGCGCGTACGGTTCGTCCGCCGGCACGAACTCGGTTTCCGCCAGGGCGCCTTCGATCCAGCGCTGCACGGCCGGCAGCCGCCGCAGGGCCTCGCAATAGGCCTGCGCGGCCGGGGGCAGGGCCACGGCATAGGTCGCGAAACGCATCGCCACCGGCGCGAACATCGCGTCCACACAGCTGAATGCGCCGAACAGCATCTCGCCGCCCTCGCCATGTCGCGCCCGGCACGTCGCCCACAGCGCGCAGATTCGCTCGATGTCCCGCAGCACCTCGGGCGTGCGTCCCTTGTCCGGATGCGACGCCCGGATGTTCATCGTCATGTGCCCGCGCAACGCGCCGAAGCCGGCGTGCATCTCGGCGCACACGGCGCGCGCGTGCCGCCGGGCGGAAGCATCCTCCGGCCACAACCGCTTCTGTGGAAACAGCTCCGCCACCGTCTCGAAGATCGCGAGCGATTCCCACACCGGTTCGTCGTCCGCCCACAGCACCGGCACCTTGCCGGTCGGCGACCAGCGTTCTACATCGCGCACCGAGCCGTCGTCGGCGAACTTGAGTTGGATCTCCTCGAAGTCGATGCCGGCCTGGGTGAGCAGCACCCAGGGCCGCATTGACCAAGACGAATAGTTCTTGTTGCCGATGGCGAGACGCAGGTGCATGGTTCTCAATCGGAAAGGCTTTCGTCCATCTTACCAATCGCGAGACAGGGTCAGGTCTTGCCTTTTGCGCGGAGAGAGGGGGGATGCGGTCTGCAGGGCCGATGCTTAATGCACGCGAAGTCGGACCAGCTTCGAATAGGAGATCGCTGGATGAGCTCACCATCGTCGGGTACCGCGCACACCGTAATGTTGTCACTGGCACTCGGGACCACCGGCGCGTACCGACGACTTCGATATCGTTACCGCGTTTGTTGGAGACTTACCCGGGACGACGCGGGTCGGGAGTTGTTCGAACTGGACGTCACAGCCTCGCTTCTCCTCGCCCTGCAGCAGTTCGACTTGATCGGCTTCGCGTTCGCGATGCAGACGAGCGGAATGCAGACATTCGTGAGCGAGTCGCCGGTGCTGCTGCAATCATTCCGGTCGACGAGCTGCGGATCTTGTGTAAGCCAGCAGCGCAATTCACCTCGGGGAGAACGGGCTTGACGTGCTTCGATTCGCGACACGTTCCGAGCGCAGTGAAAATGACCGGACCGAGCGCGGACGCCGCCTAGCCTCGCAGCCGCTGCGCCGCCTGCGCCATCGCCGCCAGCTTCTTCTCGGCCACCTGGGCGGAGGTCACCGGGTTGTCCGCGAAGGTCGCGAACCCGCAGTCCGGCACGAGCAGCACCCGGTCCCTGCCGAACAGGTCGATCGCTTCGCGTGCCCTGGCCACGATTTCGTCGGGTGTCTCGACCCGAGCATGCTTCTGGTTGACCACGCCCACGCCGACGCGCTGGTCCCCGCGCAGTCCGCGCAAGATCTGCATCTCGCCTGCGCGCGGCGTGCACAGTTCCAGGAACAGCGTGCCGACATCGAGTGCGCTCAGGGTGGGCAGTAACGGCGCGTAGCTGCCCGCGAGACAGGCGCCCTCGTCCGGCGTCCAGTTGCCGCGGCACATGTGCAGGCCGAGGCGCGCACGCGGGAAGCCTGCGGCGACGGCGTTGAGCAGCTCCCGCGCGAAGCTCAGCTCGTGTTGCGCATCGCCCTTCTCCGACAGCGCGCCGCACATGAAGCTGCGCTGCGTCTTCGCGCCGGTGAAGACGACTTCCGATAGCACCGGCTCGTCGAACTGCACGAGTGCCACGCCGTCGGCGAGCAGTTCGGCCAGTTCCTCACGCAGTACGCGCACGATGTCCTCCGCGATATGCTCGCGGGACCGATACGCGTTGTCGGAGATGCACTCCATCCACATCGTGCGCGCCAAGAGATACGGGCCGGGCAGGGCGACCTTGACCGGACGGTCACCCAGTGCCTGCACGAAGCGGGCCTCGTGCGCGGCAATCGGACGGCTGCGTCCCAGCGGTCCGAACACGGCCGGATGGCGCACGTCCGCCGCCGGCACGTCGAGGGCGCGCAGCTCCTGCTCGAAGTGTGCAGGATCGTCGACCAGCGGCAGCAGGTCGGTCAGCGGGATGAGCTGGCAGTTGTCGAGCCGGCTGGCGACGAAGCTCGCATAGCTGTCGCGGCGCTGTTCGCCGTCGGTGAGCACGTCCACGCCCGCGCGCAGCTGCGCCCCGACGGCGAGGCGTACGGCGTCGTCGGCGGTTGCCTGGAACGCTTCCTCGGACAGTCGGCCCTCCAGATGCTCGTGCATGGCCTGCAGCATCCAGCGCGGACGCGGCCAGCTGCCGATGCCCATCACCGACAGCGGGGGGATCTCAGGCGCCGGCGCAGGCGTGGGCGATCGCTCTGGAATCGACACCGGCATCGGCGCGCGGTCCGGCTCGAAGCGCAGCCGGGGCGCGGCGCGCATGGACGCGCGCTCGCTGAGCGCACCCTTGCACACGAGGAAGGACATGCCGATCCCTGTCGGCGCCTGAGACACGAACTCGTTGCCGGTCAGCCGGCACCACGCCGGCAGGTCCTCGCGCACCGAGATCTCGGTCGACAGGATCTCCAGCAGGCCGCCGCGCGGCAGAGGATCGATGTGCTTGCGGATCAGCAGCAGCAGGCCGCTGCCGCAGTCGAGGTCGCCGCCGTCGAAGCTGACGTCAGGGGTGTGCGGATGTGGATCGGCCATGACGACCGCCGGCTGCCGCGCGTCGTGCGCGGGGCCGGCGCAGCGGAAATCAGTAGCTGATGCAGGGGGTGCCGTCGGCGAGGAACTCGACCAGCTTCGCGCCGCCGACGATGGTCGCGCCCTCGATCAGCGCCGCCTCTTCCAGCTTTCGCTTCTTGAAGCAGGGCGAGCACACGAACATTTTGCCGCCAGCCTTCACGAAGTTGTCCATCAGCTCCTTGAGCGGAGCAAAGCCCTCCTCGTGAATCGAATCGGCGAAGCCCTTCTGCGACAGGCGCACGCCCTCGATGCTCAGGAACACGAGCGTGTCCTGGGCGGATGCGACAGCGGCGTTGGCGATGACGAATGCGACCGTCGCCTTGTCGGTGTTGTCCTTCGAGCAGGTGAGATTGACGCAAAACTTACCGGTGCCGGCCATGGGAAGCTCCGTACGGGTGGGGCGCGCCTGCCGCAATCAGCGGCCGGTGCGCCGGATGAAATAGAAGTGATTCTCGGGGTCGTGTGCCACGAGCGTCTCGCCGGTCATCCGGCACCACGCCGGAAGATCCTCGGCCGCACCGGAATCGGTCGCGCGGACGCGGATCACCTGGTCGGGCTGCATCGCCTTGAGGAGGAAGCGCAGCCGGATGACCAGGTCCCCGCAACCGATGTCACCCGCATCCCATTGTGTGTCGAATTCCCGGTACGTCGCGTCCGCCATCCGCCGAGCCGCTCGTGAGCTTCAGCGCGAGGATAGCAGATGGCGAGATCGATTCGCGCTCAGCTGCCGGCCCTGACGAAGGTGAGCACGGTGTTGCCGTCCTCGCTCTGCAATTGCAGGGCATTCCCCGAGAGGATCGCGCGAGTGGTCTTGGGAATGCCGCTCAGGTAGGCGCGTTCCTTTTCCATCAGTTCCGGCGGCCCGGCCTTGCGCGTGGCGGCCAGCGCCGGGGACCAGGTCAGGCGCCCCTTGTCATCGAAGCTGTAGCGGCCGCTGAAGTTGTTGACCGCGGCATAGCCGCCGGCCTGGCCGTCCGCCGCGAAGACCAGGCTCATGTCGCCGTCCGTGTGCATGATGACGCGCGTGCCCTCGACCGTGATGGTCTTGAGCTGCCACTCGACACCGTGCAGGCGCCCGGCAGTCCCGCTGTCGATGAGCACCGGACCGCGATCCCCGCCCATGCTGCCGCATGCTCCCAGGATGATCAGCACGAATGCGCCGATCCAACGCCATGTCATCATCCTCGATCCGTCCCGTTTGGAGTGCCGGGCAGCGCCGGCTGTCTTGACCGGAGCAGAGATTAGCCGAGGCGCGGGTTGCTGCCAAGCGCGCCGGCGAGCTGCGCGATCGCCGCGCGGCCGGTCAGCGTCGCCGCGAGAGAGGCGTAGAGCGCGACGCGTGCGCTGCCTTTCAGCACTTGGTCATAGGCGGGGCGCGCGTGTGGCGGAAGCAGGTGCATGTCCACTGCGTACGCAGCGCCCGCCATCGCCACGCCGCGCGCGAGCACATCCAGCGGCTGACGGTAGGGCCGGACCCCGGCCCACGCTTCGGCGACGCAGGCCCACGCCAGGCAGCCCACGAAGTTCAGGGCGAGCCCGGTCAACGTCCGCTCGGACCCCTTCATTCGACGCGCAGCCCGTGTGCCGTCGGTCATGTGCGCGACGGCATGGGGCAGGGCTGCAGCCGGCTTGCCCTGGCGCCGCGCGAGACACATGCCGAGCCCGGTGGACGTTGCCGAGGCCATCGTCGCCGTGATGACGGCATCGCGCAGCAGACTCCGGACGGGATGGGTGTGCATGACGGCCAGCGCTCCGCAACCGCCGTGCCGCGCCCCAGGGAATCCTGCTTGCTCGCAGCGTGGAGTCGAATGGAAACGATCGGATCCATGCAGGTGCTGGTGTGCGGGGCGAACGGCTTTATCGGTGCAGCAGTCTGCGAGGCGCTGGTGCGCGCCGGTCATCGGGTGCGCCGTGGCGTGCGCACCCTCAGCGGGCGCGCGGATGAGGTGCACGTGGACTTTGCACAGGATCGGCACGCCGAGGCCTGGGTGCCGCGTCTGGAAGGCGTGGACGCGGTGGTCAACGCCGTGGGCACCCTGTCCGGTGTGCAGCTGCGCGCGGTCCACGCCCTCACACCCATCGCGTTGTTCGCCGCCTGCGCACGCACCGGCGTCGCGCGTGTGGTGCAGATCTCAGCGCTCGGGGCCGCGGCGAATGCGCCGACGCCGTTCCTGCGCACCAAGCACGAAGCCGATCTGGCGCTGACCGAGTCAGCGCTGGACTGGATGGTGCTTCGTCCTTCGCTCGTCGCCGGTCGTGACGGCGCCAGTAGCCGCTGGTTCCGCAGCCTCGCGGTCCTGCCCGTCGTTCCGCTTCCCGGCAGGGGGCGTCAGACGCTTCAGCCCGTGGCGCTGAGCGATCTCGTCGAGGCGGTGGTGCGGGCGCTCGCCTGCAGGCCCGCGCGGCGGGTGGTGGAGGTGGTCGGTCCGGCATCGATGTCCTACCGGCAGATGCTTGCGCACTATCGCGCGTTGCTCGGGCTTGGGGCTCCGATCTGGATGCCGGCGCCGATGCCGCTGGTTCACGCGCTCGTGCGGGCAACCCAGCCGTTCGGTGCGCGGCTGGCCAGCACCGACGCCCTGCGCATGCTCGAAGCGGGCAGTGCTGCGCCGGGTGCAGCCCTGGAAGCGTTGCTGGAAAGGCCGGCGCGACGCTTCACCGCCGACCTCGAATCGGCGCATGCGAACGATCTGCGTGCCGCCGCCGCCCTCATGTGGGGCAAACCGCTGCTGCGCGGCGCACTGGCCATCCTGTGGCTGGTGACCGCTTGGGTCTCGGTGTTCGTCTTTCCCGTATGGGACAGCTTCAGGATGCTGGCGCGGGTGGGCGCGCCGGCGTGGAGCGCGCCGGTGCTGCTGGTGGGTGCATCCGTGGTCGATGCGGCGCTGGGCGTGCTCACGCTCGTCCGACCGTCGCGTGCCCTGTGGTGGACGCAGCTTGCACTGATCGTGTTGTACAGCGCGATCATCGCGTGGCGCCTGCCCGAGATGTGGGCGCATCCGTTCGGCCCGCTGCTCAAGAACGTTCCCATCGTCGCGATCCTGCTCGTGCTGCTGGCCCTCACCCCGTCGCGGAGGGGAAAGTGATCTCGGCCTACCTGCTGGTCAAGACGATCCACATCCTCTCCTCGGTGCTGCTGGTCGGCACCGGCTTCGGCACCGCCTTCTACCTGTACTTCGCCAACCGCAGCGGCAGTCTCGAGGCGCAGGCCTTCGTGTCGCGCTACGTGGTGCTGGCGGACTGGCTGTTCACCACGCCTGCGGTGATCGTGCAGCCGCTGACAGGTGTCATCCTTGCGCACTGGGCGGGCTGGCCGCTCACTACTCCGTGGTTGTTCTGGTCGATCGTGCTGTACGTGCTGGCCGGCGCGTGCTGGCTGCCGGTGGTGTGGATGCAGATCGAGCTCAGGCGCATGGCCAATGACGCGCTGGTGCGTGGGGAAGCGCTCCCGGCCCGCTATTGGCGCCTCGCGCGCCGCTGGGAACTGCTGGGCTATCCGGCATTCGTGGCGATGCTGGCGATCTACTTCCTGATGGTCCTGAAACCGTCGTGA
>JAEZCG010000100.1 GCA_023430065.1 Pseudomonadota bacterium | reverse complement strand
GCCTTGACGAAGTAGGCGCGCACCCCTCCCGGCTCGGTGACGAGCTCGGGCGAGATCGTCCCGATGAACAGCGCGTCAGGAGAGAACAGCGAGACCAGCTGGTCGTGATTGTCGGTCCTGAAGTACTCGAAGAATTTCTCGAAGGTCGCCAGCGCGTCCTCTCTCGGTCCCGCCCACAGCGGTGTGCTCCAGAGTGTAGCGGCGATAAACAGCGCGATGGTTCTCATGATTAGGGTTTGTGGTTTGAGGTCAGGTCTTGCCTTTTGCCTCGGTAGTGTCCCAAACGTGGTGTAGGAAGTCGACCTGCATTTTGGCGCTTCCCGTCCGGGTTGGCCAGGCCAAAGCGGAAGCAGCCGGTAGCCCGACGGCCGGATTCTCGCTCATCCCAACGGGTGATTCCAGACTCATATAGCGCTTCTGAATCGCGCACCCGTCGTTCTGCTCCATCAGCAGCGCCCACCAGCCATAGTCCGGCGTCTCAGGGTTGCGGCCGGTCAGCCGCTTCTCGCGCAGGCGCGGCGGCGACGATTCGGTCGCGCCCGCCGGTCTTGGCCTCGTACAACGCCGCGTCGGCACGCGCCAGCAGGAGCTCGAGGGTGGCGTTGTCGGAAGGCTCGAGCACGGCGATTCCGTAACTCAGAGTGACGGAAAGAATCAGCCCATCCATCTTCAAAGGACGCTCCGCAAGCGTCTGGCGCATGCGCTGCACCAGCGTCATCAGATCGGCGAGCTGGCTTTCCGGGGCAAGCAGCACGAACTCCTCGCCCCCGTAGCGCGCCAGCACGTCGGCGCTGCGTACCTGTTCCGCGAGCGTGGTCGCCACGTGCTGCAGAACGAGGTCGCCCATGGAGTGGCCGTGGCGGTCGTTGATCTCCTTGAAGCGGTCGATGTCCATGATCACCACACCCATCGGCCGTTGATGTCGCAACGCCGCTTCCATTGTCCGGCGCGCCGCGCCGAACCAGGCGCGCCGGTTGGCCACGCCGGTCAGCGGATCGGTCAGGGCGAGCTGCTGCAGCTCACGATTGCGCGCATCGAGTTCGGCGGTGCGCTTCGCGATGCGCAGTTCGAGGTTGCGGTTGGCGCGGTCCAGCTGGTCGTTGGCGGCCCTCAGTTCACGCTCGCGGTCGCGCAGCTGTTGCAGCAAGGACGCCAATCCCAGGGCGAGCAGGCTGGTCGCGAGCAGGAACTCCTGCGCCCGTATCGATGCCTCCCGCGAGGGGATCTGGCCGAAGGGCGCAAGGTCGTGTGAGGTGGCGAACGCCACCAACGTGCAGAGGGTAGCGAGGAAAAGGCTGACGACGCGCAGGTCGAATCGAGCCGCCACGTAGACCACACAAGGAGTCAGCAGAACCGGGGCGACACTGAGCGACAGCTGCCGCGGCCATTCCGGCATCACCAACGCTACTGCGATCAGCGCGCCGGCCCCGAGCACGGCGGCGTCGATGGCACTCAGGCTCCCGAGGCCGAGCGGGCGCGGCCAAAACGGACGCGGCGCAGCGAAGGCGAGCAGCAGCGGTGTAAAGATCATCAGGCCCATGGCATCGCCGAGCCACCAGGTGCGCACGTACTCCAGGTAGTCCCACGTGCCGCCGCGCGCGTAGCGATAGACGAGGGCGCCGAGTGCCGCCGAGGCCAGCGCCGCGACGAGCGGTCCGGCGACGATGAACTTGCGCAGGTCGGCGAGCGATCCGAACTGCACGTCGAAGCGCCAGGCCTTGAGCAGCGTGCTCGCGAGCCACGCCTCGAAGGCGTTGGCGACGCCAAAGATCAGGGCCTCGGGCAGCGTGAAGGTGGAGAAGTCGGCAACCAC
Source organism: Pseudomonadota bacterium (assembly GCA_023430065.1). Classification (GTDB taxonomy): domain Bacteria; phylum Pseudomonadota; class Gammaproteobacteria; order Burkholderiales; family SHXO01; genus SHXO01. Next base: position 858 of record JAEZCG010000100.1, on the reverse strand, counting down.
CTCGGCGCCGATCCCGAGCAATGCGACGATCAGCACGTCGCGCCCGCGCGACAAGAGCATCGCGGCGAGCAGAACGGCGTTCGGCGGCCAGAGAATGGAGATGCCCTCGGGCATCGCCGTCGCCCAGACGCCCAGGAGCGCACCGACATAGTAGGCGAGCGGCACGAGCACCCACAGCACCCAGCGCGGCAGCCGCGGCCGCATGGCAACGTCGTCGTGCCAGGTCCCGGTCATCCTCAACATCACTACTTGACGCCGATGACGTGCTTCAACGTGTTCATCGTCTAAACGGGCCCGCGTAGTGCCGAACTCACGCTGCCAATGTCTCTTATGAGCGACCGAGCCTCCTCGATCACGTCACGGCCCTTGCATCATCTCACACGCCAGCAATGGCATCGTGTGATCGGCCGGGGTGATCGGCGCGCTGCCTCGCTACGGATCAGCCCTGCAGCACAAGAGGTGGGCGTCATGGCCCATGCGCTCGAAATAGTTCCGTGCCGGTGATGATCGGCAGGTGCACTTTACGTGCACTGCCATGTTCATAGTGACGATCGTTCTCACGACGTTGCGGAACGGAATTTCAGTTCTCGTCGCGCACTTGGTGTCAGGTAAAGCGCACCCACCACGTGAGGCCTTTGTCTTCGCGCAGATTACCTGGGCCGCAATCGCGCATCCGCGCTGTCGAGAAATGAGATTGGCTCGCCGAACGCCGTGCCTGGATCGCTCCGCCGTTCAGCGCATCGCTTCGCCTTCCAGCGGTAACTTCACAGTGAACGTCGAACCGTGTCCCGGCTCGCTCTCCACTTCGATCGTCCCCCGATGTGCTTCTACTAGTTGCCGCGTAATGAAAAGGCCCAG
>JAEZCG010000096.1 GCA_023430065.1 Pseudomonadota bacterium | reverse complement strand
CCCCCCCCCCGCGGGGGCCGGCCCGCCCCGGCCCCCGCAGCGCTGCCACGAAGACGCCGTGGTTCTCATGCTCCGGCGTCGCGGACGCCGGGAACAGCACCCACAGCGCCGTCACATTCCGGACGATCCCGGCGAGATCGAGGTCCTCCTCAGCGCCCCAGGCGACCGGTTCACTCACCTCGATGCTTGCCTTGGCACCATAGACGCGTGCCAGCAACGCCACCAGGTTGGCACGCGCCGCCGCCGACAGCGGCATCGCGTACGGCAGGACGCGCACATGCGAGGCTTCGCCGCGCAACTGGCGAACGAGACGCTGTGCATAGACGTCCGCGCCGACATCGATCAGCCGCGCCGAGCGACGGCGCGCGAGCACGCCGGCGACGAGTGCGAGCGCGGCACGCGGCAGCAGCACGTACAGGCCCACCGTGACGGCGTACAGATGCAGCCACGGCGCCGCCAACTCCCCCGTGCCTTGCGGCAGGCGCATCGCATCGAGTCGCGCCGCATCCGGCAGGGCGATGCCGGTGAGCTGCGATGCGGGGCCCAGGACGACGCCCAGGATCCGGCGCACCGCCGACGCGTCGAGAAAGGTGCTCTCCCATCCCGCGCGGTAGTCCATCACCATGCCGCGTGCGTACATCCCGATCAGGATGCCCAGGGCGAACGCGAGTGCGCCAAGATGCAGGATGCGGCTCACACGCGCCCCCGCGAGCGGGACCGATGCCGAGGCCCAGTCGCCGGCGAAGCGGGCCAGCGCACGCGCGATCAGCGGTTCGCGATCGCGCAGCGAAGGACGCGTCGCGTGCCCAACCCGTCCGAGCAGCGAGCGCAGCGGCCCGGCGAGATCGAACCGGCCCGCCAGGCCGGCAGCGGCACGTGCGAGGACGAGTACGTACGCCAGCAGATTCCAGGCAAGCAGGCCGAGCAGCGGCAACGCCAGCACGTTCACACGTCGGCCCGATCCGATCTGGTCCACGACCACACCCGCGACCAAGGCCGCGAGCACGCTTGCCCAGCCGATCCACGGCCGCCACGTGGCAATTCGCGCCGCGCGCCGGATCGCGGCATGCCGCGCACCGAGACGCTCGAGCGCCAGCTCGGCCCGACGAGCCAGAAACGCATCGGGCGCTGCGTCGCCGCCGACCACTTCCGCCGCGGCACGCGTTGCCCACGCGCGATCCTCGTCGGACCAGATGCGCCGCTCGAGGTCGGTCCCTTCGACTGCCTTGACCAGCAGGTAGGCGCGCGCGTCGGATTCGTTCATGGCATGCCGTGTAAAAGGGGGCGCAGCAGGAGCCGAGTGTACCCGAGCACAACGGGATGCCAGGACCGACCAGGCGCTGTGCGCCTCGCCCCGGCGCTATGCCGCGCGCAGGGCGTCGACCACCTTGAGGCGCGCCGCGCGCACCGCCGGCAGGAAGCCGCCGAGCAATCCCATGAGCACGGCGAAGGACAGGGACCATAGTGCGATGCGAGGTGTCAGGACGAACGAGAAGGCCAGCTCGGAAAAGGTCTGGAAGTTCATCGTGGAGAACGACACCCATTGCATCGTCGAGGCGAGCGCGAGGCCCAGCATGCCGCCCAGCAGCCCCATGAACAGCGACTCGAGCAGGAACGCCATCAGGATGCTGCGGCTGCGGAAACCGATGGCGCGCAGGGTACCGATCTCCGCGGTGCGGTTGGCCACCGCCGCGTACATCGTGATCATCGCGCCGATCACCGCACCGGTCGAGAAGATGATGGACAAGGTGAGACCGAGGATGCGGATGAAATTGGCCAGCACCTCGGACTGCTCCGCGTAGAACACCGATTCGCGCTTGACCTCGACGGTCAGGCGCGGATCCGACTCGAGCGCGCGCTCCAGTGGCTCGAACTGCGCAGCGTCCTTCAGGCGCAGCAGCACCGACGAGTACGACGTACGTCGGAACGCCTGCATGAGCTGCTCGGCATCGCCCCAGATCTCGGAGTCGAAGCCGGTGCCCCCCGCGTCGAAGTGGCCGACCACCGTCCACTCGCGCATGCCGAAGCGCAGGGTCTCGCCGATGCCCGCGCCGATGAAGCGCCCGCCGATCGCACGCCCCGCCACGATCTCGGACGAACCCGGCCGGAACATGCGGCCGGCGACGAACCTGACCTGCGGGCGCAGTGCCAGTCCGTGCGGACCGATGCCTCGGATCACGATGTTCGACGGCTTGTCCGACCCGCGCTTGTCGAGCGAGATCAGCACGACGGTCTCGCGCGAGACGATGCGCGCGCCGGCGCCATCCAGTGCCACCTCGGGCCGCATCTCCACCACCGCCGCCTGCTCGCGGTCCACCGCGCTCTGCACTTCTGTGCCTGCGGCGCGCCGCGTCACCAGTGCGTTATCGGCGGCTCCCGTGGCGACCAATGTGCTGCGCAGGCCTTCCTCCAGCATCAGCACGGTAGCGAACACGAATACCACCAGCGCCATGCCGGCAACCGTCAGCGCGGTGGTCAGCCGCCGGGTGGCGAGGTTGCGCGCACTGTAGGCGATCGGTACGGGCATCGCTCAACCCACCGCCCGCAGGCCTTCGGCGATGCGCACATTGCCGGCTCGGATGCCCGGCGCGATCGCCGCAACGATCCCGATTGCGATTCCGGCCACCAGCTGCAGCACGACGGTTTCCTGCGACACCTGGAACACCGGAAACAGCGTGCCCATCTTCTGCGCAAACGCGCGCGACACGGGAAAGGTGAGCAGGCAGCCGATGACGCTGCCCGCCACGGCGATGCAGAGGGATTCGCCGAATACGAGGCGGCGCACGAAGGACGGACCGAATCCGATCGCCTTGAGGGTCGCATACTCGGCGAGCCGCTCGCGTGCCGACATGGCCATGGTGTTCGCCATGACCGCCAGGATGATGACGATGACCAGGAAGGACACCAGGCGGATAGCCACCACGATCGCCTCGGTCATGGACACGAACCCGAGCTGGAAGGCCTTTTCGGTCTCGGTCAGCGTCTCCGCCAGCGAGTTGCGGAAGGTCGCGTCGACCGCGCGCGCGATCTCCGCGGCGCGCTCGGCCTCGTCGATTTCGACCACGAAAATGCCCGTCGTATCCGCCCGCCGCGGGGCACTCTTGCGCAGCGTCTCGTTCAGGTAGTCCCAATGGAAGAAGAACTGGACCTCGTCGGTGGCAGCATCGCGTCCCTCGTAGATGCCGCGCAGGGTGAACTCCCACGTGCCCGGATAGATCGTTCCACGCAGCGGGATCACGTCGCCCACCTTCCACCCCCAGGTCTGCGCGAGCTTGCGTCCCACCACGCAGCCCTTGCGGTCACGCAGGAAGCTCTCCAGCTGCTCCGCCGGAACGCCCAGTTCCGGATAGATCCGGAAGTAGCTGCGCGCGTCCACCGCGAACTGCGGGAAGAAGTTGCGCTCGCTGATGTAGACGCCACCGAACCAGTTCGCATAGCTGATCTCGCGTACGCCGTCGATCCTGCGAATGCGGTCGCGATAGGTGATGGGAAGCGGGAACACGAGCGAGATGGCATTGCGCGTCACCAGCCGCGTGGCGGAGGCCGAGTCGGCACCCGCGTACCACGCGTCGACGACGGTCTGCAGCAGACCGAACGCGAGAACCGCGATCACGATCCCCAGCGTGGTGAGCGCCGTTCGCAGCTTGTGCCGCAGACTGTTGCGCGCGATCAGCTTCAGCAGGTACACGACCGCGCGATCAGGACGAGCGCAGAGCGGCCGCGTCGATCCCCCCCGCGCCACCCTCGATCAGCACGCCCTTGTCCAGATGGATCAGGCGGTGCGCGGCTTCCGCGGCGCGCTGGTCGTGCGTGACCATCACGATGGTCTTTCCCATCTGCGCGTTGAGCTGCTCCATCAGGCCGAGCACGTCGGCGGCCGACACGCGGTCGAGGTCGCCGGTCGGCTCGTCCGCGACCAGGATCTGCGGGTCGGTGATGATCGCGCGCGCGATGGCGACGCGCTGCTGTTGGCCGCCCGACAGCTGCGAGGGATAGTGCCGCATGCGGTCGGACAACCCCACCATCTCCAGCGCGGCCTGCGCATGTTCGCGCCGCTCGCGCCGGGACAGCGGCGTGAGCAGCAGCGGCAGTTCGACGTTCTCGAAGGCGGTGAGCACCGGCAGCAGGTTGTAGAATTGGAAGATGAAGCCCACGGCCCGCGCACGCCAGTCGGCGAGTTGCGCCTCGCCGAGCGCACCGATGTCGAGCCCGTTCACGCGCAGCGCGCCGCCGCTGGGCTTGTCGATGCCGGCGATGAGGTTGAGCAGCGTGCTCTTGCCCGAACCCGACGGCCCCATCAATGCGACGAACTCGCCCTCGTCGATGTCGAGGTTGATATCGGCGAGGACCGGGACCACCTGCCCGCCGCGGCGATAGGACTTCGACAGGTTGCGCGCCTGGACCATCATGGGCGTGGCGAAGTCCGGTTTCGAGACTGGCTCCAGATTCGGCGGCGGCTCACTCGCTCGCGGCCTTGATGCGGGTGCCGTCGGCAATACGTGCACTCGGCGCCAGGACCACCTTGGTACCCACCTTCGGCCCGTCGAGGAGTTCCACATTCTCGCCCAGGCGCTCGCCGGTGCGCACCGGCACGGCCACCGCCTTGCCTTCGCGCACCGCGAAGACCAGCGTCTTGCCGTCGCGCTTGGCCAGCGCCTGCGCGCTCACCGCCGGCCGCGGCGTACGCCGATCCTCCGGCACGTCCTGCGACAGGAACGCGACCTTCGCGCTCATGTCCGGCAGGATGCGCGGATCGAGGGTTCGGAAGCGGATCTTCGCCGTGACTGTCGCCTTGGCGCGGTCAACCGTGGGGACCGTCCGGTTCACGTAGCCGCGGAAGCGCTCGTCGGGCAGTGCGTCCAGCTCGATCTCGCACGGCTGACCGACCTTCAGCGCGCCGAGGTTCGACTCCGACACGTCGGCCTCCACTTCCAGCGTGCTCATGTCCGCCACCGTCACCACCGCGCCCTTGGTGTCGAGCGCCGACGAGAACGGGGTGATGGTGTCACCCACGTTGGCGTTCTTGGTCAGCACGACACCGTCGAAGGGCGCGCGGATCACGGTCTGCTCCAGGGCAACCGCGGCGGCGCGCAGGTTCGCTTCCGCCACGCGCACGTTGGCCACCGCGCCCGCGCGCGCAGCCTGGGCTTTGTCCACGCGCCCCACCACGATGTCGTGCGCCGCCTGCGACACGAACTCCTGGCTCAGTAGATCGGCCGAGCGTTCCAGCGCACGCTGTGCCTCGCGCAGTTCCGCGTCGGCCTGCTCGACGTTGGCGCGCGCCACGCGCACGCTCGCGGCAGCCTGGTCGCGCGCGGCCGCCACGTCCTGGCTTTCCAGGCGCGCGATCACTTCGTTGCGGCGGACACGGCTGCCTTCCTGCACGCCGAGCCACTCGAGGCGACCGGTGGCCTTCGAGGCGACCGAGGCCTTGCGCTGGGCCACCACGTAGCCCGTAGCATTGAGCACGGTCACGGACTGGTAGGGATAGACCAGCGCGATGCTGGTCTGCTGCACGTCGACCGCCGCACCGGCGACGCGGCGGTAGACGATCAGCGCCGCGACGGCGGCAGCGAGGAGCAGCACGGCAATCGTCAGCGGCCGCTGCCAGCGGTGCCGGGCGGCGCGCGTGCCGCTGCGCGCGATGCGAAGTCTGGAGAGGTCGGCGTCGGACAAGGGGCTTCCTGCATGGTCCGAGCGACGAACGGGCTCGGAAACCCCGATTATGGGGGAAGTCGCCGCCTCGGACGCCCCCGATCGTTCATCAGTGCGGCTCGCGCTCCGGACTGGCGCTGATCCGGTGGATCGACAGGTCCGCGCCTTGGAATTCCTCCTCGGGGTCCAGCCGGATGCCTACGAGCAGCTTGAGGCTGCCATAGATCGCGACTGCCCCGGCCAGGGCGACGCCGATGCCCAGGGCCGTGCCCACGAGTTGGGAGGCCAGGCTCACGCCGCCCAGGCCGCCCATGGCCGTCGTGCCGAACAGTCCTGCGGCGATGCCACCCCAGGCGCCGCACACGCCGTGCAGCGGCCACACACCCAGCACATCGTCGACCTTCAGTCGGTTCTGCGTAAAGGTGAACAGGAACACGAATGCCACGCCGGCGACCGCACCGGTGGCGAGCGCGCCCAGGGGATGCATCAGGTCGGAGCCCGCACACACGGCGACCAGGCCGGCCAGCGGCCCGTTGTGGACGAAGCCCGGATCGTTTCGCCCTGCGAACAGCGCCGCCAGCGTCCCGCCCGCCATGGCCATGACCGAGTTCACCGCCACCAGGCCGCTGATCTTGTCCAGCGTCTGCGCGGACATCACGTTGAACCCGAACCAGCCCACCGTGAGCATCCAGGCGCCCAGCGCCAGGAACGGAATGCTCGACGGCGGGTGGGCGGCGATGCCGCCGTCGCGCGCGTAACGCCCGCGGCGCGCGCCCAGCAGCACGACCGCGACCAGCCCGATCCAGCCGCCCATCGCGTGCACGACGACCGAGCCGGCGAAGTCGTGGAACGGCTGCCCGAAGCGCGCCTGCAGCCATTCCTGCACGCCGTAGTGCCCGTTCCAGGCAATCCCCTCGAAAAACGGATAGAGGAACCCCACCAGGGCGAAGGTGGCTGCAAGCTGTGGATGGAAGCGGGCGCGCTCGGCGATCCCTCCCGACACGATGGCGGGAATGGCGGCGGCGAAGGTGAGCAGGAAGAAGAATTTCGTCAGTTCATAGCCGTTGCGATCGGACAGGATGTCGGCGCCGGCCATGAAGCTGGTGCCGTAGGCCACCCCGTATCCAATGAAGAAATAGGCAATGGTGGAGACCGCGAAATCCGCAAGGATCTTGACCAGCGCATTGACCTGGCTCTTCGAGCGGACAGTGCCGAGCTCGAGGAACGCGAAACCGGCGTGCATGGCCAGCACCATGATCGCGCCGAGCAGTACGAACAGGACATCGCCACCGGGGCTGTGCATCGTCTCCTCCCGTTTTGTTTGTATGAGTCGATCGGGGGGGCGGGTCAAGCAATCCCTGCACCACGTCCCGTTTTTGTCTACGAATCATTGTCTTGCCCCAAGTACTCAGGCCGGATGGGCGCGCCTCCTGCACCGCTTCCGGGCATGCGCTCGCATGAGCGCACCATCGCGGTGCACCTGTCGCCCCTGATTGCGCCCGGCATGTGGAATGGAACTCGCTTTTGCGGCACACGCCACCACACGCGTCCATGACCGCCTCCGCCCTCTCCCCTGTCCGACCCGTTGCACCCGCCCCGCAGCCCGATCGCCGCCTGTCGCTCAAGGAAGTGCTCGAGGATCTCGCGCACGATGGGCTGGTCGATCGCGCGACGGTCGACGCCCTCCTCGCCGCACAGCACCTGCGTCGCGGCGACCAGCATCCGCTGGTGTTCGTGGCCGAGCAGAAGCTCAAGGATCCCCGGCACAGCCGCAAGCTGCTGACGCTCGAGAAGCTGACGCAGTGGCTGGCCGAAAAGGTCGAACTGCCCTACCTCCACATCGATCCGTTCAAGATCGACTTCGCCGCGGTCACGAAAGTGATGTCGAGCGCATATGCAACGCGCTTCCGCATCCTGCCGCTGGAGGTCACCGCACGTGACGCGGTGATCGCGACCTGCGAACCGTTCGTGCGCGAGTGGGAAGCGGAACTGGCCCAGATCCTGCGCCTGAACATCCGCCGCGTGGTCGCCAATCCGCTGGACATCGCCAGCTACCAGGCCGAGTTCTACAATCTCGCACGCTCGGTCCGCAACGCCTCGGCGCAGAGCGGCCCCACGCTGAGCGAGATCGCCAACTTCGAGCAACTGGTCGAGCTCGGCCGCAACGGCAAGCTCGACGCGAACGACCAGCACATCGTCCACATCGTGGACTGGCTGCTCCAGTACGCCTTCCAGCAGCGCGCCAGCGACATCCACGTGGAGCCGCGCAGGGAGGCGGGGAACGTGCGCTTCCGCATCGACGGGGTGCTGCACCAGGTCTATCAGATCCCCACGCCGGTGATGGCGGCCATGACCAGCCGCATCAAGATCCTCGGCCGCATGGACGTGGTCGAGAAACGCAGACCGCAGGACGGCCGGATCAAGACGCGCACACCAGACGGCGACGAAGTGGAACTGCGCCTGTCCACCATGCCGACCGCATTCGGCGAGAAGCTGGTGATGCGCGTGTTCAATCCCGACGTGCTGGTGAAGGACTTCGCGGAACTGGGCTTCTCCGACGAAGACGAGAGCCGCTGGAGGAGTCTGACTGCGCGCCCGCACGGGATCATCTTGGTGACGGGGCCGACCGGGTCCGGCAAGACCACCACCCTGTACTCGACGCTCAAGCAGCTCGCGACACCCGACGTGAACGTGTGTACCGTCGAGGACCCGATCGAGATGGTGGAGCCGCAGTTCAACCAGATGCAGGTGCAGAGCGGTATCAGCCTGGACTTCGCGGCCGGCGTGCGCACCCTGATGCGGCAGGACCCGGACATCATCATGGTCGGGGAGATTCGCGACCACGAGACCGCGCAGATGGCGATCCAGGCGGCGCTGACCGGCCATCTGGTGCTCTCCACCCTGCACACCAACGACGCCCCCTCGGCCATCACGCGTCTGCTCGACATCGGCGTCGAGCCCTACCTGCTGCATTCGACCATCCTCGGTGTGCTCGCCCAGCGCCTGGTGCGCACGTTGTGTCCGCACTGCCGCGAGGAGATCCCGGCGGAGGAAGCGATGTGGCAATCGCTCACCGCGCCGTGGCGCATTCCGATGCCCACGCACGTGCAGCGCGGCCAGGGCTGCCTCGATTGCCGCATGACCGGATACATGGGCCGGCTGGGCATCTACGAGATGATGACGATGTCCCCCGGACTGCGCCGGCTGATCCAGGCCGAGACGGATCTGAGTGCGTTGCGCCACCAGGCGCTGCGCGAAGGGATGAAACCGCTGCGCACCAGCGGCGCCCTCAAAGTGGCCCTCGGACTGACCAGCGCGGAGGAAGTGCTGAAGGTCGCACCGCCGGTGATCTCCGAGCGGCACGCGGGATAATCGACCCGCTCATGCAGAAATTCGACGACGAGACACCCGGGCATCGGGCACAGGCGCACGCGGCCAACGATCCGCGCCGATCCGGTCACTGGCGCGGGACGGTCGAGGCGATTCCTCTCCCGGCTGCCGCGTTCGACGGCGAATATTATCGCTGCCTGTCGGCCAACGACGCCTTCTGCGCGCTGTACGGGCTGCAGCGCAGGTCGCTGGAGTCGCACGCGGACGTCGACGCAATCGGCAGCGAACGCGCGCTGCACCTGCGGCGCGCGATCCTCGATGCGCTGTCGGGCCGGGAGGGCGAGGTTTCGCTTGCGCAGGCAGACGGCAGCACATGCTGGTACGCGGTGCATGCCAGCACCTGCCCGACAGATACGCAGACCGTGCTGACGATACTGAGCGAGCGCACCCCACTGCGGCGCGCAGAGGCCGCCCTGCGAGCCGCCACGCAGCGTTTCCTCACGCTGGCCAAGCTCTCGCCGGTCTGGTACTGGGAGCAGGACGAGCACCTGCGCTTCGTGTCCTGCTCGATGAACGCCGAGCACAAGTCGCCGATTCCGCCGATGTCCTCGATCGGCCGAACGCGCTTCGAGCTCGACTACGAATGGCCGTCCGAACAGGTGCGCGAGGCGCACGCGCGCGCGCTGGCCGAGCGCCTGCCCTTTCAGGACCTGTTGCTCACCGATCGCCGCAGCAGGCGCATCGTGCTGCTCAGCGGCGAGCCGACCTTCGCTGCAGATGGCACCTTCCTCGGCTATGGCGGCATCGGACGCGACGTCACCGAGCAGGTCGAGGCGCGCGAGCAGGCGTCGCGGCTGCGCGAGCTGTACGCCGTGATGATGCAGGCCAACATCGCCGCCAGCCGCAGTGCCACGGCCGAAGAACTGTTCGAATCGGTGTGCAGCATCGCGGTCCGGCACGGCCATTTCGCCCACGCCCGCGTGGCCGAGGCCGATGCGGGGAGCGGAACGATGCGCACCATGGCGAGCATGGGCGAGACGGAGATCCCCCAGGAGCTCCTGCGCGTGGCGCTCGACCCGCGCGTTCCCGAGGGCCGCACGCCCGCCGCGCAGGCCCTGCGCGCCGGCACGCATTACGTGTGCGACGACATTCTGCTCGAGGCCGGCAGCGTGACCAGCAGCGTGCAACTGGCCCACTCGGGGCTGCGCGCGTTCGCCATCCTGCCGCTGCGCCGACAGGGAAAGGTGAGCGGTCTGCTGCAGCTGTTCGCGCGACGCAGCGACTACTTCGACGAGGAACTGGTTGCGATGCTCGACGCGCTGGCCTCGAATGTCTCTTACGCCCTGGACAACCTGCAGCGCGAGCACGCGCGCCACGCCGCGGAGATGGCGCTGCGCGAGAGCGAGAACCGCTTCCGGGACTTCGCCGAAGCTGCCGGCGAGTTCGTCTGGGAGACTGGCCTGGACTGGCGTTTCCGTTACGCGTCGAGCAGGGTGCAGGCGGTGTGGCAGCATTCCGACCAGGAATTGATCGGGCGCCATCCGGAGGACTTCATGCCGCCGGGCGAGATCGAGCGCGTGCGCGGATGGCTGGTCGAGCACCAGCGGGACGACGGTTCGTTCCGGGACCTCGAGCATCGCATCGTCACGCGCGATGGAAACATCCGCTGGGTGACGGTGAGCGCGGTCGCGGTGTGCGACCCCGAGGGCCGGTGCATCGGCTATCGCGGCACCTGCCGCGACATCACGCAGCGCAAGGCGGCGGAGGCGCGCATCAGTTTCCTCGCCACGCGCGACCCGCTCACCGAACTCCCGAACCGCGTGTTGTTCAAGGATCGCCTCGAGCAAGGGCTGGTCGCCGCCCGACGGGCCGGCCAGGTGCTGGCGCTGATGTTCATCGATCTGGACCGCTTCAAGTACATCAATGACACGCTTGGCCACCAGATCGGGGACCTGCTGCTCAAGGAGGTGGCCACGCGCATGCTCGCCTGCATCCGCAAGGGCGACACCGTCTCGCGGCTCGGCGGCGACGAGTTCGTCGTCGCCCTCGAGGGCCTGCAGCAGGCAGAGGTGGCGGCTCAGATCGCCGACAAGATCATCCGCTCGCTTGCGCACCCGTTCGAACTCGGCGGACGCCGGATCGACATCTCGTGCAGCATCGGCATCAGCATCTTCCCTCTCGATGCGCAGGATGAGCGCGCGCTCATGAAGAACGCCGACACGGCCATGTATCACGCCAAAGAGAAGGGGCGCAACAACTACCAGTTCTTCTCGCCCCAGATGAACCTGCGCGCGATCGAGCGGCAAACCCTGGAGTCCGAGCTGCGCCAGGCGCTCGATCGCGACGAGCTCGTCCTGCACTTCCAGCCGCAACTGTCAGTGGCGGACGGCCGCCTCATCGCGGTGGAAGCGCTGCTGCGCTGGATGCACCCTTCGCGCGGGCTGCTCGCGCCCGGCACTTTCCTGACCGCGGCCGAGGAATCGGGACTGGTCGATCGCATCGGCGAGTGGGTGCTGCACCAGGTTTGCATCCAGGCCAGGCAGTGGCGCGACGCCGGTCACCCTGCGCTGCGTTTCGGGGTCAACGTGTCGTCGCGCCAACTCCTGCGGCCGGGCGCCTTTCTCGGCAGCGTCGCGCGCGCCCTGGAAGGCGTCAGGGTGGAGGCGCGCTGGCTCGAGGTCGAGGTGACCGAGTCCCTTCTGCTGGAGCATTCCGACGAGCACATGCCCGTCCTGCACGAACTGGGAGAGCTGGGGGTGAGCATCGCCGTGGACGATTTCGGAACCGGGTATTCGTCGGTTCCCTACTTGCACCAGCTGCCGATCGACCGCCTGAAGATCGACCGCAGCTTCGTGCGCAATGTCGCGCACGGCGCGCGCGACCATGCGGTGGTCAAGGCGATCGTCGCCCTGGCGCACGGCCTCGAGCTGCAGGTGGCGGCAGAGGGCGTGGAGACGGCCGCCCAGCTCGCGATCCTGGCCCAGATGGGCTGCGACGCCTATCAGGGCGAGCTGTTCAGCGCGGCGGTGCCGATCGAAGCGCTCCCGGCCATCGTCGCGCGCGTGACGGCGTCCTGACGTTTCAGCGCACCAGCTCGCGCATCGCCTCTTCGAGGCCGGCCAGGGTGAGCGGATACATCCGCTCTCCCATCAGCTGACGCATCATCCCGATCGAGTCGTAGTAACCCCAGCGCTCCTCCGGCTGCGGATTGAGCCACACCGCGTGCGCGTACACATCGAGCATGCGCTGCATCCACTCCGAGCCGGCCTCCTCGTTGTGGTGCTCCACCGAGCCGCCCGGATACGCAATCTCGTACGGACTCATGGTCGCGTCGCCGACAAAGACGAGCTTGTAGTCGTGTCCGTACTTGTGCAAAACGTCGAACGTGGGAATGCGCTCGCTGTGCCGGCGCCGGTTGTCCTTCCACACCGTCTCGTAGAGGCAGTTGTGGAAGTAAAAATACTCGAGGTGCTTGAACTCCCCGCGCGCTGCGGAGAACAACTCCTCGCAGATGCGGATGTGGTCGTCCATCGAGCCGCCGATGTCCAGGAATAGCAGCACCTTCACCGCGTTGTGGCGCTCCGGCACCATCTTCAGGTCGAGCCAGCCCGCGTTGCGCGCAGTCGAGCGGATCGTGTCGTCCAGGTCCAGCTCCTCGGGCGCACCCTCACGCGCGAAGCGGCGCAGGCGGCGCAGCGCGACCTTGATGTTGCGCGTGCCCAGTTCGACCGTGTCGTCCAGGTTCCGGAACTCGCGCTTGTCCCACACTTTCACCGCGCGGCGGTTGCGCGACCCCTCCTGGCCGATGCGCACGCCCTCGGGGTTGTAGCCGTAGGCGCCGAACGGCGAGGTGCCGCGCGTGCCAATCCACTTCGAGCCGCCTTCATGGCGCTCCTTCTGCTCGGCCAGCCGCTGGCGCAGCGTCTCCATCAGCTTGTCCCAGCCGCCCAGCGACTCGATCAGCTTCTTGTCCTCATCGGACAGCGTGAGCATCGCGTTGGCGCGCAGCCACTGCGCGGGGATGACCGCGAGCAGGTCGTCGGGCAGTGCCGCGATGCCGCGGAAATACTCGCCGAACACGCGGTCGAAGCGGTCGTAGTGGCTCTCGTCCTTGACCAGGCACACGCGCGAGAGCAGGTAGAAGTCGTCCAGGCTGCCCCAGGCGACCTTCTTCTGCAGCGCCTCGTGCAGAGTGAGGAACTCCTTCAGCGAGACGGGGACGCCGCCCTGGCGGAGCTGGAAGAAGAAGTCGGTGAGCATCTCTCGCGAGCGACGGGGCTCAACGCAAAGGGCACAACGAGCGCAAAGGATTGCGACCGAGTGGTGCCCGCACGCGGCACAGCTCAGAACGACTTTCCTTAGCGGTCTTCGCGGTCTTTGCGTTCATGTCTGCCTTAACCCTTGCGCCGCGACATGAACACCAGGCGCTCGAACAGGTGGACGTCCTGCTCGTTCTTGAGCAGCGCGCCGTGCAGCGGCGGGATGATCTTGTGCGAGTCCTTCGAGTGCAGCACGTCGGCCGGAATGTCCTCCGCCACGAGCAGCTTCAGCCAATCGAGCAGTTCCGAGGTCGAGGGCTTCTTCTTCAGCCCCGGCACCTCGCGGATCTCGAAGAACGCCTCGAGCGCCTCGCGCAGCAGGGATTTCTTGATGCCGGGATAGTGTACGTCGACGATCCGCTCCATCGTCTCCTTGTCGGGAAAGCGGATGTAGTGGAAGAAGCAGCGGCGCAGGAAGGCGTCGGGCAGCTCCTTCTCGTTGTTGCTGGTGATGATGATCGCCGGGCGATGGCGCGCCGATACCAACCGCTGGGTCTCGTAGACGTAGAACTCCATGCGGTCGAGTTCGCGCAGCAGATCGTTGGGGAATTCGATGTCCGCCTTGTCGATCTCGTCGATCAGCACCACGGCCGGCGCCTCCGATTCGAACGCCTCCCACAGCGGCCCGCGCTTGATGTAGTTGCCGATGTCGTGCACGCGTCCGTCGCCGAGTTGAGAATCGCGCAGGCGCGACACCGCGTCGTACTCGTACAGTCCCTGCTGCGCCTTGCTGGTCGACTTCACGTGCCACTGGATCAGCGGCCGCTGGAGTGACTTCGCCACTTCCAGGGCGAGCATGGTCTTGCCGGTACCGGGCTCGCCCTTGATCAGCAGCGGCCGTTCGAGGGTGATGGCGGCGTTCACCGCCATCATCAGGTCGTCGGTGGCGACGTAGGTGTCGGTGCCGGTGAAGCGGGTCATGGGCAGGCTCGGAAGGACAATGCCGCCATTATAGTTCGCCGCAGCTTCTGTCCCCTTTTGCAATAGGCAGGTCCGCCCACCGACGGGCAGTCGCGCAAGCAAGAGTCAGCAGCGCTGCATTCCGCCCGCGGGAACGCCGCTGCCCAACCGGCCAAGCCGCGAAACTCGGCGCACGACGACACCCCTCGCAAGTTCTCCCTGGTCGTGTCGCCCAGCTTGCGCAAGACGCCTGCTCGCTCTGGCCAGCAGCGTCGGATTGGCCGGATCTATCGCCAGGGTGCGTTCGCGGACGCTGCTGCTCTCATTGTTCCAAAGCGCGCGCCAACGCATCCGCGAAGCGAATCGTCAGCTTCAGGAGCTTTTCGTGAAGTCTCTCGCGCGCCGCGATAATCGCCGAATCATCGATGTCAGGAAAAGCATTCCTCGATACGTGCTGCGCATCTGACCAGGCTGAACGAATTACGCGGGCACGACGTGACCGCGCGTCGGAGCGCATTGACCCGCAGCTACACGCCCGGCGAGTTGATCCGTTCGGCGGCGGAGAAGTCGTTGGCCGCAACGTCACGAGGATGGGCCGAAGCGCCCGCGCCGTTGCGGCTCAAGATAAAACCCTCGTAGCCCCGTGAAACGACATCGTCGCAGATGGCACGGTAGCGCACCATGCCCCCGGCGTAGGGCATGAACGTCACGGGCTTGCCGGGAATGTTCGCGCCGTGATACCAGGAGTGCTTGGCGAGCGACAGCACCGTGGCCTTAGCCGCTGCATCGACGTGCTCGCCCCATTTCTGCGCCGCCTGCGGGCTCGCCTCGCACGCCCCGATTCCATTGGCTCGCAGGTAGGCGATGCAGTCGGTGATCCACTCCACGTGCTGCTCGATGGCGACCGGCATGTTGCACAGGACCGAGGGGCTGCCCGGCCCGGTGACGGTGAACAAGTTGGGAAAGCCAGGGATCTGCAGACCGAGATAGGTGCGGGGGCCCTCGCGCCAGGCCTCGCGCAAAGCGAGCCCGTCGCGTCCGCGAATGTCGATCCGCAGCAGCTGGCCGGTCATCGCATCGAAGCCGGTGGCGAACACGATGATGTCGAGCGGATGGTCGCGGCTGCGGGTGCGAATGCCGCTCGGGGTGATGCGCTCGATCGGGTCGGCGCGCAGGTCGACCAGCGTGACATTGTCGCGGTTGAAAGTGTCGAAATAGTCCGTATCGATCGGCGGCCGCTTGGCTGCGTAGGGATGGTCGATGGCGGCCAGCGCCTCCGCAGTCTCCGGATCCTTGACGATCTGGCGGATCTTGCGTTTGAGGAACCCGGCAGCCGTATCGTTCGCGCGCACGTCCAGGACGACATCCTGGAAGGCGGCGCGGAAACGCAATCCCCCTGTCTCCCACGCGGCTTCGTAGATTGCCTCCCGTTCTTCGGGCGTGACGTCGAACACCTTGCGCTCGGAGATGCGGAACGGGTGCCCGTTCGGCGTGGAGCGGGTGGTGTCGCGAATCTCGTCGTAGTGCTCGCGCACGTAACGCAGAAACTCCTGCGTCAGCGGGGCATTGCGCGCCGGTACGCTGTAATTCGCGGTGCGTTGGAACACGCTCAGGTGCGCCGCAGATTGTGCGATCACCGGCGCGGCCTGGATACCGGTCGAGCCGGTGCCGATCTGACCGACGCGCTTGCCGCTGAAATCCACCCCCTCGTGCGGCCACTCTCCCGTGTGGAACCACTGGCCGGCGAAGCTCGACAGCCCCGGAATATCCGGCACGCTCGCAGACGACAGGCAGCCCACAGCAGCGATGAGGTAGGTCACGCAGTAACGCTCGCCGCCGGATGTCTCGACGTGCCAGCGGTTCTCCGCTTCGTCGTAGTGCGCTGCAGTGACTCGCGTGTCGAAGCGGATGTCGCGCCGGAGATCGAACCGGTCCGCGACGTGGTTCAGGTAGCGCAGAATCTCCGGCGGCGCCGGATAGCGCTCCGACCACTGCCATTCCTCGAACAGTTCTCTGGAAAAGAAGTAACAGTAGGAATGGCTTTCGGAGTCGCAGCGCGCACCCGGGTAGCGATTCCAGTACCACGTGCCGCCGAGCCCGCTGCCGGTCTCCAGGACCTTGACGGAGAGCCCGAGCCGGTCTCGCAGGCAGAGCAACTGATACAAACCGGAGAACCCGGCCCCGATCACGAGCGCATCGAGACGGATCCCGCCCGAGCCGGGCCTCCCCGGTGGTGAAGTTTGGTCTCTACTCGTGCGCATACCAGTTATCCATGCCGCCCATTACAGCCCAATCGTCGGGCCCTTCGACGAGCACGCCAGGCAGCGACTCCCGAGCGTAACGGGTTCGGCTTCTGCCAGCGCGGCTCGTGCGGCCCAGCACTTCATTCTACCCGTGCGCATGGCAGAAGTTCCTGCACAGCCGGAGGCGGCTCGAACCGGCCGCCGAAATGCGCGTGCCGCCGTACAATCCCACCACGAGAGGAGAACCGACATGCCGAAGCTCAACGCCAACCTGAGCATGATGTTCAACGAAGTCGACTTTCTGGAGCGCTTCGGCGCCGCGGCAAAGGCAGGCTTCAAGGGGGTGGAGTTCCTCTTCCCCTATGCCTACGACAAGAACCAGCTGGCCGAGCTCATCGGCCAGCACAGGCTCGAGATGGTGCTGTTCAACATGCCGCCCGGCGACTTCGCCGCGGGTGATCGCGGCCTGGCCTGCATCCCGTCACGTAAGACCGAATTCCAGGACGCCGTGGGCCAGGCACTCGACTATGCGCGCACGCTGAACTGCAGGCAGCTGCACTGCATGGCGGGTCTGCGGCCGGTGGGCGTAAACGAGGAGACGATGCGCGCGACCTACATCGAGAATCTGCGCTTCGCGGCGAAGGAACTCGGCAAGCACGGCATCACGCTGCTGATCGAGGCGATCAACACCCGCGACATTCCGGGCTTCTACCTCAACTATTCGGCGCAGGCCTTCGACATCATGCACTACACCGGCATGCCGAACCTCAAGTTCCAGTACGACATCTACCACATGCAGATCATGGAAGGCGACCTGGCGTCGACCATCGAGCACAACCTCGACAAAATCGCGCACATGCAGCTCGCCGACACGCCGGGACGCCATGAGCCCGGCACCGGAGAGATCAACTACGACTTCTTGTTCCGGCACATCGACCGCATCGGCTACACCGGCTGGATCGGCTGCGAGTACCGGCCTGCGGGCAAGACCGAGGACGGGCTGGGTTGGGCGAAGGCTTGGTTGAAGTAGTGCACGACATAGTCAGAGGCGCTCCACCACGAAGTCACGAAGGCACGAAGGCACGAAGAAAGGCGCCTGGCCTCGAGCTTCGTTTCTGTAGTTCTTCGTGTCTTCGTGCCTTACCGGCTGGATCGGCTGTGAGTACCGGCCTGCCGCTCCACCACGAAGTCACGAAGGCACGAAGAAAGGCACCTGGACTCGAGCTTCGTTTTCTGTAGTTCTTCGTGTCTTCGTGCTTAGCGGCTGGATCGGCTGCGAGTACCGGCCTGCTGCTTTATTACGAAGTCACGAAGGTTGGAAGAAAGGCGCTTAGACTCGAGCTTCGTTTTCTGT
>JAEZCG010000058.1 GCA_023430065.1 Pseudomonadota bacterium | reverse complement strand
GGGTCGAAAGCAGTCGTCCACCACGTTTTAGGACCGTGTCTGTCAGATCGAACGCTAAATAGGGCATCTCATCGGTCCCGGTCCACGCACCGGGCACTGTCACCGAACTGGATGTCGAAACGGTCCGTCACTTTGTCTCCCACGGCTGTGCGGAGCGCTGCATCGAAATCTCGCGACGGCGTGGTGACGAACTGGAACGGCCGCAGCGCATAGGTGTAGTCCCCCAGTTCGTCCACGCCGATCTGCCCGGAGTCGCGATGGGCGACGTCGTAGCCCCATTTCCATCCCAGCAGCGGCGCGACGTCGTAGCGGTCGTCGCTCACCGCGTTCGGGTCGGGACCGGGCTGGCTGCGGATGACGCAGACGAGCCAGGTCTCGAACTGCATGGACACTGGGCCGTGAAGCCTGGCGCTGGCGAGAAAAGCACGCGGCTGATCGACGTAGACCGGAAAGTCGTCCTCGTCGAACCAGGGCAGTGCATCGAACGCATGCTCCACATCGCGGAACGTGCCCTGGGCATCGGATTCGAGCTGTCGCGTACCGAACGGTGGAGGATCGACGTATCGGATCGGCAAGGGAACGCTCGGATCCCGAATCCAGCGAAAGTCGTGGCCCTTGAAGTGGGTCAACACCTGGAGGTAATGGAACTCGACGGAGGAACCGGCGGCCGGCCAAAACCGGCCGCGGATGATGGCGCCGTTGCGCTCGTGTGCCGGTGTTGGATCCCCGTCCCGGAAATAGCGGTATCGGGAGATCACCATCGTCCCGCATTCGCGGTCACCGCATTTCACCGAGACGAGACGGGGGAAACTCCGGGCCATGTCGGCGGAACCTGGCGGCGCCGCCGTTCCCTGATCACTCAGGGCCAGGACCCCGAGCAGGAGTCCGGCAAGAATGGTCGGACGCGTCAGTTTCGCAGTCCAGCTGCGAACCGCGGATAGATCTCCGCGATGTCCTGCCTGATCTGACCACGGATGAGGGCGAGGGTCTCGGCATCCGGGGCGGTCGTCTCCGCGAGATTCGATGCCACGTCGAATGCGAACCCGGTCTGGTCCTGAATCTCCTCGAGCGAATGACCAGGGTGCACGTTCTCCAGCCGAAAGCGTTGCCTTGCCTTGTCGAACGTGAACAGTCCCAGCCCGGTGAGCAGTGCGTACGGGCCGCCGACCCGATGCACGTTCGGTGCACTCACGCCCGGCGCACTGACGAAATCCACCCTCGGCACCATCACGCGGCGCGTGTGCTCCTCTCGGAAGAGGATCACGCGCGGGACCAGGAAGTACAGATAGCTGGAACCGAACGACCCGGGCCAGCGTACGTCGGTGTTCGGGTACGGCCCGGTGCCCACCAGGTTGATGCTGCCCTGTCCGTCGATCTGGCCGCCGCCGAGGAAGAAGGCGTCGATGCGTCCCTGTGCGGCGAGGTCGAACAGTTCGACACTGCCGTTGACCATCATGTTGTGTCGGCGTGACCCCAACGCGCTCACGCGCAGCGCGCCGGCCGAGCGGTGACGGGCGAGGAAGGCGCCGGCACCGGGGACCGGGGAGGATTCTCCTACGGCGACGTGGCGGCAACCGTCCAGCAGGCGGGCGACGACACTGATGAGCAGTTCGACCTTGCTGTATGGCTCGGTCGAGGTGGCAGGAACCATGTTCATGCCGGCTGGTCGTGCTCGATGCCGAGCCAGTTCTCGAGAAAGTTGCGGAACCCCTCGTCGGTGCGCGCCGCTTGCGCGTACTCGCTCAGTACCTTCGCATCGACGGGGTAGCGATCCAGGAAAGCCAGCGGCCAGGCACCGCGAGGAGCAACCGCAATCTCGTCCACATACAGCGACGCGATGGTCGCTGCCGCATTCGAGTCCTCCGCCATCAGATCCTCGTCGACGATCTCCTCGACCGTCACGAGCGTGCGCCGTGCCGCCTGTGCCATCAGCATCAGTTCGCGTTCGCGGCCGATGTAGACATTGCCGTGCCGGTCCGCCTTGGCGGCATGGAACAGCGCGACGTCCGGCCGGATTGCCCGGAGCAGGACGATCGGATCATCCTCGCCGAACGGATTGTCGATGACCTTCCAGTCACTGCGCTGGGCAAGCACATCGCTGCCGAGCAGTCCCCGCAGCGGAATGAAGGGAATGCCCTTCACTCCCGCCTGCAGGGCGGCATAGATGGCCGGGCAGGTCGCGTCCAGCACCTGCACCGTTCCCGCGCGGACGGCCGCGGCAAAACGAGGCCCGGTTCCGAACTCTCCCAGCGTCACGGCTGATGTCTCGATCACGGAGACGCATCCCGCCCCGATGAGAATGTCCGCCTGCAGGCCGCTGGTCGGAACGCCGAGAAGGTGCAGCTCGCGTACCCCACGACGCACCAGTTCGCATGTAAACGCCATGGAGACGCCGGCGGTCGTCTTGGGGATGGCGACCAGGGCGCCGTCCGGGATCGAGGCGGCAATCTGTGCGGCGGAAGAATGTTCGATGGCCATGGGCAGCACGACGGGGTGGAACGCATAGCGTATACCACTCGCGCCTGCGCTTGGTCAGGAAGGGGCGGAGCGAGTTTGATACAGTGCGGCGAGGTTCATCCACATAAGGTCGCACATGCCGAACATCGGAGCCGTACTACGCGATGAAATTTCCAGACTTTCCCGTCGGGAAAGTCGTAACCAGGTCGATGCGACCAGAAAAACCACTGCACAGCATCGGCGGGACATTGCAACCCTGAAGCGCCAGGTTGCACAGCTCCAACGTCAAGTCACGCAGCTTTCGCACAAGGTTCTCGGCGCACCGCTGGCGGCATCGTCCGATGCGACGCCGAAGCGCGTGCGCTTCGCCGCAAAAGGATTGCGCTCACAGCGCAACCGACTGGGTCTGTCCCAAGCCGACCTGGGCATGCTCCTCGGCGTCAGCGCCCAGTCGATCTATAACTGGGAGAGCGAATCGGCTTACCCGCGCGATGAGCAGCTCGCGAAGCTCGTTGCGCTTCGGGGCATCGGCAAGCGGGAAGCCGGAGAAAGGTTGAAACAGCTCGGCCGCCCCGACGGGAAGCGGCGGCGCAAGACCTAGCCAC
>JAEZCG010000028.1 GCA_023430065.1 Pseudomonadota bacterium | reverse complement strand
AGCGCCGCCTGCCCGGGATCGAGCGGACGGATCTCCAGCGTGGGGAAGACGATGACATCGGCGCCCAGTGGCGCCAGCGCCTGGGCAAGCTGGCGCGACTCCGTTTCCGGGCGGATCAGCAGGATGCTGCCGCGTGCCGCGGACCGCGCGTCGATTCCCGCCATGGACATGGCCGCCTAGTGCGCCGGAGGCAGGTCCGCCAGGATCTCGCGCGCGCCCTGCTCGACGAGCTGGCACACGGCCTGCTCGGCCAGCTGCTGCGGGTCGCCGTGCATGGACGCCGCGCGCGCATGGGCACGCGCCATGCGGCGGCCATCCGGACTGGCGACGAAGGCGTCCAGCATCACATCCGTTCCCTCCTCCCTGGCGAAGGCCCCGAGGGGCACCACGCAACTACCCGCCAGCGCGCGGCTCACCGCGCGTTCGGCCTGCACGCACCACGCGGTCGCCTGATGGACGAGCGGTTGCAGCAGTGCCTGCACGTCGCTACGTGCGTCCAGGCATTCGATGCCCAACGCCCCTTGTCCGGCCGCCGGGATGCTGTCCGCTAGGGTGAGCAGCGCCGTGATGCGACCGCCGAGGGCAAGGCGGCGCAATCCCGCCGCGGCGAGAATGACGGCGTCGTACTCGCCGGCGTCCAGCTTGCGCAGGCGCGTGTTCACGTTGCCGCGCAGAGGCTCGACACCCAGGTGGGGAAAGCGCGCGCGGATCTGGCTCTCGCGCCGCAGGCTGGACGTGCCGACGCGTGCGCCGGGTGGCAGCGCCGACAGGGCCGGGTAGCGGGTGCTGACGAAGGCGTCGCGCGGGTCTTCGCGCTCGAGGATGGCGGCGAGCGTGAAGCCCTGGGGAAGGTGCATGGGCACGTCCTTCATGGAATGCACCGCCAGATCGGCCCGGCCCGCTTCCAGCGCGGCCTCGAGCTCCTTGACGAACAGGCCCTTGCCGCCGATCTTGGCGAGCGAACTGCTCAGTCGCCTGTCGCCCTCGGTGGTCATCCCCAGAATGCGCACGTCGAGTCCGGGATTGAGCGCGCGCAGGCGATCGCGAACGTGATGCGCCTGCCACAAGGCCAGGGCACTTTCGCGGGTGGCGATAGTCACAACGTCGAGGGCGGGCATGATGCGCAGGAACGGCGAATGGCCCGCACAGCGTACCACGCAGGCGACAGCCGACCCCGCCGGGGCGAGCGCCGCGCGACCCTAGTGTAGACTGCGCGCTGCCCCACGCTCAACCACCCGCCGGGGCGTCCCGGCATCTAACGAGTGCACCCATGAGCTCAACTCCATACACCCGAATCGCCCGCCTCGCCGCCGTCGCCGTGTTCTCACTCACGAGCGTGAGTGCGCTGGCACAGGAAGGCGACAAGCCGGTGGCGACGGTCAACGGCAAGCCGATCAAGCAGAGCACGATGGAGATGGCGGTGCGCCAGGCGACCGCACAAGGCAACGCCGACACGCCTCAGCTGCGCGACGCGATCCGGAATCAACTCATCGCGCGCGAGCTGTTCGTGCAGGAGGCGGCCAAGCAGAACCTGGACAAGGATCCGGAAGTGCTGGCCGTGACCGAGGAAGCCAAGCGCACGGCGATGGTGCAGAAGTATCTGCGCGGTCAGGTGAAACCCGCGCAGATCACCGAAGAGCAGGCCAAGGCGCACTACGACCAGATGAAGGGCAGCATGGGTGCCAAGGACTACAAGCTGCGCGTCATCATGCTTCCCAACGACCAGCGGGCCAAGGAAGTGCACGGGCAGATCGTCAAGGGCAAGGACTTCGCCGAGATGGCACGCCAGTGGTCCCTGGCGCCTTCGTCGAGCCGCGGCGGGGAACTGGAGTGGGTCAATCTGAAGACGCCGGTCAAGGAAGGCCAGACCCATGGCCTGCCGTTACAGCTCGCGCAGGCGGTGGAGAAGATGCAAAAGGGCAAGGTGAGCGAGCCCATCGCAGTCGGTGAGCGCTGGTGGATCGTCAAGCTCGACGACGTGCGCAATGCCACCATCCCGCCGTTCGAGCAGGCCAAGGCCAATATCATGCGGGGGCTGCAGCAGCGCGAGGTCGAACGCGTCACCACCGAGCTCGCGACCAAGCTGGCGAAAGACGCGAAGATCGTCGCGCAGTGACCCGGCGCCGCGCGGTGCGCGGCGGCGTCACACGCGCGCGAATTCCTTGATGACGTGCTGCTGCCGGCGGCTGACCGGCAGTCGTTCGTCGAGTCCGCGCAACAGCACGCTCCAGCCGCCCTCCTCCGCCGCACGCTCGAAGCGCTCGACGAAGTCGCGCGCCACCAGACAGCTGCGGTGGATGCGCACGAAGCGCTCGCCGAACTCCTCTTCCAGCCGGGTCAGCGACTCCTCCAGCAGGTAGTCGCGCTCGGCCGTGCGCACCGTCACGTACTTCAGTTCGGCGCGCAGGTAGAGAATTCTGTCCACCGGCACCAGGATCACCTTGCCGCGCTCCTGCACACTGAGGTGGCGGCGCGCATGGCTCTGCAGCTGCTGCAGCACCTCCAGCGCCGGCCCCGACTGGAGCTGCACGCGCGACAACGCATCCTGCAGTCGCTGCTGCCGGATCGGCTTGACCAGATAGTCCACCGCGTGCAGCTCGAAGGCCTTCAGGGCATAGGCGTCGAACGCGGTCGTGAAGATCACCGCCGGCCGCCTGGGCAGCTTGTGCAGGTGCTGCGCCGCTTCGATGCCGTCCATCTCCGGCATGCGGACATCGAGGAGCACCACGTCCGCGCTCGTGCCTTCCAGCAGTCGGAGCAGATCGCGGCCGTTGGACGCCTCTCCGACCACGTGCACGGGGATCGCCCGGGCGCAGTCCTCGATGAGATCGTGCATGCGGCTGCGCGCAGGCGCCTCGTCGTCGGCAATCACCACGCGCAGCGCGCTCGCGGGCACGCTCATGCGAGCGCCTCGCGCGCCGGTGCTGCGTGCGATTCCCCGACGCGGTAGGGCAGGACGATGTGCACCTGGTAGGTGTTGTCGCTCACGGTGGTACGCAGCCCGGCCTCGGCGTCGAAGTGCAGGCTGAGCCGCTCGCGGATGTTGCCCAGGGCCATCTTGTTGCCCGCATGGTGCGATCCGTCGCGCCGATAGGGATTGCGCAGCACCAGGTGCACCTCGCCGCGCGACTTGTAGGCGTTGATGCGGATCACGCCCGGTCCCGCATGGGGCTCGATGCCGTGGTAGACCGCGTTCTCCACCAGCGGCTGCAGCACCAGGGGTGGGATCAGCGCCTCCTCCGGCATGTTGTCGACGTGCCACTCCACCCGCAGGCGAGCGCCCAGACGCAGCTGCTCCAGGTTCAGGTACTGGCGCGTCAGTTCCACTTCGCGTGCCAGCGTGGACAACTCGCGGTTGTCCGCCATCAGCACGCGAAACAGGTCGGCCATGTCTTCGAGCGCGACCTCGGCCCGGCGCGGCTCGAGACGGATCAGGCTGAGTACGGCGTTGATGCTGTTGAACAGGAAGTGCGGCCGGATGCGGGCCTGCAGCGCCTGCAGGCGGGCCTCGCTCAGGGCCGGCGACAGGGCCCGGTTGCGCAGGTGGAAGTAGTAGAGGATGAGGCCGGTCAGCGCCAGCGTCAGCGTCCAGTAGCGCTCCAGCCCGGCCTGGCCGAGATCCGGCAGCAGCCATTCCAGCGCGGCGTGCACCAGCGCCAGCACCCCCATCTCGATCAAGGCCACCATCAGCAGCCCCTCCCGGTAGGACCGCGCACGCAGCCAGTCGCGGGCACCCCAGAGCACGCCCAGACTCAGGAGGAGTGCCGGCTGCACGGGCAGGACCAGCTCCAGAAAGCGGTCGAACAGGCCGGACCACGCCTGCGTCTGCGTCAACGCGGCGAACACGCAGGCCAGCAGGACGATACACACGATGCGCAGGATCACCCCCAGATTGCGGAAATCCGGAAGGGCATCGCGATGAATCGATTGATCTATACTTCCCATGACTCGACGAGCGACCGCCTCGGCACGGCGGGCAGGTGGCGGCTCGAGCACATCACATGCCAGCGCCGGCGCGCACCCTTCTCCCTCAGCGATGAAAGATTCCTCCTCGAGCCGGTCCCAGGCCGATACCTCATCGGCAAACACCTGGTCCGGGCGCTTCAGCGAACCGGTCGACGAACTGGTCAAGCGCTACACCGCCTCGGTCGGCTTCGACCGCCGCCTGGCGGCGGTCGACATCCAGGGATCGCTCGCTCACGCACGCATGCTGCACGAGGTGGGGGTGCTGTCGGCGAACGATCTGGCCGACATCGAGCGCGGCATGCAGGGGATCGGCGCGGACATCGCCGCCGGACGATTCCACTGGTCGGTCGATCTCGAGGATGTCCACCTGAACATCGAGCGGCGGTTGACCGAGCTGGTGGGCGATGCCGGCAAGCGCCTGCACACCGGACGTTCGCGCAACGACCAGGTCGCGACCGACGTGCGCCTGTGGCTGCGCGCGGCCATCGACGACATCGCCGCCTTGCTGCGCACGCTGCAAACGCGGCTGGTGGATCTCGCCGAGCGCCACGCCGACACCGTCATGCCGGGATTCACCCACCTGCAGGTGGCCCAGCCGGTCACATTCGGACATCACTTGCTGGCCTACTTCGAGATGCTCGAGCGCGACCGCGAGCGGCTGGCGGACTGCCGGCGCCGGGTCAACCGCCTGCCGCTGGGCGCCGCGGCGCTGGCCGGGACCACCTATCCCATCGATCGCGCCCGCGTGGCGCAGCTGCTCGGATTCGAAGCGGTGGCCGCCAATTCGCTGGACGCGGTGTCGGATCGCGACTTCGCCATCGAGTTCTGCGCCTGCGCCGCGCTCATCATGACGCACCTGTCACGCCTGTCCGAGGAGCTCATCCTGTGGATGAGTCCGCGCTTCGGCTTCATCATGCTGGCGGACCGCTACTGCACCGGTTCCTCGATCATGCCGCAGAAGAAGAATCCCGACGTGCCGGAACTGGTCCGCGGCAAGACCGGCCGCGTGAACGGCCATCTGGTGTGCCTGCTCACGCTCATGAAGGGCCAGCCGCTGGCCTACAACAAGGACAACCAGGAGGACAAGGAACCGCTGTTCGACACCGCGGACACGCTGGCCGATACGCTGCGGGTGTTCGCCGACATGATGTCGGGGATCACCGTCGATGCCGACGCCATGCGCCAGGCGGCGGCGGAGGGATTTGCCACCGCCACCGATCTGGCTGACTACCTGGTCAAGAAGGGACTGCCGTTCCGTGAGGCGCACGAGGCCGTCGCGCGCGCAGTGCGCGCC
>JAEZCG010000257.1 GCA_023430065.1 Pseudomonadota bacterium | reverse complement strand
GCAATCGGCAGGGGCCTTGGAGAGAGAGACTTGTTCGCTGGCAGCCATGAACGTGGTGACATTCTGCGTCGGGCGACGCGCAAGGGGTTGGTCATAACGGTCGCCCGCTCACGTTCGTGCGACCCCTTTCCCGCTGGAGGGTACCACAGGCCGCCCGTACGCACCGGGCAGCCCGATGTCTAGATCCTGCGCATGAAGAACGACGCGCGCCATGCCGTCAGGGCGGCCGTGGTGCCGAACGCAGCCGGATAGCTGTCGCTGGTGGCGAGGATCGCCCAGAACAGAAGCGGCAGTACCACGACGCCCGAGTAGGTCATGGCGAGCGATCCGCCGGTCGCGGCGGCGGCCTGCTCGGGTGGCACCACACGCGCCACCTCCGACAGGTAGACGCCGTTCCAGCCGACCGCGGTCGCCCCGTACGCCGCGCACAGGAGCAGGACCATGGCCAGCGGCCAGGACGCGTCGACGAAGGCCACCACCGCCGCACACAGCGACATGGCGACGCCCAACAGGCCCAACAGGCGCCTGGGTGCGATGAGATTGTCGGCAACCACGCCCCAGAAGATCCGGCCGAGCACGCCCGCGATCATCGCCGTGGACAGCGCGGCGCCGGCGACCGGCACGGAAAAGCCCGCGCGATCGTGCAGGAACACCACCAGGAACGTCCCCAGGCACATCTGCATCCCGGAATAGGTGAACGATGCCAGCGCCATCTCGCGCAGCCGCGCGTGGCGCAACGCCAGCTTCAGCGGACCGACGAGGCCGCGCGTGGCCGACTGATCGGGTGCGCGGCTGCCGCTGTCGACCGCGCGCCGCCATGGCTGCGCGGCGAGGATGGCCAGGACGCTGGCCGCGCCGATGGCCAGTGCCGCGCCCCGCCATCCGAGCACGATGATCAGTCCCGGCACGAGCGCGCCGGCGAGCGCGCCACCGATGGGTACGCCGGTCTGCTTCAGGGAGAAGATCAGCGCACGCAGACGCGCGGGCGCGCGGTCGGCGAGGATGGCGGAACTGGCGGGTGTGACCGGTCCGTAGCCCAGGCCGATCACCAGCGCTCCGGCCACCACCAGGGCCGGGTGGCCGCCTGCGATCAACGCCAGGCCGACGCCGCACAATGCCAGGCTGAACTGACTCACGCGCATGGGACCGTGACGGCCCATGAGATCCGCCGACAGCAGAGCGGCGAACGCGGCCGCCGCATAGATGAGCGAGGTGACGATGCCCACCGCGGACGCCGCCACGCCGATGTCGGCTTCGGCCGCCGGCGCAAGCACCGGTGGCGTGAACACTACCAGCGATACCAGAATCTGGATGACCAGCGTAAGCGACAGCGACAGCCACACCGCGTTCATCGTTGCGCGCACACGCCTACCGGCCCCTCCGAACAGCGATGTCGGGCGGGAGGTCCCCGCCTCACCCCTTGGCCTTGGCCAGCGCCTGGTCGAGATCCCAGAGGATGTCGTCGATGTCTTCGATCCCGACCGACAGTCGGATCATGTCCGGCGTCACGCCGGCCTGGATCTGCTCGGCTTCCGACAATTGCCGGTGCGTGGTCGATGCTGGATGAATGACCAGCGTCTTGGCATCGCCGACGTTGGCC
Source organism: Pseudomonadota bacterium (assembly GCA_023430065.1). GTDB lineage: Bacteria > Pseudomonadota > Gammaproteobacteria > Burkholderiales > SHXO01 > SHXO01. The sequence continues at coordinate 8,644 of JAEZCG010000257.1, read as the reverse complement.
AGGTGGCTGAGGAACTCCACTCCCTCGATGAAGCGCACCCCGGCGGCCTGCCCGCCCTTGATGCCGAAGGTCATGATGGCGCCGGCCCCCTTGGGCATGTACTTCTTGGCCAGCGCGTGATAGGGACTGGATTCGAGACCCGGATAATTGACCCAGCCAACCTGCGGATGCTCGGCGAGGAACTTCGCCACGGCGGTGGCATTGGCCACATGCCGGTCCATGCGCACGTGCAGCGTCTCGAGTCCCTGCAGCAGCAGCCAGGCATTCATCGGCGACATCGCCGGGCCGAGTGTCCGCAGCGTCTCCATGCGGCACTTCATGCTGTAACCGAAATCTCCGAAGGTCTCGTAGAAGCGCACACCGTGATAGCCCTTCGAGGGCTCGGTCATCATCGGGAACTTGCCGTTGTCCCACGGGAACTTGCCGGACTCCACCACGACGCCACCCATCGTGGTGCCATGCCCGCCGATGTACTTGGTGGCGGAGTGCACGACGATGTCCGCGCCCCACTTGAAGGGTTGACACAGATACGGGCTGGCGAAGGTGTTGTCGATCATCAGCGGAATGCCGGCGTCCTTCGCGATCGCCGCGACCGCCTCGATGTCCAGGATGTTGATGCGCGGATTGCCCGCGGTCTCCGCGTAGAGCACTTTCGTGCGCGGCGAGATCGCCTTGCGGAAGTTATCCGGATCCTCGGGGTCGACGAATTTCGTGTCGATGCCGAACTTTCGGAACGTCACGTCGAATTGCGAGTAGGTGCCGCCGTACAGCGTGCTCGCCGAAACGATCTCGTCGCCGTGGTCGAGCAGCGTGAGCAGGGCCGTCATCTGTGCCGCCTGTCCCGACGCGACCGCCAGCGCCGCCCGTCCGCCCTCGAGTGCCGCGACGCGCTCTTCGAGCACGGCCACCGTCGGGTTGGAGATGCGCGAGTAGACGTTGCCGAAGGTCTGGAGGTTGAACAGGCTGGCCGCGTGATCGGCGGAGTCGAACACGAAGGACGTGGTCTGATAGATCGGGACGGCGCGCGAACCCGTCGCGGCGTCCGGGATCTGGCCGGCGTGCAGGCACAGCGTGCCGAACCCGTATTCACGGTCGGACATGATGGCGATCTCGGTCTTGGGGAAGCCGGAATTCTACTGCAACGGCCAATCGCGGCCGCACGACCGGCGCCGCATGCGCAGGCTCAATAGGGCAGCCAGCGCGGCCGCTTTGCCGAGATGACTTTGGTATTCACGCCCACCCAGTTCAATCCGCCGAACAGGCGCGCGTGCTCGATCTTGACGCAGCGGTCCATCACCACGTCCAGTCCGGCGCCGCGTGCGCGCGCCGCCGCCTCATGATTGACCACACCCAGTTGCAGCCACAACACCTTGGCGCCGATGGCAATGGCATCCTCTGCCAGCGGACCGATCTCCTCGCTGCGCCGAAAGCAGTCGACGATGTCCACCTTTTCCGGGATGTCGCGCAGGCTCGCGTAGCAGCGTTCCCCGAGCACCTCCTGGTACTGCGGATTGACCGGGATGATGCGATAGCCGTGCTCCTGCATGTACTTGGCGGCGAAGTAGCTGGGGCGCCACCAGTTGGCCGACAGGCCCACCACCGCGATGGTGCGGCTCTGGCTCAGGATACGGCGTAACGTGTTGATGTCTTCGTTCATGCTCGAATCTCGCGTTGTCGGCAGTGTAGCATCGGCACGCCGCCAGGGCGGCGCGCCGGGTCCAGGCGGCGGGGCTGTCGACTCGCACTGCAAACGGCGCCGATTTGCTAGGCTGGCGATATCGCGAATTCGATCATGAGCGTCCAGGACATGCGCATCGCCATCGGCGGCTTTCAGCACGAGACCAATACCTTCGCCCCGAGCAAGGCGACATACGAAGACTTTGCACGCGGAGGCGGCTGGCCGCCCTTTTCGGAAGGAGGTGACCTGTTCGATGCGGTCGCGGGCATCAACCTCCCGGTCACCGGCGCGATCGAGCATCTGCGCGCAAGCCGCTGCGAGATCGTGGGCACCGCGTGGGCGGCGGCCAGTCCCTCCGCGCACGTGACGCGCGACGCGTTCGAGCGCATCGCGGGCAGCATCGTGCGGCGGCTGCGCGCGGCCGGCCCGGTGGATGGCGTCTATCTCGACCTGCACGGCGCGATGGTGACGGAGCACCTGCAGGATGGCGAGGGCGAACTTCTGGCACGCATACGTGGCGTCGTCGGCGACGAGGTGCCGGTGGTGACGAGCCTCGACCTGCATGCCAATGTCACGCAACGCATGGTGCGGCACGCGGATGCGCTGATCGCCTACCGTACCTACCCGCACGTCGACATGGCCGACACCGGAGGCCGGGCCGCGGCGTTCCTGCTGCAGCGCCTGCGCGGTGCGCCGAGACCGCACGCGGCCGTGCGTCGCCTGTCCTTTCTCATTCCGCTGCAGGCGCAATGCACCATGATGGAGCCGGCACAGTCGCTGTACCGCGAGCTTGCGAAACTGGAGGGCGGGGGTGTGCTCCTGTCGTTCACGCCGGGCTTTCCCGCCGCCGATTTCCCCGAGTGCGGTCCCTGCGTCCTGGCCTACGCGGCCGATCCGGCGCTTGCCGAGGCCCGCGCCGACACCCTCGCCGCCGCCGTCGCGGGCAGCGAGGCGCAGTTCGACACTCCTGTATTCACGCCGGAAGAGGGCGTGCGCCGGGCGATGCAGCGCGCGGCCCGCGCGCAGCGCCCGGTCGTGATCGCGGACACGCAGGACAACCCGGGCGCAGGCGGTAACTCGGATACCACCGGCATGCTGCGCGCACTGGTGGGCGCGAACGCACCGCGCGCGGCACTGGGACTGATGGCCGACGGCGAGGCGGCACGCGTCGCCCATGCCGCGGGCCACGGCGCGCACATCGAAATCGCGTTAGGCGGACGATCGGGAATCCCCGGGGACGCGCCCTTTCACGGACGCTTTCTGGTCGAGCGCCTGTCGGATGGGAGGTTCACATGCAAGGGTCCGTTCTACCGGGGCGCGCGCATGAACGTCGGTCTGTCCGCCTGCCTGCGCATCGGCGAGGTGCGGGTGGTGGTCGCCTCCGACAAGCCCCAGTTGGCGGATCAGGAGATGTACCGCTTCGTGGGCATCGAACCCACGGCACAGGCGATCCTGGTGAACAAGAGTTCGGTCCACTTCCGTGCCGACTTCGCGCCCATTGCCGAAGAGATCCTCGTGTGCAAGGCGCCTGGGCCGATGCTCGCGGATACCGGCGAGTTCGCGTGGACGAACCTTGCGCCTGGAATGCGCCTGCGACCACGCGGGCCCGCCTTCCAAGGCGGCCGTTGAGTAACCCGTCGGACCGCGATCCGACGGGGCACTGCTAGCGCCAGAACACCCGGTAGGAGACGAGCAACCGCGCGGCGCCGGCACTGACGAGGGCGAGGCCGGCGAACAGGCTCAGCCAGACGAAACGAGGAAGGCTGTGATCGAGCAGTGAATCGGTCACGTGCTCCGCGTTGTAGAAAACCACGACCGAGGTGTTCGGCGGATAGGCGGCGATCATCTCGCGCGCCTCGGACTCACCGTAGGTGTCGCGCGCAGTGGCGGGAGAGATGCCGGCGCTGATCACGGTCTGGCCCTTGACGTCGTACATGTAGCGCACGATCGGCCGCCAGCGCGTGTCCCTGCCGTCGGCAACCGGCTCGAGCGCGCTTTCCATCACCCGGCCCAGTGCTGTCGGCCAGCGCGTGGTCAGCTTCGCGCGGCTGTACTCCTCGAATGCCTGCCACAGCAGCATGCTGCCGATGAAAATCACTGCCAGGCACAGTACGAAGGAGACGAGGTCCTCGTCGCGCCGCACGCGCACCAGGCCGTTCGAGGGTCGGAAGATCCAGCGCTTTGCCGTCCAGATGTTGTGCATCGTTCGCTCCAAGACGCCGCGCACCCGTGCAAGGCCCGGGCACGCGACACGATGGGCAGTTTAGTCGCAGGCCGACAGGGCAGGAATCACTGTCAAAGCTGTCTCAAACCGCCCCCGGGCATTCCCTCACGCCTCTCACCGCGAGCGCGAACGTCATGCAGCAGCCGGTGCGAGCCAGTAACATCGGCGCATGGAATACCTCGTCATCGCCGTGGTCATCGCCGTGATCGTACTGTTCGCCGCACGCTCGCTGCGCGAGATGGGGCGTCGCGAACGCGCGCAGAAAGCGGCGGGCACGTCCGCCCGGCACGAAGACGTGCCTCAGGAGGCGGTGGCGGCGCAGGACGAAACCCGCGCACCCGAGCTGCCGGCCGGCGCATCGCTCGAGGAGCTCGCGCAGGCGCTCGAACCCGCCTACGAGAGCAGCGCGCATCCGCAGGCACTCACCACCCACCCTGCGTTCCACCGTGGGGTCGCGATGTTGAGCGATCCCGGCACACCGCTGAAGCAGGTGGTGGACGCATGCATCGGCGCCAACGTCCGGATGGCGGCGATGGCAGCCGAGGCGCTGCGCGAGCGCGAGGACAGTGCCTCCGCCGTGCCGGCAATCATCGCCATCGTTCCGCACACGAACGTCTGGACGCTGTTCTTCGTCCTGCGCTACCTCGCGCGGCGCGCGCGCGAGCCGGTAGTGGCGAGGATCCTGGTGCAAACGCGCGAGTGGTGGCCGCGCAATCCCCTGCTGACACGCTTCATCGCCGAGTTCGTGGATGCCCGCGTCGCCTCGGGCGAGCGTATCGACCTGCACGCGGCGCTCGCCGCATCAGGCAGCGAGCATCCGCAGGAACTCACGGCAATGCTTACCCATCTGTCGGCGCCGCATGCCGATGACTTGCGCGCCCAGCAGCAGCGCTTCGAGCGCGAACGCGTCGACGTCGCCTTTCTGTCGGGCATCGGCCGAGTATGGCGCAAGCAGGACTGCGCGGGCGCGCTGCTCACGCCCGCGATCGACACCGGCATGCACGCAGCCTTGACTCTCCTGCACAGTCAGCCGCCGCAGTCGCTGCTCGTGGTGGGGGAGCCGGGCGTGGGCAAGACCAGCTTCGTGCGCTGCCTGGCGCAACGGCTGATGCAACAGGGCTGGACGATATTCGAGAGTTCCGCCTCCGAAATCATCGCCGGCCAGGCCTACATCGGCGATCTCGAGGAGCGCATGCGCGCCCTGCTCGCGGCCGTGCACGTCGACAAGCGCGTGCTCTGGTACATCCCCGGCTTCCACGACACCCAGTTCGCCGGCCGTCATCGCTACAGCCCGATCGGCTTGCTCGATCTCATGCTGCCCGCCATCGAGGGCGGACGCATCTGCGTGCTGGGCGAGACGCACCCGGCCGCGTGGGAGAAGCTGCTGCAGCAGCGCCCGCGTCTGCGCAACCTGATGCAGACGGTGCGCATGGAGCCGGCAACCACTGCCGAGACGCTGGCGCTGGCGGCGCGTGTCTTTCCGCAGGAAGGGCCCGGGTCAGCGCTCGAGCCGGGCGTGCTGGACGAAGCTCTCGAACTGGCACGCAGCTACCTCACGGCGGCGATGGCGCCGGGCAACGTGCTCGACCTGCTGCGCCAGACGCGCACGCTGATGCCAACCGGGGCCGGCGCGCCACCGATCAGTCGCGCTGAACTGCTCGCGGCGGTCGCCCGCTTCACCGGGCTCCCGCTCGCAGTCATCGACGAGCGGCAAGGACTCGATGCCGGCGGTTTGCGTGCCTTCCTCGAGAGCCGGGTCATGGGCCAGCCGGAAGCCGTGTCCTGCCTGGTCGATCGGATCGCCATGCTCAAGGCCGGCCTGACCGATCCGCGTCGGCCGATCGGCGTGTTCCTGTTCGCGGGACCGACCGGCACCGGGAAGACCGAGGTTGCAAAAACGCTTGTGGAGTACCTGTTCGGATCGGTCGACCGCATGATCCGCCTGGACATGAGCGAGTTCCAGGAACCACATTCGCTCGCCCGTATCCTGGGCGATGCGGGCGAGGACGGCGAGACGCAGTCTCTCGTCGCACGCATTCGCCGCCAACCATTCTCCGTGCTGCTGCTGGACGAGTTCGAAAAGGCCCATCCGCGCATCTGGGATCTGTTCCTGCAGGTGTTCGACGACGGCCGCCTCACCGACGCACAGGGCAATCTGGCCGATTTCCGCCACTGCATCGTCATCCTCACCTCCAACCTCGGCGCGACCGAACACCGCGGCGCCAGCCTCGGCTTCCTGCGCGGCGAAGGCGAGTTCGGCGGCAGCCAGGTACTGCGCGCCATCGCCACGACGTTCCGTCCGGAGTTCGTCAACCGCATCGATCGCGTGGTGGTGTTCCGCCCCCTGTCGAAGAGCGTGATGCGCGACATCCTGCGCAAGGAACTGCGCGCGGTGCTCGATCGCCGCGGCTTTCGCCATCGCGACTGGGCCGTCGAGTGGGAGGAGTCGGCCATCGAGTTCCTGCTCGAGCGCGGCTTCACACGCGACATGGGTGCGCGGCCGCTACGCCGGGCGATCGACGAGCACGTGCTGGCGCCGATCGCCATGACCATCGTCGAGAACCGGTTTCCGGAGGGCGACCAGTTCCTGTTCGTGCGCGGGGCAACCGACCGCATCGAGGTCGAGTTCGTCGACCCCGATGCGCCCGCCGATGCGCCGCCGCCGGTGCCGCACGACGGACTGTCCAGTGCACGCATCATGCTGTCGGCGAGCGGGAGCGAGCAGGAGCGCGCGTTTCTCGAGGCCGCGCTGGCACGCCTGGACGCCCGCATGGCTGCGCCGGAGTGGGCGGCGCGCAAGCAGGATCTGCTGCAGGCGATGGCGCGCAGCGGATTCTGGGAGGACGCAGGGCGGCACGCGCTGCTCGCGGAGTTGGAGAATCTGGACAGCATCGAAGCCGGACTGGCCAATGCGCACTCCCTCGCGCGCCGCCTGCAAGCGCGTCCCGCGCACGGCGGTGCGCCGGTCTCCGTACTGTCCAACCTCGCCCAGCAACTCTATCTGATCGAGCAGGCGCTGGCCGATCGCGACGCGGATCGTGCGCCCGAGATCTTCCTGGCCATCGACACGGTGGCCGAGGACGCCGGCGATCCGGCCGATGCGCAGCGCTGGAGCGAACGGCTGTTGGAGATGTATCGGGCCTGGGCGCGCAAGCGCCGCGTGCGCTTCGCGCTGCTGCGCAGCGGCTCGGCGAGTGAAGACGGGAGCCACCTTGCGGCGGTGGCCGGCTTCGGCGTGCACGGCATCCTCGCCCGCGAGGCCGGCGTACACGTGTGGGAAACGCCCGATGGACAGGGCGGATTCGACCGCCTCAGTGCGCGCGTGCGCATGGCCCCGCAGCCGGTGCATCCGCGGCACGCCGCGGACAGCGAGGCGGAGTTCGCGGCACGCTGTCTGGCCATGTCCGCTTCCGCGACGACCATCGTGCGACGCTACCGGGAACAGCCCTCGCCGCTGGTACGCGATGCGGTCGCAGGCTGGCGCAGCGGCCGCCTGGACCAGGTGCTCGGGGGCGACTTCGACGTGATCGGCTGAGGGCAGCGTTGGCGCCGCCGACGGCCCGCTCAGCGCGTGCGGCGTCCGAACGGGCCCCGTCCGCGCCAGGTCTGGATCATGAAATAGCCGGCGACCATGCCACCCAGATGCGCGAAGTGCGCCACGCCCTGCTGCGTGCCGGTGACGCCGAGATACAGTTCGATCCCGCCGTAGAGTGTGACGAACAGCCACGCCGGCATCGGAATCGGCGGAAAGATCAGCATGATCATGCGGCGCGGATACATCATGCCGAAGGCCAGCAGCAAGCCGAAGACGCCTCCGGATGCGCCCAGCGTCGGATAGGCGGGGCCTGACTGCAGGCCCGTTACCACGAGTTGTGCGATCGCTGCCCCGACGATGCAAACGAGGTAATAGGTCAGGTAGCGGCGCTCGCCCCACACCCGTTCGATTTCGCCGCCGAACATGTATAGCGCGAACATGTTGAACAGCAGGTGCGCCAGCCCGCCGTGCAGAAAACCATAGGTGAGCATCTGCCACGGCTGAAAGTTGCCCCAGCCGCGTACCTCGTACCCGCTGCCGAGTTGCAGCGGCCACAGTGCGAACACCGACACGATCCAGTCGCCCAGCAGCATCTGGGCGAGGAACACGGTGACGTTGACGACGATCAGGGTCTGAGTGAGGGGCGGAACCGCTGGAAACATGTCTTCGAAGGCGCTCGGATCGTGCCACCGGCGCCGGAACGGGCCGGACAGGCACGCAACGACCATACCGGGGCCTGTGAGCGTCGCCCCTGCCTGGACCGGGCGTACGCGACGGCTTGATGCAGGTCAACTGAATCGATCAGCAAGCCGGTAGTGTAGTGCCATCGTCCGCAGCGCGCCTAGCGGCGAGGCCGGCACTGCGGACCCAAACCAAGAACAGCGAGGAGGAGGCATTGCCATGGCACTCACGGATCTGCTCACGACCGACTACGGGCTGCTCAGCCTGGCCGTGATCGTCGGCTGCGTCGTCATCGGCCTGTTCCTCCTGCGCAAGCTCAACCGGCTGATGAACGAGTCGCCCGACAAGAGCTGACCGCCCGCCTCCCGTTTGCACTGCTCCGACGGATCAGGGGCGGCACGTCGCCGTCCGCGCGGCGGCAACGACTCGATAGAATGCCGGTTTCGGCTCCGCCGTTCCGGCGGGGCTGCACACCCGATCCCCGATGAAGCCCCGCGACCTGAATCCCGCGCGCGCCGCGCACGCC
>JAEZCG010000243.1 GCA_023430065.1 Pseudomonadota bacterium | reverse complement strand
CGGCGAAGCCGATGAGGACGGCAGGCGCGCCCGACTTCAGCTCGAGCTCGATCTCGCAGATCGGTGTGCGCCGCTCTCCGGCGCGAATCTCGCCCACGTCCACGCACAGTTCGATCGACGTGTCCGGCTGAGGGGCGAGCATTCGCGTGGTGCGGCTGAACTCGGCCGTGAACAGCGGGACCAGCCCGTCGAGCAGACCGGGCTCGCCGAGCACCGGCGCAAGGGCGGGCTGCGCCAGCGCACGGCGGTCCAACACCGGGCCGGCGACACGCGTCTGCGCTTCGTGCCGCGCGTGCAATCCGCCCTCGACGCCGCCGCCGAACTTCACGGTCTGCATCCAGCGCGTACCCTCGCGCCGCAGGCGCAGCGCCGCCTGTGCACCGCGCAGGGCGCCGTCGGGCGTATCGAAGTAGATGCTGTGCATGGCACGGGTGCGCGCGCGTCCGACGGCGGTCTCGCGGATAAGAGGCAGGCGTGCGACGCGCTTCGCGTCGGACTCGGCGATGGCGAGCTTGAGTTCCAGCTCGACCTCGACGCGATCCTCCTGCCCGGGCGCGTTCACGAGGCGCCCTTCGACTTCCGGCGCGGCCGCAACGCACGCTTCTTGTCCGGCAGTTCGGGCAGGCCGGCGCTGGCCAATTCGGCCAGCAACTCGGTCTGCGCGCAACGTGCAGGCTGACCCTTGCCCGCTCCGCGGAGCCGGTAGTGGCCGTCGGCGTCCATGTCCCAGGCCTGCGTGCTGTCGTCGAGATAGATGCGCAGGCTCTCCTCCACCACCCGCTTCTTCAGGCGCGGGTCGAGGATCGGCAGGCACACCTCGATGCGGCGGAAAAAATTGCGCTCCATCCAGTCTGCACTGGAGATGAAGGTCTCGCCGCTGCTGACGAAGTGGAACGCCCGGTGATGCTCGAGGAAGCGGCCGATGATCGAGCGGACGCGGATGTTCTCGGACAGTCCGGGGATCCCGGGCCGCAGCCCGCACACGCCGCGCACGATCAGGTCGATGCGCACGCCCGCAGCCGAGGCGGCGTAGAGCGCGTCGATGATCTGCGTGTCCAGCAGCGAGTTCATCTTGGCGACGATTCCGGCCTTTCTGCCGGCGGACGCGGCATCCGCTTCACGCTTCACCGCGGCCAGCAGCTGCGTGTGCAGCGTGAAGGGCGACTGCCACAGGTGGCGCAGCTTGCTGGCCTTCCCAAGTCCGGTGAGTTGCATGAAGACGTCATTGACGTCGGCGCATACTTCTTCGTGCGCAGTGAACACGCCGAAGTCGGTGTACAGGTTGGAGGTGCGCGAATGGTAGTTGCCGGTGCCGATGTGGCAGTAGCGACGCAGGCGATCGCCCTCGCGGCGCACCACCATCGCGAGCTTCGCGTGCGTCTTGTGGCCGACGACCCCGTACACGACGTGCGCACCGACCTCCTCGAGCTGCGCGGCCCAGCTCAGGTTGGCCTCCTCGTCGAAGCGTGCCATGAGCTCGACCACGACGGTGATCTCCTTGCCCCGGCGCGCGGCGTCGATCAGGATGCGCATGAGTTCCGAGTCGGCGCCTGTTCGATAGACCGTCTGCTTGATGGCGACGACGTCCGGATCCTTCGCCGCCTGGGCAATGAAGGCAATCACCGGCTTGAACGACTGGAACGGGTGGTGCAGCAGGATGTCGCCCTTCGCGATCGCCGTGAAGATGTCCGGCTGGCGCACCAGGGCGGCGGGCACGCCGGGCGTGAAGGCGGGATACTTGAGATCCGGGCGATCGACCAAGTCGGGGATCTGCATCAGGCGCACCAGGTTGACGGGCCCGGTGACCTGGTACAGATCGCCGGCGCCCAGGCCGAACTGCTGCAGAAGGAATTCCGACATGGAGGGCGGGCACAGATCGGCCACTTCCAGGCGCACGGCGTCGCCGAAGTGGCGCTGCGGGAGCTCGCCCTGCAGCGCCAGGCGCAGGTTCTTGACCTCCTCCTCGTCCACGAACAGATCGCTGTTGCGCGTCACGCGGAACTGGTAGCAGCCCTGCACTTCCATGCCGGCGAATAGTTCGCCGACGTGCGCGTGAATGATGGAGGAGAGGAAGACGAAGCCGTACTCGCACCCGGCGAGCTCGGCGGGGATACGGATCACGCGCGGCAGCACGCGCGGCGCCTGCACCAGGGCAATGCCGGAGCTGCGCCCGAACGCATCCTTGCCCGACAGCTGCACGGCGAAGTTCAGGCTCTTGTTGAGGATGCGCGGGAACGGATGCGCCGGGTCGAGCCCGATCGGGGTGACCACCGGCATGATCTCTCGGAAGAAGTACGCCGAGATCCATTCCCGTTGCGCCGCGCTCCACTCGCGCCGACGGAAGAAGCGGATGCTCTCCTTCGCCAGCGGCGGGAGGACCGACTCGTTCCACAGCGTGTACTGTGCGGCCACCAGATCGTGCGCGATGCGCGACACCTCGCGGTAGACGCGCGAAGCGGACATCCCGTCGCTGCCCGGCGCGTCGGCGCCCACGTCGATCTGCGCCTTCAGGCCGGCGACGCGGATCTCGAAGAACTCGTCCAGATTGCTGCTCACGATGCACAGGAAGCGCAGCCGCTCCAGCAGCGGCACGGCGGTGTCGGCGGCCTGCGCCAGCACGCGCCGGTTGAACTCGAGCAGTCCGAGTTCGCGGTTCAGATAACGGCTGGCCGATGCGCTCATCGGCGCGTTCGAGGCGTGCTCGCTGCCTTCCAGGCTCAATCCGTTGTTCTTGTCCATCCTTCCACGCTTAGCGCGGGGCGACATACCCCGAGGCTTCGTCTGCGCCGGACCCGAAAAAGTGCCGTTCCATCTGTTCGGCCAGATACTGGCGCGCCTTCTGGTCGGCGAGGTTCAGGCGCATCTCGTTGATCAGCCGCTTCTGGTGCTCGAGCCAGGTCTGCCAGGCATCCTTGGACACCTGTTCGTAGATGCGCTTGCCCAGTGCGCCGGGGTAGGGCGGGAAATCCAATCCTTCCGCCTCGCGGCCGAGCTTGATGCAATGTACGGTACGAGCCATGCGATTGTCTCCTGAATGAAACGACCGATTGTTACAGCGCGATGGCAGACAGCGCGCCTGCTGCGCTGCCGTGTCTACAGTGGCTTGATCAGGACCTGGGAGCGGCGCTGATAGTTGTAGAGCTGCTGCTTCTGCTGCGGCAGCGCATCGACGTGGGCCGGCGCGAAGCCGCGTTCGATGAACCAGTGCGCCGCGCGGGTGGTGAGCACGAACAGGCGCGTCACGCCGATGGCGCGGGCGCGCGCCTCGACCGTGCGCAGTAGCCGGTCTCCGGCGCCGGCGTTGCGATAGTCCGGATGCACCGCCAGGCAGGCCAGTTCGGCGGCGCGGTCGGAATCGAAGGGGTAGAGGGCGGCGCAACCCACGATGAGTCCGTCGTGCTCGAGCAGGCTGAAGCGCTCGATCTCGCGCTCGAGGAGCTCGCGCGAACGCTTCACCAGCGTGCCGTCGGCCTCGAGCGGTTCGATCAGCTGCAGCACGCCGCCCACGTCGTCGATGCATGCCTGGCGCGACTGCTCGAGCGGATCGCGCGCCACCATCGTACCGATGCCGTCGTGCGTGAACAGCTCCAGAAGCAGCGCGCCATCGACGTGGCGCGACAGCAGGTGCACGCGCGACACACCGGCGCGGGACGCCTTGATCGCCGCCGGCAGATGCAGGCGGGTGTCCTGCTGCAGATCGGTGGCGGCCTGAAGACGGGCCTCGGCTTCGGAGACCGTCAGTTCGCGCAGCAGGGTGCCGTCCGCATCCGTGACGCCCGGCTGATCGGTGAGGAAGAGCAGCTTGTCCGCGCGCAGCGCGATGGCTGCCTCGGCCGCCACGTCCTCCATGGTGAGATTGAAGATTTCACCGGTCGGTGAATAGCCCAGGGGGGAGAGCAGCACCAGATCGCCGGCGCCCAGACGCGTGCGGATCGCTTCGGCGTGCACCTTGCGCACCTCGCCCGCGTACAGCATGTCGACCCCGTCCACGATCCCGCGTGGCTGCGCGGTGACGAAATTGCCCCCGGCGACGCGGATGTCGGCATTGGCCATCGGCGAGTGCGGCAATCCCATCGACAGCAGCGCCTCGATCTCCACGCGCAGGCGTCCGGCGGCCTGCTTGGCCTGCTGCAACGTCGCCTCGTCGGTCACGCGCACGCCGCGCACGAATTGCGTGGCCTCGGCCGGGCGCTGCGCCTCGATCTGCGGCCGCGTGCCGTGCACCAGCACCAGCCGCACGCCCAGGCTGGCGAGCAGGTTCAGGTCGTGCGTGAGCGCGACGAACTTGCCGTCGGCCACCACCTCGCCCCCGAAGGCCACCACGAAGGTGCGCCCGCGAAAGGCGTGGATGTAGGGAGCGGCCGAACGGAACCAGTCGACGAACCGGTCGGGTGGCGGAAGCATGGCAGGGGCGCGTGCAACGACGGTTACTTCGGTCCCATGCGGATGGCGCCGTCGAGGCGGATCGTCTCGCCGTTGAGCATCACGTTCTCGGCGATGGCCTTGACCAGCTGCGCGTACTCGGCGGGTTTGCCCAGGCGCGAGGGGAAGGGCACCTGCTTGCCCAGGGAGTCCTGCACATCCTGCGGCATGCCGAGCAGCATGGGCGTCTCGAAGATGCCGGGGGCGATGGTGACCACGCGGATGCCGCTGCGCGACAGGTCGCGCGCGATCGGCAGCGTCATGCCGACGACCCCGCCCTTCGAGGCGGCATAGGCGGCCTGGCCGATCTGTCCGTCGAAGGCGGCCACCGAGGCGGTGTTGACGATGATGCCGCGTTCGCCGCTGGCGTTGGGTGCCAGCTTCGACATGGCATCGGCCGCCAGCCGGATCATGTTGAACGTGCCGATGAGGTTGATGCCGATGACGCGGGAAAAGCTCGCGAGCTGGTGCGGGCCGTCCTTGCCCACGGTCTTCTCGCCCACCGCGATGCCGGCGCAGTTCACCAGCCCCTGCAGGCCGCCGAAGGCGGACAGTGCGAGATCGACTGCCGCCTTGCCCTGCGCCTCGCTGGTGACGTCCGTCCTGATGAAGCGCGCCTGCTTGCCGAGCTTCTGCGCAAAGGCCTCCCCCTCGGCCTTGACGTCGGCGATGACGACGTTGCCGCCGTTTGCCACGACCATTTCCGCGGTGGCCGCGCCCAGGCCCGAACTGCCGCCCGTGACGAGGAAGGTGCTGTTGCGAATGTCCATGTGCTGCTCCGCCGGTGAACGTTACGAATACCGCAAGTATAGGCGAGGGTGTGCGCCTAGAAGTCGCCCCACAGCGCGTGCATGGCTGCCACGGCCGCCAGCGCTGCGGTCTCCGTGCGCAGCACGCGCGGGCCCAGCCGCACCGGCGTGAACCCGCAGGCCTCGGCCAAGTCCTGTTCGTCGGGTGCGAGCCCTCCCTCGGGTCCGACCAGCAGGAGGACGCGGTGCGGGGCGGGCAGATTGCGCAGCCGCGTCTCGGCCGTGGGGCTCAACAGGAGGCGCTTCGCCGGGTCGGTCCGGTCCAGCGCCGCCAGCCAGTTGGGCAAGGACGCGATCGGCTGCACCGGTGGAATGCGGTTGCGTCCCGACTGTTCGCACGCGGCGATGACCAGATTCTGCCAGTGCTCCACGCGGCGGCTCGCGCGCTCCTCCCGCAGGCGCACGACGCTGCGCCGCGTCTCGAGGGGATGGACCTCGGCGACGCCGAGTTCGACTGCCTTCTGCAGCGTGAAGTCCATGCGTTCGCGCGCGCTGATGCCTTGCGCCAAGGTCACGTGCAAGGTGGCCTCGACGTTGCGATCGAAGCGCTGCGACACCAGAACCGATACGCCTGACTTGTTCATCGCGCAGATCTCGGCGGCCCACTCGCTGCCGTCGCCGCTGAATATGCGCACGGGATCGCCCGGTGCGAGGCGCAGCACGCGCATCGCGTGGTGGGCGGACGCCTCGGGCAGCGGCAGGCGGGCACCCGGGGCCGGCGCGCGATCACAGAACAGGCGCGGCACGCGTGCCTCATCGAGAATGGACTTGGACGGAGTCATCGCACGATTCTGCCACTCGTGCCGGAGCCCGTCAGCCGAAAACCGGGTCCGGCCGTTGCGGCATGGTGGCACATGCCTTGCACCCGGCTGGGCCGACGCCATCTGGAGGATCGCCGGGCACGCCGAGCTCGCAGGCACGCGATAATGACGACGATGCAGACCGGTTCGACACTGGACCCGCTCATGCTGGAGCGGGTGGCGGATGCCGTGCGCCAGGTGGCGGCCGAGGAGATCATGCCGCGCTTCCAGCGTGTGAGGCACGAGCGCAAGTCCGATGGCAGCCTGTTGACGGAGGCGGACCTCGTCGCCCAGTCCGCGCTGGTCGAGGCGCTGCGGCGCATCCATGACGTGCCGGTGATGGGCGAGGAGATGAGCGCCGAGCGCCAGGGCGAGCTGTGGATCGACGGCGACGCTGGCATCTGGTGCGTCGATCCGATCGACGGCACCTCGAACTTCGTCAACGGGCTTCCCTATTTCGCCGTCTCGGTCGCCCTGCTGCGGGGCGGACGGAGCGATCTGGCGGTCGTGTACGACCCCCTGTCCCAGGAGGTATTCAGCGCGCAGCGCGGGCGCGGGGCCACGATGAACGGCCAGGCCCTGCCTCTGCGGGCGCCCGCCGCCACCCTGCGGCATTCCATTGCCGGCATCGACTTCAAACGCCTCGCGCCCAAGCTTGCCTGCCTGCTGGCCTCCCAGCCGCCTTACTCGTCGCAGCGCAACTTCGGAGCCGGGACGCTGGACTGGTGCTACGCGGCCGCCGGTCGCTTCGACCTCTACCTGCACGGCGGCCAGAAGCTCTGGGACTATGCGGCCGGATCGTTGATCTTCGAGGAGGCCGGCGGCAGTGTGTGTTCGCTGACCTGCGACGACTTCTGGACCGACGATCTTTGGCTGCGCTCGGTCATCGCCGGTCTGGACCCTGCCGTGTTCGTGCAGTGGCGTGACTGGATTCGCGCTCAGCTCTGAGCGCACGGGCGGTTCGCTATCCCGACGGGTGCCATAAACCCCTCTTACTCCATCGTTTGTTGACCGGCATCGGGCGGGAAGGTATCTTCTCCGGTTCCCGTGTGCGCCCTTCGAGCCTGGGCTCGGAGGAAGCGATCGGCCGGTGGCCGTCGCGCAGCCCAGGGGACCGAGACCCCATGAGGGACCCGTCCACGATCGCAAGGATCGACGCACATGGAAATGACCACCCCCGGCGTGAGTTCGCAGGCCGAACTCACCGGCGCCGAAATCACCGTCCGTTGCCTGCAGGAAGAGAAGGTGCCGTTCGTCTTCGGCTACCCCGGCGGTGCGATCCTCCCGATCTACGACGAGATGTTCAAGCAGGACAAGGTCAAGCACGTCCTGGTCCGGCACGAGCAGGCCGCCGTCCACGCAGCCGAAGGCTATGCGCGCGCCACCGGCAGGGTCGGCGTCGTCATGGTGACGTCCGGACCCGGCCTGACCAACGCCGTCACCGGCATCGCCACGGCATACATGGATTCCATCCCGCAGGTGATCATCAGCGGGCAGGTCCCCACCCACGCCATCGGCCAGGACGCCTTTCAGGAAGTCGACACCGTCGGCATCACGCGTCCCTGCGTGAAGCATAACTTCCTGGTCAAGGACGTACGCGATCTGGCGATGACGATCAAGAAAGCGTTCTACATCGCCGCCAGCGGTCGCCCCGGCCCGGTTCTGGTCGACATCCCCAAGGACGTGCAGCAGGCGAAGACCGGTTTTCACTACCCCGACGGCGTTGCGATGCGCTCCTACAACCCGGTGGTGAAGGGGCACGCCGGCCAGATCAAGAAGGCCGTCCAGCTGCTGCTGCACGCCAAGCGGCCGATGATCTACACGGGCGGCGGGGTCGTCCTCGCGGACGCGTCCAAGGAGTTGATCGAACTGGTGCGCGATCTGGGCTATCCGTGCACCAACACGCTGATGGGCCTAGGCGCCTATCCGGCGAACGACCGGCAGTTCGTCGGCATGCTGGGCATGCACGGGACCTACGAGGCGAACATGGCCATGCAGCACTGCGACGTGCTGCTCGCCATCGGTGCGCGCTTCGACGACCGCGTGATCGGCAATCCCAAGCACTTCAACCAGGAACAGCGCCAGATCATCCACGTGGACATCGACCCCTCGTCGATCTCCAAGCGGGTCAAGGTCGACGTGCCCATCGTCGGGGACGTGCGAGAGGTGCTGCAGGAGATGCTGCGCCACCTGGGCTCGCTCAAGGAGCGGCCCGATGCGGTGGCGCTGAAGGAGTGGTGGGCGCAGATCGATCAGTGGCGGCAGCGCGACTGCCTGCGCTTCGACCGTGGCGCGTCGATCATCAAGCCGCAGTTCGTGGTGGAGAAACTCTACGAGGTCACCAACGGCGAACTGATCCTGACCTCGGACGTCGGGCAGCACCAGATGTGGGCGGCGCAGTTCTACAAGTTCGACCGGCCACGCCGCTGGCTCAACTCCGGGGGGCTGGGAACGATGGGCGTGGGCCTGCCCTACGCGATCGGCGCCAAGCTCGCATTGCCGGACGCCGAGGTCGCCTGCATCACCGGCGAGGCCAGCATCCAGATGAACATCCAGGAGCTGTCGACCGCCAAGCAGTACCGGCTGCCGATCAAGATCGTGAACTTGAACAACCGCTACATGGGCATGGTGCGCCAGTGGCAGGAGTTCTTCCACGGCAACCGCTACTCCGAGTCGTACATGGATGCGCTGCCCGACTTCGTCAAGCTGGCCGAGTCGTACGGCCACGTCGGCATGCGCATCGAGAAGCCGGGCGACGTCGAGCCTGCCTTGCGTGAGGCGTTCAAGCGCAAGAACGACCTGGTGTTCCTGGATTTCGTCACCGACCAGACCGAGAACGTCTTCCCGATGGTACCGGGCGGCAAAGGCCTGTCGGAGATGATCCTCGTGTGATGGCCTGCTCCCCTCCGGAACGGAGGGGGCCGGCCTGGTTCAGGCTTCCTCCCCCCTTCAGGGGAGGTCAGGAGGGGGTGGGTGACCGCTTTCCCTCCGCACCCTCCTTCGCGGGAAGGGAGCGTTAGCGGCGGTTCGCGCCCTGGTCCGTTCGCCCCACAAGGGCGGTACGGAAGGCGCCGGTCCTTCCCGGGACGGCGACTGCGCTGCCCGCCATCGATCCATCGCAGCACAAGAAGAGCATGCAACATGCGCCACATCATCTCGTTACTCCTCGAGAACGAGGCCGGTGCCCTGTCACGGGTATCCGGGCTGTTCTCGGCGCGCGGCTACAACATCGAGTCGCTCACCGTCGCGCCCACCGAAGATCCGACGTTGTCACGCATGACCATCGTCACCAGCGGCTCGGACGATGTCATCGAACAGATCACCAAGCAGCTCAACAAGCTGATTGACGTGGTCAAGGTCGTGGACCTGTCCGACGGCGAACACATCGAACGCGAGATGATGCTCGTGAAGGTGCGGGCCACCGGCAAGGACCGCGAGGAGATGAAGCGCATGACGGACATCTTCCGCGGCCGCATCATCGACGTGACCGACAAGTCCTACACGATCGAACTGACCGGCACGTGCACCAAACTCGACGCGTTCCTGAACGGCATGGAGCGCGGCGCGATCCTGGAGACCGTCCGCACCGGTGCCTCGGGCATCGGACGCGGAGATCGGGTTCTCAAAATCTAGGGGCGAAAGGCGGGGGCCATGGGCTGGGACTCGGGACTGGGGACGCGCGTGCACACGCCGGATGCTTCCTCAGCCTCGCGCCCTCAGTCCCGAGTCCCCTCACGGAGACTCCTGCCAACTACCAACGGGTGAAACTCATGAAGGTCTATTACGACAAAGACGCCGATCTGTCTCTGATCAAGGGCAAGACGGTCGCGATCATCGGTTACGGCTCCCAGGGCCACGCGCACGCCCTCAACCTGCACGAGTCGGGTGTGAAGGTGGTGGTCGGGTTGCGCAAGAACGGCCCGTCCTGGCCGAAGGCCGAGGGCGCCGGCCTGAAGGTCATGGAGACCGCCGACGCGGTGAAGGCGGCGGACTTCGTGATGATGCTCATGCCCGACGAGCACATCGCCGCCACATATCGCAAGGACGTCGAGCCGAACATGAAGCGGGAGGCCACACTGGCCTTCGCGCACGGCTTCAACGTGCACTTCGGCCAGGTGGTGCCGCGCGAGGATATCGACTGCGTGATGATCGCGCCGAAGGCACCGGGCCACACGGTGCGCCGCACCTATGTCGACGGCGGGGGCACGCCCTGCCTGATCGCGGTCGCCCAGGACAAGAGCGGCAAGGCGCGCGATCTGGCACTGTCGTACGCGGCGGCCATCGGCGGCGCGCGCGCGGGTGTGATCGAAACCAATTTCCGGGAGGAGACCGAGACCGACCTGTTCGGCGAGCAGGTCGTCCTCTGCGGCGGCACCACTGCGCTGGTGCAGGCCGGCTTCGAGGTGCTGGTCGAGGCCGGTTACGCGCCGGAGATGGCCTACTTCGAGTGCCTGCACGAACTCAAGCTGATCGTCGACCTCATGTACGAGGGCGGCATTGCCAACATGCGCTACTCGATCTCCAACAACGCGGAGTACGGCGACTTCACCCGCGGTCCGCGCATCATCACCGAGGAGTCGAAGAACGAGATGCGCAAGATCCTCAAAGAGATCCAGACCGGCCAGTACGCCCAGGAATTCCTGCTCGAGAACCAGACCGGGGCGACCAAGCTCGGCGCCATGCGCCGCATCGGCCGCGAGCACCAGATCGAGGTGGTCGGCGAGAAGCTGCGTGCGATGATGCCGTGGCTGAAGAAGGATCGACTGGTGGACAAGTCGAAGAACTGAGCACGGCCGGCGGGCATCCCGGCGATCGCCGGGATTCCCACTTGCAGAGCAGTGCCCATCCCGGCTATCACCGGGTCGGGGAGTGCAGCGCGACAAGCCGAATGGGCCCGGAATCTCGCCCGTGCGAACCCGCGGTCGACCCGGTCCAAACCATGAGCGGCCAGACCCCCAGCAGCCAATTCCGTCATCAGAATGCCCGACTCGCATCCCATCATCGCCCGTGAGGGGTGGCCGCATGTGCTGGTCACCTTGGGCGTGGCGCTCCTGGCCACCATGCTGTTCGGCTGGTGGTCGATTCCGTTCTGGATTGCGCTGGTGTTCGTGCTGCAGTTCTTCCGCGACCCCTCGCGCAGCATCGTCGGCTCGCACCCCAGCGTGCTGTCGGCGGCGGACGGGCGCGTGATCGTGGTGGGTCGGACGCGCGATCCGTATCTCGATCGGGACGCGCTCAAGATCAGCGTGTTCATGAACGTGTTCAACGTGCACTCGAACCGGGCGCCGGTCACGGGAACGGTGGTCAAGACCTGGTACAACGCCGGCAACTTCGTCAACGCGGCGCTCGACAAGGCGTCCGCCGAGAATGAGCGCATGGCATTGCACCTGCGAACGGACGACGGCATCGACGTCACGTGCGTGCAGATCGCCGGCCTGATCGCCCGCCGCATTCTCTGTTATGTGCGCGAGGGCGACCATGTCGCCGCCGGGCAGCGCTACGGCTTCATCCGGTTCGGATCACGCGTGGACCTCTATCTGCCGGTGGGCACGGTCGCGCGCGTGAGCGTGGGCGACAAGACCACCGCCGGTCTCAGCGTCGTGGCGGAGTTGGCCGCCCGCGCGTGACGGTCGACTGATGAGCCTCGCCGACAGGCAGCGCAGACGCCGGACGGGACGCCCGCTGGTGGATACAATCGCGGGCATGGACGAGCAAGACAAGCGGGACCTCGAGGACGAGATCGAAGCCGAGAACGAGCTCAGGCCCAAGTGGCTCGAACGCGGCCGCTTCCGGCGAACCGGCATCTACATGCTTCCCAACGCCATCACCACGGTGGCGTTGTTCGCCGGGTTCTATGCCATCGTCCAGGCCATGAACGGGCGCTTCGAACTGGCCGCCATCGCAATCTTTTTCGCCATGGTGTTCGACGGCATGGACGGCCGGGTTGCCCGGCTCACCCACACCCAAAGCCCGTTCGGGGCCGAGTACGACAGCCTGTCCGACATGGTGGCGTTCGGCGCCGCGCCCGCCCTGATCATGTACGAGTGGGCCCTCAAGGGGATGGGCCGCATGGGCTGGGTCGCCGCTTTCGTCTACTGCGCCTGCGCCGCCCTACGCCTGGCGCGCTTCAACACCAACGTCGCCGTGGTGGACAAGCGCTTCTTCCAGGGCCTACCCAGCCCGGCCGCGGCCGGCCTGGTCGCGGGCTTCGTCTGGACCATGGAGGCGTTCGACTTCGAGCCGTATCGGATCGACGAGATGCGCTGGGTTGCGTGGGGCCTCGCCGTATTCGCCGGCCTGACCATGGTCAGCAACGTCCGGTTCTACAGCGGAAAGGACATCAACCTGCGGCGCCCCGTGCCGTTCAGCGCAGTCGTTCTGCTGGTCCTGATGGTGGTCGTGCTGTCCCAGGTGGTCGACAATGTCCCGGAGCTGCTGTTCAGCATCTTTCTGCTGTATGCCGCATCCGGATACGTGCATGCGATGTACAGCAGGATGAAGGCCCGCCGTGAGGCACGCGAAAGCCAGCTGCGGCCACCCGATCTCCCCTGACGGCGCTCTTGCGCCGCCGAAAAAAGACGGTTATGTTCCTGCGCATCATGTCGCACGCAGGTCGATCCTTCCCGTTCCTGCCGACCAGCCTCCCGCTGCTGGCCGGGCTGCTGCTGCGCGGCCGCGCGCACTGACACGATCCCCCCGAAATTTGGCAGTATCCGGCGGATCCAGCAGGATCCGATAGACGCCCGTGCGTTCGCCGTCGGCCGTGACCGTTCCACCCGACCCAGGGCGAAATCAGGAGAGCAGACATGAAAGACCGCTTGATCATCTTCGATACCACGCTGCGCGACGGCGAACAGAGCCCCGGCGCGTCCATGACTCGCGAGGAAAAGATGCGCATCGCGCGCCAGCTGGAGCGACTGCGCGTGGACGTGATCGAGGCGGGCTTCCCGGCTGCCAGCAACGGCGATTTCGAGGCGGTGAAGGCGATTGCCGACGCCGTCAAAGACAGCATCGTATGCGGCCTGGCGCGCGCCAACGATCACGACGTCAAGCGCGCCGGCGAGGCCTTGCGTAATGCCAACGCCGGGCGTATCCATACCTTCATCGCCACCTCGCCGATCCACATGGAGCGCAAGCTGCGCATGTCGCCCGACCAGGTGGTCGAGCAGGCGGTGAGGGCAGTCAAGCTCGCCAGATCCTTCCGCGACGACGTCGAGTTCTCGCCGGAGGATGCCGGGCGGTCCGAGCCGGAGTTCCTGTGCCGCATCCTCGAGGCCGTCATCGCCGCGGGCGCCACGACCATCAACGTCCCCGACACCGTCGGCTACACCATGCCGGAGCAGTTCGGCACGCTCATTCGCCAGTTGCGCGAGCGCATTCCGAGTTCCGACAAGGCGGTGTGGTCGGTGCATTGCCACAACGACCTCGGACTGGCAGTGGCCAATTCCCTGTCGGCCGTGATGAACGGGGCGCGGCAGGTGGAGTGCACAGTGAATGGACTGGGCGAGCGCGCGGGTAACGCGTCGCTCGAGGAGATCGTGATGGCGGTGCGTACTCGCCAGGACTACTTCCCCTGCGACACGCGCATCGATGCCACGCAGATCGTGCCGGCGAGCAAGCTCGTGTCGAGCATCACCGGCTTCCCGGTGCAGCCGAACAAGGCAATCGTCGGTGCCAACGCATTCGCGCACGAGTCGGGAATCCACCAGGACGGCGTGATCAAGAGCCGGGAAACCTACGAGATCATGCGCGCCGAGGATGTGGGCTGGAGCACCAACAAGCTCGTGCTCGGCAAGCTCTCCGGCCGCAATGCCTTCAAGCAGCGTCTCAAGGAACTGGGCGTCGAGCTCGAGAGCGAGGAGGCGATCAATGTCGCCTTCGCCAAGTTCAAGGACCTGGCCGACAAGAAGTCCGAGATCTTCGACGAGGACATCCAGATGCTGGTCGGGGACGAGGCCGTCACGATGGAGCAGGAGCACTTCAAGCTGGTGTCGATGATGGCGCACTCGGAGACCGGCGAGGCCTCGTTCGCGAAGGTGGTGGTGGGCGAGGCGGCCGCCGAGAAGCGCGCCGAGGCCCAGGGCGACGGACCGGTGGATGCCACCTTCAAGGCCATCGAGACCATCGTCGGCAGCGGCGCGCAGCTGCAGCTGTATTCGGTGAACAGCATCACGTCCGGGACCGATTCCCAGGGCGAGGTGACCGTGCGGCTGAAGAAGGACGGGCGGATCGTCAACGGCGCCGGCGCCGACA
>JAEZCG010000175.1 GCA_023430065.1 Pseudomonadota bacterium | reverse complement strand
AATGTCCATCCGGCTGCTGGTGGCACGTATGCGCGGATCGGCGAGACGCCGGTGCAGCAGGAGGGTCAGGCCGACGATGGCCAGTACGCCCGCGATGCCGCCCGTGATCATCGCCATCAGCTGCTTGTCACCTGCGCTGAGGAAATGTTCGTAGGCCCAGTGTGGCGTGAGCATGCCGAAGAAGTGGCCGAAGAGGAGGAACAGCACGCCGGCGTGAAACAGGTTCGACCCCAGCCGCAGCTGCCGCGCCCGCAACAGCTGAGACGAGCCGCTGCGCCAGGTGTACTGCTCGCGGTCGAAACGCAGCAGGCTGCCGACCGGGAACACGGCCAGGCAGATGTAGGGGTAGATGCCGAAGAGGAACTGGTTCATGGGTTGCCTCGTGACTCGTGATTCGTGATTCGTGACTCGTGATTCGTGATTCGTGGTTCGTGACTCGTGAGTCGTGATTGGTGACTCGGTTTCGAGGGCGTCAGCGAGGCGAGGGCCGGGGTCCGGGCGGCCGGCGCAGCGAGCCGGTTCCGCAGGCCGGTGCCGCCGCGGGACCGAACACCACGGGTTCCTCGGCCCACTCCTCGTCCATGCTCTTCCCCGGTTCTGCGGGCGGTGCGTCGTGTTCGAAGCCCGGCTCCCCCGCGACCGCCAGCAGCGCGGCCATCACCGCGGCGTAGGGGCTGTGGCGCCTGCTCAACTGCGCGCCGATGCCGCGGATGAGATGGGCGAAGTCGCCGATCATCTCGTTGGCGGCGGGGAGCGGGCGATGGGCGAGGTATTCGAGGATGGCCGGCAGGTAGTCCGGCAGTTCATGGCCGGCCAGGTGCAGTCCTTCGGCCTCGTACAACGCCATGAGGTCCACCATCGCCTGGCCGCGATCGCGCGATTCGCCGTGCACGTGCTCGAATAGATGCAGCGAGGTTGCCCGCCCGCGGTCGAACCACTCGACATACTGCTCCTCGAGGTCGAGTAGGTCGCGGCCGCTCATCCAGCGCAGCAGTTCCTTCAGCGGTTCGCGCTGCGCACGCGGCACGACGCCCTCCTCGACGATCGCGGCGAACAGGTCGGGCAGGGCGTCGATCAGTTCCTGCGTGGGGTAGGCGAGCAGGGCGCCGAGTGCTTTGAACGTCTTCATAGCGTGGCGGGATCTCCAACTTCATCGAGAATGATGAACACGAAAAAGAAGAACTCTGCTAACACAGGGCACAGAGGCACGCAGAGGAAAATGCATCAGGAGAAATGACCTAGCCCTTCCTCGGTGATCCTCTGTGTCCTCTGTGATGAATTCTCTTCGTGATTCTTCGTGGTTCACTTTCTCAAATGGCCTTGACGGGTATGGTCTTGCGCTTCTTGCCGCCGAAGAGACTGGTCGTGCTGGTGCCGTCCGAGCAGCCGTTTCCGAACGAGAAGCCGCACCCGCCTCTCAGGTCGAAGGCGTTTTCGGCGTACTCGCGGTGCGTGGTCGGAATGACGAAGCGGTCCTCGTAGTTCGCAATGGCGAGGTAGCGGTACATCTCCTCCACCTCGCGCGTGCTCAGGCCGACCTGGCGCAGCACCTGCGCGTTCTCGCGTTTGTCGACGTGGCGCTCCCGCATGAAGGCGCGCATGGCCAGCATGCGTTCGAGCGCGGCGATCACCGGTGCCTCGTCGCCGGCGGTGAGCAGGTTCGCGAGATAGCGCACCGGAATGCGCAGGCTGCGAACATCGGGCAGCTGCCCGAAGCTGCCGATGTCACCGGCGTTTGCCGCGGACTGGATGGGCGAGAGCGGGGGCACGTACCAGACCATCGGCAGCGTGCGGTACTCGGGATGCAGGGGGAAGGCGATCTTCCAGTCCATTGCCATCTTGTACACCGGCGACTGCTGCGCGGCCTGCAGCCAGGCATCGGGCACGCCGTCGCGGCGCGCCTGCTCCTGGATCTGCGGGAGATGGGGATTCAGGAACACGTCGAGTTGCGCCTGATACAGGTCCTGCGGATTCTCGGCCGACGCGGCCTGCTCGATGCGATCGGCGTCGTAGAGCAGAACGCCCAGGTAGCGGATGCGGCCCACGCAGGTCTCGGAACACACCGTGGGCTGTCCGGCCTCGATGCGCGGATAGCAGAAGATGCACTTCTCGGCCTTCCCCGACTGCCAGTTGTAGTAGATCTTCTTGTAGGGACAGGCCGACACGCACATGCGCCAGCCGCGGCACTTGTCCTGGTCGATGAGCACGATACCGTCCTCCTCGCGCTTGTAGATCGAGCCCGAGGGGCAGGCGGCGACGCATGCCGGATTGAGGCAGTGCTCGCACAGGCGCGGCAGGTACATCATGAAGGTGTTCTCGAACTGCCCGTAGATGTCCTTCTGGACGGCCTCGAAGTTGGCGTCCTGCGCGCGCTTGGCGAACTCGCCGCCGAGGATCTCCTCCCAGTTCGGGCCCCACTCGATCTTTTCCATGCGTTGACCGCTGATCAGGCTGCGCGGCCGAGCCACCGGCGCCGCCTGCATCTCGGGCGCCGTGTGCAGATGCTCGTAGTCGAAGGTGAACGGTTCGTAGTAGTCGTCGATCTCCGGCAGGTGCGGGTTGGCGAAGATTTTCATCAGCACCTGCAGCTTGCTGCCGATTCTCGGTTCGATCCTGCCGTTGGCTTTGCGCTTCCAGCCGCCATGCCAGCGCTCCTGGTTCTCCCAGTCCTTCGGGTAGCCGATCCCGGGCTTGGTCTCGACGTTGTTGAACCAGGCGTACTCCATTCCCTCGCGGGAGGTCCACACGTTCTTGCACGTGACCGAGCAGGTGTGGCAGCCGATGCACTTGTCCAGGTTGAGGACCATGCCGATCTGGGCGCGGATTTTCATGCTTGATCTACCTCGTCAAAGACTATTCACCACGAAGACACGAAGGCACCAAGAAAATCGATTCTCTTGCCGTTCTTCGTGTCTTCGTGCCGTCGTGGTTGGCGCCGTCGTTCATGCGCTGGCCGCAGCCGCCGGCGTGTCCATCCAGTCGACCGTGGCCATCTTGCGCACCACCACGAACTCGTCCCGGTTGGTGCCGATCGTGCCGTAGTAGTTGAAACCGTAGCTCAGCTGCGCATAGCCGCCGATCATGTGGGTGGGTTTGACCACGCAGCGCGTGACCGAGTTGTGGATGCCGCCCCGGGTGCCGGTGATCTCGGAGCCGGGGACATTCACGATCTTCTCCTGCGCGTGGTACATCATCACCATGCCGTCCTTCACCCGCTGCGAGACCACGGCACGGGCGGTGATGGCGCCGTTCACGTTGAACAGTTCGATCCAGTCGTTGTCCTGGATGCCGGCGCGCTGCGCGTCGTTCTCGGACAGCCACACGATGGGGCCGCCGCGCGACAACGTCAGCATGATCAGGTTGTCGGTGTAGGTGCTGTGGATGCCCCACTTCTGGTGCGGCGTGATGAAGTTCAGCAGCAGTTCGGGATTGCCGTTCGGCCTGGCGCCGGCCATCGCGCCGACCGTACGCGTGTCCACCGGCGGGCGATACACGCACAGCCCCTCGCCGAAGGCCAGCATCCACTTGTGGTCCTGGTAGAACTGCTGGCGGCCGGTGAGCGTGCGCCACGGGATCAGCTGGTGCACGTTGGTCCAGCCGGCGTTGTAGCTCACCCGTTCCGATTCGATCCCGGACCAGGTGGGTGAGGAGATGATCTTGCGCGGCTGCGCCTGCACGTCGCGGAAGCGGATCTTCTCGTCTTCGCGCGGAATGGCCAGGTGCTGGTGCTCCCGGCCGGTGATTCTGGACAGCGCGTCCCAGGCCTTGACCGCGACCTCGCCGTTGGTTTCCGGCGCCAGCATGAGGATGACCTCGGCGGCATCGATGTCGGTTTCGATGCGCGGCAGGCCCATGCTCACACCGGGCTCGCCGACGACCCGGTTGAGCTCGGCGAGATTGTTCACCTCGTGCTCGGTGTTCCAGCTGATGCCTTTGCCGCCGTTTCCGGCCTTGACCATGAGCGGGCCGAGCGCGGTGAACTTCTTGTACGTGTTCACGTAGTCGCGTTCGACCACCGTCATCTGCGGGGCGGTCTTGCCTGGAATGAGGTCGCATTCCCCCTTCTTCCAATCCTTCACGTCGAGCGCCTGAGCCAGCTCCGCCGGCGTGTCGTGCATCAACGGCGTGAGCACGAGCTCCTTCTCCATGCCCAGATGACCGTCGGCAAGCTGCGAGAACTTGCGCGCGATGCCCTTGTAGATCTCCCAGTCCGAGCGCGCTTCCCATGCCGGATCCACGGCACAGGACAGCGGATGGATGAAGGGATGCATGTCCGAGGTATTGAGGTCGTTCTTCTCGTACCAGGTCGCTGTCGGCAGCACGATGTCCGAATACAGGCAGGTGGTACTCATGCGGAAGTCCAGCGTCACCAGCAGGTCGAGCTTGCCTTCAGGGGCTTGGGCGTGCCAGACGACTTCCTGCGGCTTGGCGTCGTCTTCGCCCAGATCCTTGCCCTGCACGCCGTGCCGAGTGCCGAGCAGGTGCTTGAGAAAGTACTCGTGGCCCTTGCCCGAGGAGCCCAGCAGATTCGAACGCCATACGAACATGTTGCGCGGGAAGTTGGCCGGATCGTCGGGATCCTCGCAGGACAACTGCAGACTCCCGTCCTCGAGCGCCTTCACTGCATAGTCCCTGGGATCCATCCCGGCCTTGGTCGCGTCGCGGCACACCTGCAGGGGGTTGGTCTTGAGTTGCGGCGCCGAGGGCAGCCAGCCCATGCGCTCTGCGCGCACGTTGAAATCGATGAAGCTGCCGCCGAAGTCCTTGGCCTCGGCCAGAGGGGAAAGGATCTCGTTCACCTGCAGCTTTTCGTAGCGCCACTGGTCGGTGTGCGCGTAGAAGAAGGACGTCGAGTTCTGCTGGCGGGGCGGACGGTGCCAGTCCAGTGCGAAGGCGAGCGCCGTCCATCCGGTCTGCGGACGCAGCTTCTCCTGGCCCACGTAATGCGCCCAGCCCCCGCCGGACTGGCCGATGCAGCCGCACATCATCAGCATGTTGATGATCGCGCGATAGTTCATGTCGCAGTGGTACCAGTGATTCATCGCCGCTCCGATGATCACCATGGATTTGCCCTGTGTCTTCTCCGCGTTCTCTGCGAACTGGCGCGCCACTGCGATGACGTGCTCGGCCGGCACGCCGGTGATCGACTCCTGCCATTTGGGCGTGTAGGGCTTGTCCTCGTCGTAGGATTTCGGGCAGCGGTCGCCGAGGTCGCGATCCACGCCATAGTTGGCGGCAAGCAGATCGAACACCGTGGTCACCAGCCCGTCGCCGTCGGCCAGCTGCAGCGTGCGCACCGGAACATTGCGCAGCAGGACTTCGGCGCCTTGGTCGTTGTGCTGGAAGAAGTCGTGCGCGATGCCGCCGAAGTAGGGGAAGGCGACGGGTACGACGTCCCGTCTCGATGCGAAGGCGGACAGACCCAGGCGCACGTCCCGGCCGGTGGCGTCCTTTTGCTCGAGGTTCCACTTGCCCAGATCCTCGCCCTGCTTCTGATTCCAGCGGAAACCCACTGCCCCGTTCGGCACCACGAGGTCGCCGCTCAACTCATCGAACGCCAGCGTCTTCCACTCCGGATTGTTGTTCTGGCCCGCGCCGCCCGGCAGATCGCTCGCGCGCAGGAAACGATCGGCCACGTAGTGCTCGCCGCGCTTGACCAGTTTCACCAGCAGCGGCAGGTCGGTGTAGCGGCGCGCGTAGTCGGTGAAGTAGGGCACCTGCCGCTGGACGTGAAACTCCTTCATGATGACGTGGCCCATCGCCATCGCCAGCGCCGCATCGGTGCCCTGCTTGGGATGCAGCCACAGGTCGGCGAGCTTGGCGACCTCGGCGTAGTCGGGTGTGACCGCCACCACCTTGGCACCCTTGTAGCGCACCTCCGTGAAGAAGTGCGCGTCTGGTGTGCGGGTCTGCGGCACGTTGGAGCCCCAGGCGATGAGGTAGGTCGAGTTGTACCAGTCGGCCGATTCGGGTACGTCGGTCTGCTCGCCCCAGGTCTGTGGGCTCGACGGCGGCAGGTCGCAGTACCAGTCGTAGAAGCTCATGGACACGCCGCCGATGAGCGAGAGGTAGCGCGACCCTGCGGCATAAGACACCATCGACATCGCGGGGATCGGCGAGAAGCCGATGATGCGATCCGGACCGTGCGCCTTGATCGTGTGGACGTTGGCCGCGGCGACGATCTCCTGCACCTCGTCCCACGTGGAGCGCACGAAACCGCCCATGCCGCGTCCGGCCTTGTACGACGCCGCCTTCGCCGGATCGCTCACGATCGAGGCCCAGGCCTCGACCGGGCCCAGCGTCCTGCGCGCCTCGCGCCACAGGCGGATCAGTCGCCCGCGCACCATCGGGTACTTGATGCGGTTGGCGCTGTACAGATACCAGGAATACGACGCGCCGCGCGAACAGCCGCGCGGTTCGTGATTGGGCATGTCGGGCCGCGTGCGCGGATAGTCGGTCTGCTGTGTCTCCCAGGTCACGACCCCGTTCTTGACGTAGATCTTCCAGCTGCACGAGCCCGTGCAGTTGGTGCCGTGGGTGGAGCGCACGATCTTGTCGTGCTGCCAGCGCTTGCGGTAGCCGTCTTCCCAGGTGCGATCCTCGTTGGTGACCACGCCGTGGTCGCCCGAAAAGTTCGACTGATCCCTGGTGAAGAAGGTGAGGCGGTCTAGGAAGTGGGACATCGTTGTTCCTCAGTTCAGCACGGCATGGCTGCGTTGCGGCGCGCGTAGAACCACCAGGTCACCGCGATGCAGGTTGCGTAGAAGACGATGAAGCAGTACAGCGCCATTTCCGGACCGCCGGTCATCGCGATCGAACTGCCGTAACTTTTCGGGATGAAGAAGCCGCCGTAGGCACCGATCGCGCCGGAAAAGCCCAGCACCGCGGCCGCTTCCTTGTTGCCGTCCCGGACCGCCTGCTCCCACTCGGGCGATCCCTTGCGCGCAACGCCCGCGGTGCGCTCGTTCAGGAAGATCACAGGGATCATCCGGAAGGTCGATCCGTTGCCGATGCCGGTCGTCAGGAACAGCACCATGAACATCGCCAGGAAGCCGGCGAAGCTGCCCTGCGAGGGGCCGGACGGCAGGAAGTACAGGACCCCTGCTACGGCCAGCGCCATCACGATGAAATTCCAGAACGTGACGCGCGCACCGCCCAGCCGGTCCGCCAGCCAGCCTCCGACCGGACGGATCAGGGCGCCGACCAGCGGACCCATCCACGCGTACTGCAGCGCGTTGACCTCGGGGAACTGCGATTTGATGAGCAGCGGAAAACCCGCGGCATAGCCGATGAAGGACCCGAACGTGCCGAGGTAGAGCCAGCACATGAGCCAGTTGTGCTTGCGCCGGAAGATCACCGCCTGCTCCGCGAAGGAGGCCTTCGCATCGGCGATGTCGTTCATGCCGAACCAGGCGAAGAAGGCGGCGGCGGCGATGAACGGCACCCAGATGAAGGCGGCGTTCTGCGGCCAGATCTGCACGCTCTGTCCGGCCTTGTCCACGATGGTCTGCGGATCGCCGCCCAGTGCCACCCAGATCGGCATGGTGACGACCAGCGGCGCGAGGAACTGGACAGACGACACGCCCAGATTGCCCAGCCCGGCATTGACGCCCAGTGCCGATCCCTTGCGCTCCTTCGGAAAGAAGAAGCTGATGTTGGCCATCGACGAGGAGAAGTTGCCGCCGCCCAGCCCGCACAGCAGCGCGAGCACCAGCAGGGTGGGAAAGGTGGTGGTGTTGTCCTGTACGGCGACGCCGATGCCGATCGCCGGGATGAGCAGGCTGGCAGTGGATACTGCCGTCCAGCGCCGGCCCCCGAAGATCGGCACCATGAACGAGTAGAAGATGCGCAGGGTCGCCCCGGACAACGCCGGCGCGGCGGCAAGCCAGAACAGCTGGTTGGTGTTGAGCGTGAAGCCCAGCGCGGGCAGGTTGACTGCGGCCACGCTCCACAACTGCCAGATGGCGAAGGCCAGGAACAGGCAGGGTACCGAGATCCACAGGTTCAGGCGCGCGATCGCCTCGCCCTCCTTTTCCCAGAATGCCTTGTCTTCCGGGGTCCAGATCTTCAGGACCCGACCGCGTGGATGCGCAATGCTCTGTGTGCTCATCACTTCGACTCCTCGATGCCCGGCGCTCGATCAGATCCACGCGGGCAGTCAGGCCGTCGTCGCAGCGCGCGGCCCCATGACCGGCGTGCGGCGCACTTCGGTGAAGTACATCCAGATCAGCGAGACCCAGACGACGCCATACATCAACATGAAGCAGCTGGAGCGGATGCCGGTGAGGTCCACCAGCATGCCGAACAGGATGGGCAGGATGAATCCGCCGAGACCGCCCGCCAGGCCGACGATTCCCGACACCACACCGATGTTGTCCGGGTAGTCGTCGGCGATGTACTTGAACACGGACGCCTTGCCGAAGGCCCATGCCATGCCCATCACGAACATGAGTGCGGTGAACACCCACGGGTCGAGGCCGATGTGGAACGTGGCGGGACCGTTCACGGTGACGATGGTGAATTGCGTCTGCGGATAGGACAGCAGGAACAGGCAGATCCAGCTTACCCACAGCACCCACCAGGTCACCTGGTGCGCGCCGTACCGGTCCGAGAGCCAGCCGCCGACGGCTCGCAGCACGCCGCCAGGCAGCGAGAAGCAGGCGGCGAGCAGTGCGGCGATGCGAATGTCGAACCCGTACTCGCCCACGTAGTACTGCGTCATCCACAGCGCGAGCGCAACGTAACCGCCGAAGACGATCGAGTAGTACTGCGAGTACTTCCACACGTTTGGATCGCGCAGCGCGCTCAGCTGCTCTCTCCAGCTCACACGGGCGTCCACCTGGTGCTTGCCGTCGCTGTAGCTGCCGAACCAGAACAGCAGCGCGGTGACCAGCATCGCCGCGGCGAACACCTTGGGCACCACGAACCAGCCGTAGGCCACGACGAGCACCGGGGCGACGAACTTGGTCACCGCCGCACCCGAGTTCCCGGCGCCGAACACGCCCATGGCGAAGCCCTGGCGGCCGCGGTCGAACCAGCGTGCCACGTAGGGCGTGCCGACCGAGAAGGATCCGCCGGCCAGGCCGACGAACAGTCCGAGCACGATGAAGTGCCAGAACTGCGTGGCGTAGGAGATCAGCCAGATGGGAATCACCGTGGCCAGCATCAGAAGGAACAGCACGATGCGCCCCCCGTACTTGTCCGTCCACATGCCCAGCGGCACGCGCACGAGGGATCCGGTCAGGACCGGTGTAGCGGTGAGGAGGCCGAACTGCGTGGCGTTCAGGTCGAGCGTATTCTTGATCGGAATGCCGATCACGCCGAACATCATCCACACCATGAAGCACACGGTGAAAGCGAGCGTGCTCGCGATCAGTACCGAGATCTGTTTGGTCCGTTGCGTGGGCACCGTTTTCTCCCGAGTTTTTCCTGCACGCCTGGGGAGATTACCGGTCGGCCCGGTACGTGGCCTATTCGGCGGATGGGCGGGGTCGCCGATGAATTCGAGCTAGTCCGCCCTGCCGGTCGGCGCAGCGGAATAGTTCGTTCGGACTAGGGAAGACCCCCTTGAATACGGTGGCCACTGCCTGCATCGGTGTCATCCCGAGCCCCAGGGGCGAGGAATCCTCGCCCTGCTGCTCGCGTGCGGCTCAGGGCCGCGTCGTGCCCTCCGCGAGCCCGTTCTCCACGGCGTAGACGGCGGCCTGCACGCGGCTGGTCAGGTTCAACTTGCGCAGGATGTGCTGCACGTGGATCTTCACCGTGCTCTCGGCGACGTCGAGCGCGCGCGCGATCTCCTTGTTGCTTGCGCCGCGGGCGAGGAAGCCCAGGATCTCGCGCTCGCGCGGACTGAGCTTGTCGCGCTCGGCGGGTGCGGGCGCAGGTGCCCCCGGTCCGGACTTGATGTTGCGCACCAGCTTGCTGGTCATCTGCGGCGAGATCACCGAATCGCCGTCGGCCGCGCGCCGGATCGAGTCGATCAGCGTCTGCGTGTCGATGTTCTTGAGCAGGTAGCCGCTGGCGCCGTTGCGCAACGTCTCGATCAGGTCCTCGGCATCCTCCGACACGGTGAGCATCACCACCTTCGACTCGGGGCATTCCTCCGCCAGGATCTTCACCGCTTCGCGGCCCGACAGGCCGGGCATGTGCAGGTCGAGCAGGATCACGTCGGGGCTGAGCTCCTTCGCGCGTTTGATCCCGTCCAGGCCGTCCGAAGCTTCGCCGACCACCTCGAAATCCTCCTGTCGCGCGATGAGTGCCTTCACACCGCTGCGGAACAGGGTATGGTCATCCACGATCAGGACGCGAACGCTCATGGGCTCATCCTTCCAGGATGACGGTGCCGGGACGTGCCGGTGCGGGTTGTCCGGCCTCGAGGACCGGCAGGGTGAGCAGCACCTCGGTGCCCTTTCCCCGGGTGGAGGTCACCTGCAGTTCGCCGCCGATGCGGTGCGCACGTTCGCGCATGATGCGCAGACCCACGTGCAGGTCCGAGGGCACGCTGTCGGGATCGAAGCCCCGGCCGTCGTCGCGCACGCGGAAACGGTAGACGGGACCGCGCTGCATCTCCACTTCGACGCGATTGGCCTGCGCGTGCTTGCGCGCATTGGACAAGCTCTCCTGCACGATGTGCATGACCTGGAGCTGCATCTCCGGCGACAGCGGCAGTCCGACGCCGGATTGCCGGAAGCGCGTCTGCACCCGCGTCTGGCTCTCGAAGCGCACGAGTGCAGAGGCGATCGCTGCCTCGATGTCCGTCTCGGCCATGCGCGTGCGGAAATGGACCAGCAGCTCGCGCACGTCGTCGTAGCTCTCCTGGATGCCCTCGCGGATGCGGGCCAACTCCTCTCGCGCACTGTCGAGCTTGTCGTGCTCGAGGGAATCCTGCAGAAGTTGCGCCTGCATGTTCAGGAAGGCGAGCGACTGCGCGATGCTGTCGTGCAGTTCCTGCGCGAGCAGATTGCGCTCCTCAGAAATCGCCATCTCCTTTTCCCTTGCCACGAGCCGCTGGTTCTCGATCGCGATTGCCAGGTGCCGGCCGAGCGTCTCGAGCATGAAGCGCTCCTGTCCGCTGAATTCGCGTGCTTCCCGGAAATACAGGTTGAACAGCCCGAGGCTCTGCTCGCGCAGGCGGATGGGGAACACGCCGACGGTGGAAAATCCTTCCTCGCGGCAGCGCAACGGCTTGCTGCGCAGCGCTCCCCGCACGAGAATGTGGACGCTCGGGTGCGTGCGACGCGCGCCTTCCCCGCACAGGCACTCGTCGCGCCGGAGGCAGCGCTCGGATTCCGCGAACTCGCTGGACAGGCCTTGCTGCACGAACAAGTGCAGCTTGCCGCTGTCCGCTTCGACCAGCCGCACGGCGCCGGCTTGCGCATCGAGGCGCGACATGATTTTGCGCAGGAAGTCGTTGCACAGCGCCTCGATCGAACCGGGCTGGCCGAGCAGGGCCGCCACTTCGTACAGCGTCCCCAGCTCCTCGTTCTTGTCCGCCAGCGTGCGCGTCTTCTCCGCCACACGCTGCTCCAGGCTTGCGTACAGGTCCTGCAGGTGCGCAGCCATCCGATTGAAGCCGTCCGCCAACTGCCCGAACTCGTCCCTCGATTCGACCGGCAGACGCACGCCGAAATCCCCGCCGGCCATGCGCTTCATGCCTTCCTCGAGACTGGTCACGGGACGCACGATGAGCAGGAACATGAGGTAGATGAGTGCAACCGTGCCGATCAGGCTGAGCGCGATGATTCCGAACTGCAGCGTGCGCAGCAGGTGTGTGGTATCCGACATGGCGCGCTCGATCTCGCGCACCGTGCCGTCGATCCGACGTACGAACGCGTCGGTGCGCGCAGCGTGGGTGCTGAGCAACTCGCGCCGCATCTCCATCGACGCTGCGCTCAGCACGGCCTCGATGTGCGGCTTCATCTCGCTTACCCACTGGGTACGCAGGTCCGCGAAGCCTGACTGGATCGTCGCAGCGCGCGGAAGTACCATCGGACGGGAGGAATCGCCGCGCTCGAGGTCTGCGAGCACCCGGTCGAACTCGGCGACCTCGCCCCGTACGCGTTGCGCCGCTGCGATCTGGTCGACCTCGGGAAGCGTGGTCTGGGTCAGGCCGAGGGCGATGCGGTAGGAGCGCATGCGCTGGCTGCCCAGTTCGTTGACGGCCGCCGCTCCCCCTTCCAGTTGCCAGGACATCAGCAGCGTCAGGCCGACGGCACCGAGCGCGACGAGCAGATAGATCACCAGGATGGCGGTGAGCTTCGGCCCCAGGCGGCGGCTGAGTTTCGCCATGGGTTGTGGAGGGCGGGACAGGGCAGACCACTATAGCAGAGGCCCTTGCCAGGCAGGCTCCGCTGCGCGGACTAGTTCTTCCGGATTATCGCAGTGTTCCGCACGGCCATCGATGACCCCGCCGGCGTACGTCTTCGCACATCGCCCGCCTCTCCTTCGGTCGGATTGGCGCCGCATGGTCGTTGGCCGATGCTCCTGTACGGGCAGAACCGCTACCGACCGCAGGAGAAGAACATGACGACGCAGCCGCGATGGACTCGGGGTCGCCTTTGTACGGCCGCGGTGGCCACGCTGCTGACTGGGACGGGCGCGCTCGCGCAGGTACCGGCAGCCGTGGACGAGGGCGCTGCAACGCCGCTGGAGGCGCTCACTGGGGGCGCGCTGCTCCTCAATCTACGTCCACGCTTCGAGAACGTGGCGCAGGACGGCAAGCCTGAGCACGCCGAGGCATTCACCCTGCGCACGCTGCTGGGCTGGCGCACCAAGCCCTGGCATGGGCTGAGCCTGACCGTGGAGGGCATCGATGTGCGCCACCTGGCCGAACAGGACTTCGCCACCACACGTAACGATCCGCGCTTCGCGGACTATCCGATCGTCGCCGATCCGGACGATACCGACGTCAACCAGCTCTATCTGGACTACACCGGGCTCCCCGACACGCGGTTGCGGGTGGGACGCCAGTCGATCAAGCTGGACAACGTGCGCTTCGTCGGGAATGTCGAGTTCCGGCAGGTGATGCAGGTCTTCAACGCGGCCATGGTGGAGAACACCAGCCTGCCGAACACGCACGTGGTCGCCGGTTACCTGTGGCGCCAGAAGAACATCCTCGGCGATCAGCACGACCTCGACATGCCGCTGCTCAACGTGCGCTACACCTGGCGCGCGGGTAACGACCTGACTGCCTACGCCTACCTGCAGGATCAGGACAACACCGGCCAGGCGCTTCGCCATACCAGTGCGACGCCCGCGTTCACCGACAACTCCAATCGAATCTTCGGTGCACGCGCCAACGGAGGCTATGCGTTGCGCGATTCGCTCAAGCTGCTGTACACGGTCGAGTACGCGAAGCAGGACGACTACTCGGGCGGGGATGGGCGCATCGACGCGCATTACCTGCACCTGGGCGCCGGACCGCAGGTCGGCGACTGGTTCCTCAGGCTCGACTACGAGCTGCTGTCGAGCAACGACGGCCGCTATGGGTTCCAAACGCCGCTTGGCACCAACCATCTGTTCCAGGGCTGGGCCGACCAGTTCCTCACCACGCCGGCACAGGGCCTGCGCGACCTGTACGTGGCGCTGGGCGGCAAGTTCGGCAGGGTCGGCGTGTATGCCGAACTGCACGAATTCAAGTCCGACCGCGGCAGCATCGACTTCGGCCATGAGTTCGACCTCGGGGTGACGGTCCCGCTGCTGAAGGGTCTGACCGGCAAGCTCGAGTACGCGGACTACCGGGCGGGGGACGCCGTGGCTGGCGACCTGTTGGCGAACAAGGTGGATGTGCGCAAGTTCTGGCTCACGCTGATCTACCAGTTCTGACCCGTGGAGCGCCCGTTCGCCGACGGCTGTCCACGGGTTGCTGTCATGTCGAGCGCGGCGCGAGACATTCTCGCCGTGAGCCACGGAGCCACGGCTGGAGGAAACACGAGCGGCTAGAATGCCGGACTTCAGAACGACAAGCACATCGTTGCAGGAGTCCGTCGATGAGATCCTCCCTGTGCAGCGCCGTCCTCGCGCTGTGTTGCTCGCTATCCGTGTCCGGTGTGGTCCTCGGCCAGGAAATCACGCTGCGCGCAGCAAACGCCTTCCAGGAAGGCACCTATTACGCGAAAAATTTCGAGCGCTTCATCGAGAAGGTGAACGCCGAGGGCAAGGGGATCGTGAAGATCCAGTACGTCGGCGGGCCGAAGAGCATCCCCACGTTCGAACTGGCCAACGCGCTGCGCAACGGCGTCGTGGATCTCGCCAACACCACCGGCGGCTACACGGCCTCGGTGGTGCCCGAGGGCATGGCCCTCACCTACAGTGACATGGGGATGGCGGAACTCCGCCGCAACGGAGCGCTCGACTACCTGAATACCCTGTTCGAGGCGAAGGGTCTGCATCTGTTCGCCCGCACCGGCGAGGGCGTGCCCTACCACATCTACTCGAACCGGAAGATCGGGCAGGCGGATCTGACCGGGCTCAAGCTGCGGATCGCGCCGATCTACCGCGACTTCTTCCAGAAGCTCGGCGCCAGCGTCGTGCAGGTCGCACCGGGTGAGGTCTACACGGCGTTGGACCGTGGCGTGGTGGACGGCTACGGCTGGCCGTTGATCGGCATCTTCGACCTCGGCTGGCAGGAACGCACGAAGTATCGTTTGGACCCGGGCTTCTACAACATCGAACTGTCGGTGATCTTCAACCTGAAGTCGTGGCAGAAGCTCTCGCCGCCGCAGCGGCAGTTTCTCGAGACGCAGCGCGCGTGGCTGGAGGGCCTGAATGCGGCCTATCCCGCCGACGGCGCCGCCGAGGACAAGCGCCAGCGGGCAGCGGGCATCGAGGTGATCAGGCTCGACGATGCCCAGGCGAAGCGCCTGCTGAAGACCGCCACGGACGAGGGCTGGGCGGGGGTGGTCAGGGCCAGCCCGGTCCATGGGCCGAAGCTGCGGCAGATGATGACCCGCAGATAGGCCAGGGACCAGGGGGCTCGGTATACCAGGAGCTGAGCAGTTGCTCTACCGTCTCCTCATGCAAGCCTGCGGCGCGCTGGCCGCGGCGCTGATCGGCGTCGTCGTCCTGCTGGTGAGCTTCGATGTGGTCGCGCGCAATGTCGGCGCATTCAGCCTGCCCTGGATCGTCGAGGTGACCGAGTACGCGCTGCCCCTGGCGACGTTTCTCGCCGCCCCCTGGCTCATGTACCGCAACGAGCACATCCGGCTAGACGTGCTCGGCAACCTCCTCGGGCCGTCGAGGCGGGGGCGCGTGGAGCGTGGCGGCGCCGCCATCGGCGCCATCGTCAGCGCCATCGTCGCATGGTACGGACTGGCCGCGCTGCTCGATTCGCGTGCGGCGGGCGCGCAGGTGATCAAGAGCCTGGTGTTTCCCGAATGGTGGTTGCTGGTACCCATGCCGGTGTGCTTCGGGCTGCTGTGCATCGAGTGCCTGCGGCGCCTGCGACGTCCTGCTTCGCACGGCGCACCGGCAATCGCCGGACTCGACGAAGAGCACCGCTGATGCTGTGGTGGCAGACGCTCCTGCTCCTGTTCGGCCTGCTCTGCGTGCTGCTGCTGCTCGGGCTGCCGGCCGCGTTCGCCTTCGTCGGTGTGAATCTGATCGGCGCGGTCATGTTCCTGGGCGGCGAGGCCGGGCTCATGCAGGTGGTGCGCAACGGACTCGGGGCGGTCACCAACTTCTCGCTCACACCGATCCCGTTCTTCGTGCTGATGGGGGAGGTGCTGTTCCACACCGGCATCGCGATGAAGGCGATCGACGCGTTCGACAATCTCATCTGGCGCGTGCCGGGCCGGCTCGCCGTCATCGCCATCGTGGCAGGGACGGTATTCTCGGCCATCTCCGGATCGACCGTTGCCACCACCGCGCTGCTGGGCAGTCTGCTGCTGCCCGAGATGTTGCGCCGGGGCTACCATCCGGGCATGGCGACCGGACCGATCGTTGCGATCGGGGGCGTGGACATGCTCATCCCGCCCTCGGCGCTGACGGTGCTGCTCGGCAGCCTCGCGGGGCTGTCCATCACCGGTCTTCTCATCGCCGGCGTCGTGCCGGGCGCGCTGCTGGCCGCGCTGTTCGTCGCCTATGTGGTGCTGCGCGCGACCCTCGACCCGAGCCTGGCGCCGCGCTTCGACCATGCGCCGCTGCGTGGCTGGGCACGCTGGCGCCCGCTCCTGGTGCACGTCACCCCGCTGGTGCTGATCTTCGCGGCGGTGATCGCCGCCATGTCGGCCGGCTGGGCGACGCCCACGGAATCGGCCGCAGTCGGTGCGCTGGCCACGGTGATCGTGGCGCTCGCCTACCGCGCGCTGACCTTACGCAATCTGGCGCGGGCGGTGCTCGGCACGGCGGCGATCTCCGGCGCGATCCTGTTCATCATCGTGGGCGCCACCACCTTTGCGCAGGTGCTGGCATTCTCCGGGGCGACCGACGGTCTGGTCTCGCTCGTGCGTGGCGCCGACCTTTCGCCGTGGGCGGTGCTACTGGGGATGCTGGCGATCCTGCTACTGCTCGGCTGCTTCGTGGATCAGGTGAGCATGATGCTGATCACCCTGCCGTTCTACATGCCGCTGGTGCAGTACTACGCCTTCGACCCGCTGTGGTTTGGCGTCCTGTACCTCATCTGCATGCAGCTCGGCCTGCTGACGCCGCCGTTTGGCATGCTGCTGTTCACGATGCGCAGCGTGGCACCGAAGGAGATCACCACCATGCAGATCTACCGGTCGGTCGTTCCTTACGTCCTGCTGGGCCTGCTGATGCTCGTGCTGGTGATGCTCGTTCCCGGGCTCTCCACCTGGTTGCCGCGAATGCTGTTGGGCTGAAGTGAAGCCCCCCGTCCTGCGCCTGACCCTGATCCTCGGCGCGCTGGCGGCGTTCGCGCCGATGTCCATCGACATGTACCTGCCGGGCCTGCCTGCCCTGGCGCGCAGCTTCGATACCGATGCCGGAGCGGTGGAGTTGACCCTCTCGGCGTTTTTTGCGGGGCTGGTGTGCGGTCAACTGGTCTATGGACCGCTCACCGACCGTTTCGGTCGACGCCGACCGCTGGCGGCGGGAATCCTGATCTACGTCCTGGCCAGCGTGGGCTGTGCACTGGCCTCGGACCTGCCGGCACTGATCGGACTGCGCTTCCTGCAGGCGATGGGGGGGTGCGCTGGCCTGGTGATCTCGCGTGCGGTGGTGCGCGACCTGTTCGACGCGCAGGAGTCGGCCCGTATGTTCTCGCTGATCATGCTGGTGATGGGGGCGGCTCCCATCCTTGCGCCGCTTGCCGGGGGAGCGCTGCTCGTCGGGTTCGGGTGGCGGTCGATTTTCTGGGCGCTGGCACTGTTCGGACTGCTGGTGCTCGCCGCCAGCCTCGCGTGGATGCCGGAGACACGGCGCGGGCGCGGCGCGTCGCTCGGCGTGCGCGCGACGTTGCGCACGTATGCGAGCATGCTCGCCGATCGCCGTTTCCTGGCCTATGCGCTGGCCGGCGGGTTCGCGCAGGCCGGCATGTTCGCCTACATCACCGGCTCGCCCGCGGTATTCATCGAACTGAACGGCGTGCCGCCGCAGCACTATGGATGGTTGTTCGGCAGCAATGCCCTCGGGCTGATCGCTGCCTCGCAGGTCAATCGCCGGCTGCTCGCGTCGCACGCCGCGCGGCGCGTGCTGTGGCGTGCCAACCAGATCAACGCCGCATGCGGCGCGGCGCTCCTGGCAACGGCGATCTCCGGCGCAGGCGGCTTCGTCGGACTGCTGGTGCCGCTGTTCGGTTACGTCGCGAGTCTGGGCTTCATCGGACCGAACGCCACGGCACTGGCGATGGCAGAGCAGGGGCGGCGCGCGGGAAGCGCGGCGGCCCTCCTGGGAACGCTTCAGTTCGCCCTGGCGGCACTGGTGAGTGCGTCCCTGGGTGTGTCGAACGAGGCGAGCGCGGTGCCCATGGCGCTCGCGGTCGCCCTCTGCGGGCTCCTCGCCTTGATCGCGCATCGCGCGTTGGCCCGCACCGGCTAGCGCCCCCTACTTCGAGATGCCGTCGCTGGACAGCGGCGGCGCGTCCTCGTCCTCGTCCAGTGCGAAGCCGGTCGGTGCAACGGATCGCATCCACCACGTCGGCCGCACGCCGTCGTCGCACGACATTGCGCCCACGCTCACGCCGGTCGCCACCAGCACCGATGCGATACCCGCCGCGTGGGCGCCCCGGATGTCGGTCTCGAGCTGGTCGCCGATCATCACGGGTGCACGGGCGTTCGTGCGGGACAGCGCC
This sequence comes from Pseudomonadota bacterium, assembly GCA_023430065.1. GTDB lineage: Bacteria > Pseudomonadota > Gammaproteobacteria > Burkholderiales > SHXO01 > SHXO01. Next base: position 3,790 of record JAEZCG010000175.1, on the reverse strand, counting down.
TCGAGGTAGAGATGTGGCTCGGGCTTTCCGAGCCGCACGAAGGTTGGGGCGTGCTGCGCGCCGTAGCGGCGGGCCAGGGCCGCCTCCAGCATCAGCGCGATGCTGCCCGAGGCGATTCCGAAGCTGCGTACCCCACGCGGGTAGATGAGGTCCGGGTTGGGCAGCACGAGGTGCACCGGCTCCCCGGCATCGACGCGGTGGAACAGGGAGGTGAGCGCCGCGTCCACCCCCTCGACGAAGTCGTATCCGGTCTCGTCGCCGATGACCAGCACGTCGAACGCGGTGGACGGCGGCACCACTTCGCCTCCTGCGCGGCGCACGTAGTGCTCGCTGTCCACGGTGCCGAGCACGGCACAGCGGGCGCCGATCAGGCGGTGCGTCGCGAAGTAGCCGGCGACGAGCTGGCCGGAGCTCACGATGTGCGAGGGCTCGAGCGGCAGCCCGAAGCGCCGGTAGCGTGCGGCGGCGGTCTCGGGCAGCTTTGAGGCGTCGTTGGTGACGACGAAGAAGGGTCGGCCCGCACGATGCACCAGGTCGAGGGCCGCGGCAGCGCCGGGCAGCGCACCTCCGGAGTGAACCAGCACGCCGTAGGCGTCGAACAGCAGCAGGTCGTGGCGATCGATCAGTGCCTCGATGGTGGTGCGTTCGATCGTCACGCTCGCGTGCTCCTCCCGATACGGCGCAGTGGTGCGCGGACCGGCAATGGGCATGCGCCGAAGCGCCGACCAGTCGGGTCCGCGGCCGTCACCTTGCCACGTGCGCGCACCGGGGGCAACGTGCGCGCGTCTGGAAACGGAGCGTCGCCACCGCCTTCAGGGAGGGGCAATCAGGTGGGCGGGCCAGGCGCGTTGCGGGCGGGCCGGCCAGCCGGCTTCTGCCCCTTGCCGTAGGTCTTGTCCCCTGCGACGAGGGCACGGGCACGGGCTTGCTCGCACGCCGCCTTCGGCTCGGCGCGCAGGCAGTGTCGGTACCGTTCCTCGATCGCGCGTGCGCCGATGCGTGCGATATCGGCGGTGCGAGCGTTCGGCGCCCCGGCGGGCCTTACGATGCGCGGCTCGAACGAGCGCCTGGCCCGGCGACTCGGATCGGCAGCCGGAGCCGTGCCGGCAATCGAACGTGTGCCGTTGCCTTCGACTAAGTGGGACGCCGTGGCGGGAGGAAGCGGCAATGCATGCCCGCCCAGGCCCGCGTAGGCGGCATTGCGCACCGCAACGCAATCGGACCCGTGCGCGGCGCGGCACGCTTCGAACTGCTGCAGGACCGCAGCCAATGCCGGTGCGTAGCGCAGCGTCACGCCGCCGGGCCCCTGCTCGAACGCGATCAGCTGCTCGGGCACCTCGCCGAACAGGATGCGCAGCCGGGTCAGGTGCATGCGCTTCTTCACTTCGATGCTGGAACCGAAGTCGGTGACAGGGGCCGGATCGGAATGGGCGGCAATGCCGGGGCTGCGGTGTGCGTCCGGCAAGGGTGCCGCATCCGGTCCGCCCGGCGGACGCTCGCGGCAAGCTTCGCGCAGACGGGTCTCCCAGGCCAGAGTCAACTGGCGACCGTCGTCACAGCGAACCACGAGCTGGTCCTGGAACACGCCGGGCGCCAGCTCGACCCGGTACTTGGCTTCGACGATTCGATAGGCGTGCGCGGGCACGGCGGCCAGCGCGAGGACGAGGCTGCAGGCGAAGAGGGTGCGCACGCGCATGGGGGTGGGAACCCGGCAAGTCATCCGCGTATTATCGGATGGCACGGATGCCGGCTTGAACTCGACGCGTGTGCATCGGCCTAAGCATCGTGTACCGTGCCGCACCGCTTCGAGGCGGCGTGCACCGTTGCGGATCGCCATTCACTCGACAGTGCCCTTCAGCGCAATTGATGCAACCAGCCGCTGCTCGTGCCTAGGCATGAGCGCGGCTCGCACGCAGCTGTGTCCATGCCCTTTCAAACTGGGCGAGCAGAGCAATCAACGCGTCGTGCGATCGCCATCAGATTCCCTGCATGTTTCACGTCCTGCGCAGGTGGCAGGGACGATGCTAACCGGTCCAGCGAAGCCACCGGTATGGACGCCGCGTCGTCGCGAGGCACGACGTCAGCCGACTGCGGTGTCGGTGCGTTGTCGGAATTGACGTGGACGTCGCCGCAGAGGTCTGGCACTCTGCGCGGCAGGCTGCTCGCAACCATTCAGTTGCCGCGTACGCTACCGTAACTCAGTTCACCGGGTGCGTCGTTTCGGCGGCACGCGGCGTGCTAGGTCAGGGCAGACTGCAGAGCGATGGAGATTGGGCAACAACAAGAACAAGGGATGACTAGGGCCATGATTTGAGTCAGACAGGAGTAGAACTATGACGACGCTCATCGAGGGGTACAAGTCGCGCTACACCTCGACGCAGGACGAGGAGATGACCCTCGAGCAGTATCTCGATCTGTGCAAACGCGATCCGGGAGCGTATGCAAGCGCCGCGGAACGCATGCTCGCCGCCATCGGCGAGCCGGAACTGGTCGATACCCGCCACGATCCACGCCTGTCGCGGATCTTCGCCAACCGCATCATCAAGCGCTATCCGGCCTTCGCCGAGTTCTACGGCATGGAGGACGCCATCGCGCAGATCGTGTCCTTCTTCAAACACGCCGCGCAGGGGCTCGAGGAGCGCAAACAGATCCTCTACCTGCTCGGACCCGTGGGCGGCGGCAAGTCCTCCATCGCCGAGCGTCTCAAGCAGCTCATGGAAGGCCAGCCCATCTACGCGCTCAAGGGTTCTCCGGTGAACGAGTCGCCGCTCGGCCTGTTCGCCCCGGATCAGTACGGCGACCTCCTCGAGCTCGAGTACGACATCCCGCGCCGCTACCTCACCGGAATCATGTCGCCCTGGGCAATCAAGCGCCTGAAGGAATTCGGCGGCGACATCTCGCAGTTCCGCGTGGCGCGCATCCAGCCCTCGGTGCTCAAGCAGGTTGCCGTGGCCAAGACCGAGCCGGGAGACGAGAACAACCAGGACATCTCCACGCTGGTCGGGAAGGTCGACATCCGCAAGCTCGACCGCTTCTCACAGGACGATCCGGATGCCTACAGCTATTCGGGCGGCCTGTGCCTGGCGAACCAGGGCCTGCTCGAGTTCGTCGAGATGTTCAAGGCGCCCATCAAGATGCTGCATCCCTTGCTGACCGCGACCCAGGAAGGCAACTTCAAGGGTACGGAGGGCTTCTCGGCGATCCCGTTCAACGGGATCATCCTCGCGCACTCGAACGAGTCGGAGTGGCAGAGCTTCCGCAACAACCGCACGAACGAGGCATTCCTCGACCGCATCTACATCGTAAAGGTGCCGTACTGCCTGCAGGTGTCCGAGGAGGTGAAGATCTACCAGAAGCTGCTGCGCCACAGTGCGCTGTCTCAGGCCTTCTGCGCGCCCGGCACACTCGAGATGATGGCGCAGTTTTCGGTCCTGTCGCGATTGAAGGAGCCGGAGAACTCCAGCATCTTCTCGAAGATGCGGGTGTACGACGGTGAGAGCCTCAAGGACACCGATCCGAAGGCCAAGTCGTTCCAGGAATACCGCGACTACTCCGGCGCGGACGAGGGGATGAACGGCATCTCCACCCGTTTCGCGTTCAAGGTGCTGTCGGCCGTGTTCAACTACGACCAGACCGAGGTGGCGGCCAACCCGGTGCATCTCATGTACGTGCTCGAGCAGCGCATCGGCCGCGAGGACTTCCCGGACGAGCAGCGGCGCCGCTACCTGGAGTTCATCAAGGGCTGGCTGTCCCCGCGCTACGCCGAGTTCATCGGCAAGGAGATCCAGAC